>CAMOUV010000023.1 GCA_946626695.1 uncultured Blautia sp.
TCCGCGGTGGCCTTCGATACGCTCGTATACAGGGGCGTATTCTCACGCAGGAACTGATTCACATAGGGATTGATGAACCATACCATCAATATGGAAAGAAACAGAAGAAGCGTCGAGACCGCCTCTTTGATAAAGCCCCGGTTATAGCCGATCACCGCCGCGATCACGATACAGACCGCCACTGCGATCCCAGCCCAAGTCCAGTTCATTTGTCACCTCCGGATCCCGTTCAGCTCAGCTTGATCACGTTGACGCCCGAATCAAGCACAAGCATATACCGGTTCCATCCAATCTTGAAAAAGTTATTGACCGTTCCATCCACGGTTCCCGTATATTTCTCCACGCCGCGGCCGTTCAGCACGCTGATCTGGGAGGTATTGAACATCAGTATGGAACCATCGCTCATACGGATATTGGTATACGGAATATTGAAGTCCTTCTCGAAACGCAGTTCGCCGTCCGAATTGTAGACCTTCATGGTATACAGTTTTTCCTTGTCATCATTCCTGAAGACCATGCCGATGGTTTTTTCGTCGTAGAAGGTGCTGATGATCTCCTTGTCGACGCTCACCGTTTTGTATTCCTTCGGGATCTGCTTTCCTTTATAGATCGTGAAGCCGTCCTCCCGGACTGCAACGCTGGTGCTGCCCTCCAGATACAGGATCTGCGGGATCAGGATCCCGTCATAGGTGTATCCGCTCACGATACGGTCATCCGAATTCTGCCCCACATCTCCGAAATTATAAAACGCCACATAACTGGTGGTCTCGCTGCCGTCCACAAACTGGTAGGTCACCATCATGATGACACCGTCGTCGGAAATCGCCACATCCATCGGATAGCCAGGATCATCGATCTTTGTCTGGTTCTCCGCGATCAGGCTGCCGTCCTGGGCAAAAAAATCAATCCAGGTATCGTCGCCGCTGTCAAGGATCGCCGCCACAAGGCCTCCGTCGGAGACCCTCACTTTTACGATGGTATAAGGAGTGGAGGTGCTCCCCGTCACCCCGTTCTTGTCTGCGATAACCATCGCCGTTCCGTCCTTGTCCGCGATCACGGCATGATCGCCGCGCACATCCGCGATGGGATTCGTCATGGAATAGGTTTCACTCCAGAGCGTCTCCATATCATTGGTCTGCAGGGACAGGCCGTCCGGACTGTATCGCAGGATATTTCCTGCCATTTCTATATAACGGGTGGAAACGATATCCTCCTGCTCGCTTGTCTGCAGAATCTTGTAATTCCGGTAGGATCTCTTCTCGATAAAGAAAAGCACCGCAGCAACGGCCAGGATCACGGCAGCCGTGATGATCAGGATCCTCCGCGCTCTGGTCCGGCGCCTGGAACGAAGCCTTGCCTTATACTCGGCGTTTCCCTGGGCTGCCTGACGCTTTCTGGCCTTCTCCGCCTTCTCCGCTCTCTCGGCAGCCGACGTGGTTCCGTTCTTTTCCTGCTTCTGGTTTGTCTTCTGATTCTGCTTTGTCTGTCCTTTTGTTTCCGCCATGTTCCCTCACACCTGTATGATATACAGAAGCTGCCGCAAGATTCAGACAACGTCCAGGATTGCTTCTGATTTCCGCGTCTTTCCTGTTGCAGCAGCTTCCAGATATTCTTTGGTCAGATAATGCGATACTTATCCCACAAATTCCTTGATCTGACGATAGATTCCGTTTGCGTCCAGCTCATATTTTTCAAGAAGAGCCGGTGCCGCGCCGGATTCACCGAATACATCATAGATTCCAATCCGCTTAACCGGAACGGGTGCCGCTTCGGCCAGGCATTCGCAAACCGCGCCGCCCAGTCCGCCGATAACGGAATGCTCTTCCACCGTCACGACCTTTCCGGTCTCTTTTGCGGCAGCGATCACCAGCTCGGTATCCAGCGGTTTGATGGTATGCATGTTGATAACCTTCGCGTCGATCCCTTCCTCCGCCAGCTTCTCAGCCGCTTCCAGAGCAGGAGCCACGCACAGGCCGTTCGCGATAATGGTAAGGTCCTTGCCTTCGCGGAGCACGATGCCCTTGCCAAGCTCAAAGGTATAATCCGGGCGGTCATTGATGACCGGAACGGCCAGACGGCCGAAGCGCATATAGACCGGTCCCTGATGCTGATAGGCCGCTTCCACAAGAGCCTTGGCCTCGATATCATCGGAGGGGCACGCAACGACCATTCCCGGGATCACACGCATAAGGGCGAAATCCTCAAGACACTGATGGCTTGCGCCGTCCTCGCCGACGGAGATGCCGCCGTGGGTCGCACCGATCTTCACGTTCAGCTGTGGATAGCCAATGGAATTGCGGACCTGCTCATAGGCACGGCCTGCCGCAAACATCGCGAATGTGCTGACAAAGGGAACTTTTCCGCAGGTGGAAAGACCGGCGGCGATGCCTGTCATATTACATTCAGCGATACCGCAGTCGATATGTCTGTCCGGGAATTCCTTCTGGAAAATGCCTGTCTGGGTGGCATTAGCCAAGTCTGCATCCAGAACGATCACGTTATCATATTTTTTTCCAAGCTCTACCAGGGCGTTGCCATAGCTGGCTCTTGTTGCGACCTTCTTTACTTCTGACATAATGCTTCACCTGCTTTCTCCAGATCGGCCATGGCCTGGGCGTACTGTTCGTCGTTGGGGGCTTTTCCGTGCCAGCCGACCTGCCCTTCCATAAAGGAAACGCCTTTGCCTTTGAGGGTCTTCATGATGATCGCCACAGGAGCTCCTTTGACCGTTTTCGCTTCGTCAAAAGCAGCCTTCAGCTGATCCATATCATTGCCGTCCGCCACATTGATCACATGGAAGTTGAATGCTTCGAATTTCTTGTCGATCGGATAGGGAGAATTCACCTTATCGATCGGTCCGTCGATCTGCAGCCCATTGTTGTCCACGATGACCACAAGGTTGTCCAGCTTACGGAAGCCTGCAAACATGGCTGCTTCCCAGACCTGACCTTCCTGGATCTCGCCGTCGCCCAGAAGGGTATAGACTCTGTAATTCTTGTTGTCCAGTTTTCCCGCCAGCGCCATGCCGACTGCCGCAGAGATACCCTGGCCCAGAGAACCGCTGGACATATCCACGCCGGGAATGTGCTTCATGTCCGGATGGCCCTGCAGATACGAGCCCAGATGACGAAGGGTCTTCAGATCTTCTTTCGGGAAATAGCCCCGTTCTGCAAGGGCGGAATAATAGCCGGGAGCCGTGTGCCCCTTGGAAAGCACGAAACGGTCTCTGTCAGGATCCTTCGGATTCTGGGGATCGATGTTCATCTCTTCAAAATACAGATACGTAAAAACATCGGCCGCTGACAGTGATCCGCCGGGATGACCTGCTTTTGCCGAATGAACCGCTGTCACGATGTCCTTGCGGACCTCGTTCGCGATCTTCTGAAGCTCTGACTTATTCATATCTTTTGTCTCCTTTGTCTCATTCGCCAAACACTGCGATATAATCTTTCTGGAATTTCTCGATACCGGCATCGGTCAGCGGATGATGAAGCATCTGCTCCAGAACCTTGTAGGGAACCGTTGCAATGTCAGCTCCGGCAAGAGCGCACTGTGTTACATGCACAGGATGACGTACGCTGGCTGCGATGATTTCGGTAGGAATATCGGCAACTGCAAACATTTCCGCGATCGTCTCGATCAGTTCCACACCATCGGTGGAGATGTCATCCAGTCTTCCGAGGAACGGGGAAACATAGGATGCACCTGCTCTTGCTGCCAGCAGAGCCTGGTTTGCGGTGAAGATCAGGGTGACGTTGGTCTTGATTCCTTCAGCGGAAAGAACCTTGACTGCCTTCAGGCCTTCTCCGGTCATCGGGATCTTTACGACCATGTTCGGATGAATGGCTGCGATCTCGCGGCCTTCACGGATCATGCCTTCTGCATCCGTGGTGGTAGCTTTTACTTCTCCGCTGATCGGTCCGTCCACGATCTCGGTGATCTCTTTGATGACCTCGTTAAAGTCTCTTCCTTCTTTTGCGATGAGGGAGGGATTTGTCGTCACACCGCAGATAATCCCCATGTCGTTTGCCTTGCGGATGTCTTCCACTTTTGCTGTGTCGATAAAGAATTTCATGGTAATGAACCTCCTGTTCAAAAAATGTATGATAGGCCGATATAGTAAAACAAACAGAGTACGTTTTTATTATATGAAAAACGATTAAAAAAATCAACTCTGCAGGCCTGTTTTCTGCTTATAATTCTGTTCTTCCGTCCAGAGCGCGCAGAAGCGTCACCTCGTCGATATATTCCAGATCGCCTCCCACCGGCACGCCGCTGGCGATCCGGCTCACCCGGATCCCTGCCGGCTTGATGAGCTTGCTGAGATACATGGCGGTCGTCTCCCCCTCCAGGCTGGAATTGGTGGCGATGATCACCTCCCGGATATCCTCCGTCTGCAGTCTCTGCATCAGCTCCTTCAGACGGATGTCGTCCGGCCCGATTCCCAGCATGGGCGAGATCGCACCGTGAAGGACATGGTATACGCCTTCGTACTTTCCCGTTTTCTCGTAGGCTGCCAGATCCCGGGTGTTCTCCACCACCATGATGGTGGTATGATCCCTGCGGTCATTTGCGCAGATCGGGCAGATCTCCTGATCGGTGAGCGTGCAGCAGATTTTGCAGTAACGGACATTTTCCCGTGCCTGCGAAATCGTATCCGTCAGTGTCTTCACCTGTTCCCTGGGCATATTGATAATATGAAACGCAAGCCTCTGGGCCGATTTCGCTCCGATCCCGGGCAGATGGGCAAACTGCTCGATCAGTTTTGTGATGTGGCTGCTGTAATACTCCATCAGAACGGGAACCCTCCGCCGAGACCGCCCAGGCCGCCGAGACCGCCGGTCATTTTGGACATCACGGCCGCAGACTCCTCCTCCACCTTGCGCAGAGCTTCATTCGTCGCCGCAACGATCAGATCCTCCAGCATCTCGATATCATCGGGATCCACCACTTCCTCCGAAAGCTTCACCTTCGTGATCTCTCTTTTTCCGGTAACCGTCACCTCCACGGCTCCGCCGCCTGCCGCGGCTGTAAACTCCTTCTCCTCCAGCGCCTTCTGGTTCTCCTCCATCTGCCGCTGCATCTTCTGTGCCTGCTTCATCAGATTGTTCATGTTGCCAGGCATTCCCATGCCCGGATATCCGCCTCTTTTGGCCATCTGTATACCCTCCGTTTCTGGTCTACATGTCTTCGATCTCAATTTCTGTATGTATGTTCTTAAATGCTTCTTCCAGAGTCACCGGTTCCAGTCCCTGACGGGCTGTATCCTCCTCCATCACGAACTGCAGCTCCGCATGCACCCCGGTCTGCTGCTCGATGATCTCCTGCAGCTGAAGCCGGTATTCATCATTCCGGATATAGGAGCCCGCCGAGAGATCCCGGAAGGTCACATAGAGGACGCTGCTTTCCTGTTTCGGATCATATTTCGGAACCGCGTTCCGAAGGACCACCTGGAAACCGCCCTTGACCCTGGAAACAAAACCGCCCCAGCCTTCCACGATCCTCTGCAGCTCTTCGGGTGCCGCCCGCCTGGGTGCTGCCGGAGCGGCCTCCGCCGCCGTGTCCCCGTGGATAGGCTCTGCGGGTCCCGGACTTACCACACGCACCGCCGGCGCTTCGTCCATTCTCTTTTCCAGAAGCCGGATCCGGTCCACCAGCGAATCCAGGTTGGTTTCCATGGCAGGCCGGCACAGCTTGATCAGCGCGGTCTCTGCCAGGACCCGTTTCTGGGTGGCGTAGCGCATCTGTCCGGACAGCTCCGAGAGAATCCGGATATAACGCATCAGAGTCTCCGGCTGCACCATATGGCTCTCCTCTTCCAGCTGCTTCAGATTCTCCGCCGACATGTCGATCATGGATTCCGCATTCTCTGCCGTGCTGAGCAGAAGGAGATTCCGCAGATACCAGACAAAATCCGAGACAAACTGTCCCAGCTCCCGGCCGGCGATGATCATTTCTTCCAGAATACGGATCGTCCCGGCCGCGTCTCCGTCAAGGATCCGGCGCAGCATCCGGCTGAACACCTCCGTATCCGCCGCGCCCAGCACGTCGAGCACCTTCTCGTAGGTCAAGGTCTCCCCCAGATAGAAGGCAATGCACTGATCCAGCAGGCTCAGCGCATCACGCATGGAACCGTCTCCTGCCTTTGCGATATAACGGACCGCTTTTTCCTCCGCCTCCACCCCTTCGGCCCGGAGCAGCTCCTGCAGTCTTCCGGCGATGGTATCGATGGAAATCCGGTGAAAATCATAACGCTGGCACCGGGAAAGGATCGTCACGGGGATCTTGTGCGCTTCCGTGGTAGCCAGGATAAAGATCACATATTCCGGCGGCTCCTCCAGCGTTTTCAGAAGGGCATTGAAAGCCCCGGTGGAAAGCATGTGGACCTCGTCGATGATATAAACCTTATAACGGCCCTCCGTCGGTCTGTAGGAAACCTCCTCCCGGATCTCACGGATATTGTCTACGCCGTTGTTGGAGGCCGCATCGATCTCGATCACATTCATCGAAGTCCCGCTCTTCACCGCACGGCAGATCCTGCACTCGTTGCAGGGACTCCCGTTCACCGGAGACTCGCAGTTGACCGCCCGGGCAAAGATCTTTGCCACAGAGGTCTTGCCGGTTCCCCGGGTGCCGCAGAAAAGGTATGCATGTCCGATCCGGTCCGCCCGGATCTGGTTGGTCAGCGTGGTGACAATATGATCCTGTCCCTTTACATCCTCAAAACGATCCGGTCTGAATTTTCTGTACAGAGCGACATAGCTCATAAACGTTCTCCCTCCGGGATACTACAGTACGAAAGTGAAGGCAGGAGCCGGTGCGTTCTGCACAGGTTCCTGCCCACAGATCATCAGTCACCGAAACTGATGCCTATCTGCTTAGCAGCTTTTACGGTCTGGTCTTTCGCGGAAACCATCTTCAGTTTGCCTGCGCATTCTGCAAGGGGAACCCGTTTGATCTTTCCGTTTACGATGCCGATCATCACGCCGTATTCCTCATCCATGATCGCTTCAGCCGCGCCGGCACCGATCCGGGTGGAAAGCACGCGGTCGTAGGGACAGGGCTCGCCGCCTCTCTGGGTATGACCGGGCACCGTGATACGGACCTCGCTTCCGGTCTCCTTCAGGATGCGGTCCGCGATCTCATAGGATACGGACGGATATTTCTTTGCTCTGGCTTCCAGTTTCTCTTTATATTTCTTTTTGGAAAGCTTGGCATCTTCCTTGGAGATCGCGCCTTCTGCCACTGCGAGGATCGTGAATCTCTTTCCGGCCTTGGTACGGGCTTTGATCGCTTCACAGACCTTCTTGATGTCGTAGGGGATCTCGGGGATCAGGATGATATCCGCGCCGCCTGCCAGTCCGGCATGCAGGGTAAGACTTCCTACCTTGTGGCCCATGACCTCGACGATAAACACACGGCCGTGGGAAGCGGCGGTGGTATGGATGCCATCGATGGCCTTTGTGGCGATATCCACGGCGCTCTGGAAACCGAAGGTCATGTCGGTCCCGAAAATATCATTGTCGATGGTCTTGGGAAGATGGATGATGTTCAGCCCCTCTTCCCGCAGAAGATTGGCGGTCTTCTGGGTTCCGTTGCCGCCCAGGATGACCAGGCAGTCCAGACACAGCTTGTAATAGGTCTGCTTCATGGCTTCGACCTTGTCGAGACCTTTTTCATCCGGAACACGCATGAGCTTGAAGGGCTGCCGGGATGTTCCCAGGATCGTGCCGCCCTGTGTCAGGATACCCGAAAAATCTCTGGAGGTCAGCATACGGTATTTCCCGTAGATCAGGCCCTTGTAGCCATCGTCAAAGCCGTACACTTCCAGCTCGTCAACCATATTCGACAGGCCCTTCACCACGCCTCGCATGGTAGCGTTCAGTGCCTGACAGTCGCCGCCGCTTGTCAGCAATCCGATTCTTTTTATCATATAGCCCTCCTTCTTTGCACACCCGTGCACACATGATTACTGAAATCCATTATACCTTATTTCGCGGCTTTCTACAACCGTTTTTCTTTCCCGCAGCGAGCTTCTTCGTATCCCTTCTTCTCCGGATGCCGCCAGGGAAGCGGTTCATGGCGGACAGGGCGTTTTATGCGCTTGACAAAACACCCCGGGTGCGCATATAATAAACACTGCGCAGCCGGGGAGATAGCGGTGCCCTGTACCTGCAATCCGCTACAGCAGGGGTGATGCCAATCCGAGGGGTGTGTTCTGCAGAGCTGCCCTTTGTAAGTGATGTTGACGTCCGGGTCTTATGCAACAGGAATCCGTGAACCGTGTCAGGGCAGGAATGCAGCAGCACTAAGCGGAACCTCCTGTGTGCCGTGAGGGTGCCTGGGCCGAGTTAACTGTGGAGGTAACGTCCGGGGGAGCATTTCGAGGTGCGGCGCGCAAAAAAAGAAAAAACAAAGGCTTTCCTGTCATCATGGACGGGAAAGCCTTTTTACTTGTCTTACGATGCGCGCGAGGTACGCGTTTCCGGGGAGAGGGACTTCTCGTATTCCCGGAGTCTGCTTTTCTGCAGCGGTGACAGATCCCGGGGCACCTGGATCTGCACCGTCACATAGGCATCCCCCGCGGGCGTCCTTCCGTTGGCGGGACGGATGCCCTTGCCTCTGAGCCGCAGCTTGCTGCCGGACTGGGTTCCGGCGGGCACCTTGCACATCACATTGCCATGGATCGTGGGTACGGGGGCTTCGCCCCCCAGCACCGCCGTGGTAAAGGGGATCCACGCCGTGGAATACACATCATTGCCTTTCCGGGTAAATCCCGGTTTATCCTCCACATGGATCGTAACCAGCAGATCGCCCTGTTTTCCGTGAACCGTACGTCCTTTTCCACGCAGACGGATCGTCTGCCCTTCGTCAATACCGGCAGGAATCGTGACCTCCAGAGTCTGCTCTCTGCCGTCCTCTCCTGTCAGACGGATCGTCTTCTTGCCTCCCAGGGCCGCCTCCAGGAAGGAAACCTGCAGTTCTGCCCTGAGATCCGCATTCACCGCGTGAGACTGGTGCCCGTGCATCCCGCCGAAGAAATGACCGAACAGATCCTCGAAGCCGTCAAAGCCCCCATGACCTCCTTCATGCATTCCGTCGCCGGAATAGCTGGTGTACCATGTGGTACCGTTCCCGTCACTCCATTGTCTGCCGAAACCGCCTCCGAAGGGATTTCCCTGGCTGCCGCCATGTCCGGCGGAACCGAAGCCTTCCGTAAAGGCCGCTTCTCCGTACTGATCATACAGTTTTCTTTTTTCCGGATCACGCAGGATCTCATATGCTTCCCCGACCTCCCGGAACTTCTGCTCTGCCTGGGCATTCCCCTGATTGGTATCCGGGTGATACTTTTTCGCCAGCTTCCTGTAGGCCTTCTTGATCTCCTGCTCGCTGGCTTTCCGGTCTACGCCAAGGACCTCATAATAATCTCTCTTCATGATCTCACCCTCTTTCCGATAAAAATGCCCCGGAGCAGAGCCCCGGGGCATTGTCGTTTCTCTATAAACAAATGTGCTCTGCCTTTGTTATATTCATTCTAGCACAGTTGTTATTTGAGGTCAATAGCTGTTTTGCATAAACTTCATGCCGCTTTTCGATCAAAAACAGGTAAAACACCGTCAGTCAGCGAGTCTGCCCCCGCAGTATTCACAGCAGTTGTTCATGTCCGGCACGGTCTTGGCCCCGCAGAAGGGACAGATCACGGCTGTCTTCTCCGCCTGATCCCTGACCTGCTGCCTGGCGGACATCAGACACTCCTTGATTTCCTCCCCCATTCGGACATACTGGTTGTATTCCGCATTCCAGGTCTCGTTGTGGACGTTATTCATCGCGGCCGTAAGGGCGCTTCCCAGAACCCCCGCGATCCCGCCGCCGGTGTTGATCTGGACCGGTCTCTGTACCGCCGGTTCTCCCGCACGGTGGGTGCCGGTCTTTACGGATTCGCTGTTCAGGCGGAATCTCATGTCGTCAAAATACGGATGGTTTACACGGATAATGACGTCAAAGTAATAATAGTATTCATATTTCGGCGGATTGTAACTGACCTTGTTGCCTTCCTTGTCCTCCCGGTAGAGCTCGGAACGATTTTCATCGATATCCAGATCCACCCCGGTCACCTGGGAATAATCCAGCACATCCGGGTTCGCCTCCTCCAGATCCCTGGCGGAAGTGACCATGAACTTCCGGTTGTCCTCATCGATCAGAAGCTTCATATATTTCCCGAAGGAACGGGTGGTATGGAAGTTCCGGACGGCTTCTTTGTTATCCTCCCGGTAGGCCAGCTGCTCCTTGATCTCCTGCAGCGTACTGTGCCTTCTTTCACTGAACCAGGGAGAAAGCTTTTCCGCACAGTTTTTGCAGAGATTTCCGTCCTCCAGCTTACGGTTGCCCAGAAGCCGGATCTTTTCGCCGCAGACATCACAGTATTTCTTGTCAAAAAGCCCCATTTCTCCTCCTCCTTTTCATCAGTACAGATAGTCCTTGTTCACATAGCCGTACTTGCCCAGTGACGGTGCATACACATACCAGTACTGGGAATCGCTGGAATCCCGCACCTCCACCGTGTCACCGGTATACAGCTTGCCGATCTCATTCCGGGAATCATAAGCCTTGGCAGTCCGGAGAGCCAGATACCCTTTGGATACACGGACCGTCTTTGTCACATAGCTCACGGAGCTGCTTCCGATCAGGTAATCCTTGTTCACATACCCGTACTTGTTCAGGTTCGGAGCATATACATACCAGTACTGGGAGCCGGATCTCTCCTTCAGGTAGACGACATCGCCGCTGTACAGCTTGCCGATCTCATTCCGGGAATCGTAGGCCATCGCCGTGCGGAGGGCCAGATACCCCTTCGAGACACTGACCGTGTATGCATCCGAAGAGCTTCCGGAGGATCCGCTGATATAGTACAGATAGTCCTTGTTTACATAGCCGTATTTGCCCAGCTTGGAAGAATACACATACCAGTACTGGGAATCACTGCTGTCCTGCACTTCCACCGTATCCCCGTTGTAAAGCTTGCCGATCTCGTTCCGGGAATCGTAGGCCTTGGCAGTGCGAAGCGCCAGATAGCCCTTGGATACCGTCACGCCATACACCAGTTTTGAAGCGGTATCCCCACTGCTGTAGTATTCGAGATAGTCTTTATTCACATACCCATACTTTCCCAGCTTGGAAGAATACACATACCAGTACCGGGAATCACTGCTGTCCTGGATCGTTACCAGATCCCCGGTATACAGCTTGCCGATTTCGTTGCGCGAGTCATAGGCTTTGGCTGTCCGGAGTGCCAGGTACCCCTCGGAGACAACGACCCGGTACGTAGCTCCCGCCGCCTCCGCGGTATGGGACTGCCTTGAGGCAGGCAGGACCGGAAGCATCAGGAACATTGTGAGGGCCAGCAGAATACAGCCGAGTTTCTTTATCCGTCTGTTCATAACAATCCCCTCCTTCATCTGAGGAATCAGAAAACCTTTGCCTTCTGTATTCAGTTTAACCGGAATGCGGATTCCATGTCAATAGAGTTGTCGAATATTTTACTTCCTTTTCGCCAATAATCTGTTATAATAAATACAGAATCCTCACACAGTCTCACCGGTCTGTGTGAATTTTCAACAATGGACTTCTGTTCAATCCCACAGAAACGAGTCATTTTACACATTTCCGGCAAGGGCCGGGATTCTGGAAAAGGAGGAGAAGTATGGAACAGTATATCAAGCTTACGTCCCAGCGTCACCATGATGTGATCCTGCGTGTGATCCCCGGTCATTTCGCGACGCCGAACTCCCATATCAATTATTATATGGATATGGCTGCGCTGAAATCCCGTACCACAGAAGCCCAGGCAGCGGCAAGAGCTCTTTCCGAATACTATTACAGCTCCACCACAGTGGACACCATCGTGTGCCTTGACGGGACCGAGGTGATCGGTGCTTATCTGGCCACCGAGCTTTCCCGCGTGGGGGTCATCTCCATGAACAAGCATAAATCCATCTATGTCCTGGCTCCGGAATACAACATGACCGGGCAGATGATCTTCCGGGATAATCTGCAGCTCTGGATCAACAATAAAAACGTGCTGGTCCTGCTGGCTTCCGCCACCACAGGCAAATCCCTCGCCCAGGCGGTGGAATCCCTTTCCTACTACGGAGCCCACATCACCGGAATCTCCGCCCTGTTTTCCGTGGTTTCCAAGATCGACGGCATCCATGTCCATTCCCTGTTCACGCCGGCCGATCTTCCCGCCTACGCTTCGTACACCCACGATGATTGTCCGCTGTGCAAAAAAGGCATCCGGGTGGATGCCCTGTGCAACGGTTTTGGCTACACCCCGATTCGTTAAGGAGGCTTTTCATTGAAAAATCGACATGCCCGCTTCCGGGCCTTCCCGTATGCTTTCTGTGCCGCTCTTCTTCTTCTTCCCTGCCTTTCCGTTCAGGCGGAGGAAGCCGCTCACGCCGCTTTGAACGGATACCGGGTCTGTATTGACGCGGGGCACCAGGGCTGGAACATTGATATGAGCGCGCCGGAGCCTGTCGGTCCCGGATCCTCCCAGACGAAGCCAAAAGCCACCGCAGGCACCACCGGAACCTACACCGGTGTTCCGGAATACCAGCTGAACCTGGATATCGCGCTGATGCTGGATACCGAGCTGCAGGCCAGGGGATATGAAACGGTCCTGACCCGGCGGGACAACGATACGGCCATCAGCAACAAGGAACGGGCGGAGCTGGCCGGCTCCTCCGGGTGCGACATCAGTGTCCGCATCCACGCCAACGGCGACGACACTCACACGATGGCCGGAGCTCTTACCATGGCCCCTTCCGGAGCCAACCCGTATGTAGGGTATCTTTCGGAAGAATCCGCCCGTCTGTCCCAATGTGTCATCGACGCATACTGCAGTGCAGCCGGCTTTGCCAATCTGGGAGTCACCTATGCGGACAACATGACCGGTTTTAACTGGTGCACCATACCCATGACCATCATCGAGATGGGCTTTATGACCAACGAAAGCGATGACAACCGGATGAATGATCCGGCCGTCCGTACCCTCATGGTCCAGGGCATCGCCGACGGGATTGATGATTACTTCGGAATTGACCGCACGGCTGCGGCAGAGGGCGGAAATCTCTGGGCTTCGGCTCCGGCCGGAGAGGATCTGTGGGGACCCGAGCCCCCGCCCGAAGGAACCGCCCCGGCGGATGACCCTCTGGCCGGAGAAGGGATGCTTGCTCCCCCCTCCGGATCCGGGGACAGCACCTTCAGTGCCAACACTTCCGATGAACGGGTCTCCGAGGTCCTTCAGCAGGTTCAGGCACAGCTTCCCCAGGGAAACGGAACGTGGTCTGTCTATGTGTGCAATCTGGCAAACGACACCTCCGACTGCATCAACAACGGCCCCATGCAGGCTGCCAGTCTGATCAAGCTGTTCATCATGGGGGCGGTGTACGAACGCTACGACAGTCTGTCCGCCGCCTACGGAGCAGACAATCTGTACAACAACCTGTATTCCATGATCACCGTCAGCGACAATACCGCCGCCAACACACTGGTGGGATATCTGGGCGGCGGCGACACCTCCGCCGGAATGGACGTGGTAAACCAGTTCTGCCAGTCCCATGACTACGGTTCCACCTCCATGGGGCGTCTCCTGCTGCAGAGCACCGAATACGGAGACAACTACACCTCCGCGGAGGACTGCGGCCGGTTCCTGAAGGAAGTGTACCAGGCGTCGGCAGGGCTTACGGACACCTCGACTCTCAGCCACGCGGCAGATATGTTTGCCCTGCTGCAGCAGCAGACCCGGCGCCACAAGATTCCGGCGCAGATGCCCGCCGGCGTATCCACCGCCAACAAAACCGGTGAACTCGCCGATGTGGAAAACGACGCCGCGATCATCTTCAACGCGCCGGCTGCCGATCTGGTCATCGTATTTCTGTCCGAAAACCTGCAGAATCCCGGAAGCGCCCAGGCCTCCATCGCGGGACTTGCACGGACGATTTACAGTTTTTTCAATGAATAAAAACACGGGGGAAGTGAGTCACTTCCCCCGTTCCTTTTATGCGGCTTCTTCCTCCGCCGCAAGATATTCCTGCACGCTTTCCGCGATGCGGGTGATCTCTCCGCTTTCCAGCGGATCCGCAATGCCGCAGAGCTGCAGACTGTACAGAAAATAATATTCTCCATGGATCTTCGAGAGCTCCAGATATTCCCTCACGGCTTCCTCCGGATCGGTCTGCGCGGTCTTCCAGAGCTGCAGCGCCGCTAATGCCGAGGTGGCATAGGTGGTGTAATAGAAGGGCATGTCGAAGAGATGCGTGATCTGCACCCAGTAATATCGGTCCGACTCATCCTCATATACGCCGTACTCCTGCAGAAGAGACGCCTGCAGGTCATTCATCTCATCCAGGCTCATATCCGGATGCGTATAGACCGTCTGTTCAAATTCTTCCATGGCCAGACCATCCAGCACGCTGTGCAGGATGTTGCAGAGAGCCGCGGTCTCAAGGAATTCTCCCGTCTGTCCCGGGAATATTTCTTCCCAGTATGGCATGAACAGCAGCTCCAACCCCTGGGACTGGGTCTCATCCACATCCTCCACCGTACTGGAAAAGATCTGCCGGGTCGGATCGTGGAAGGCTGCATTGAAATGTCCGAACTCATGCACGGCGGTAAAATAATCCTGATAATCCCCGGTCATCTGGTCAAAGATCATGGCGCTTCCATAATAGGGAAGTGCCACCGTATATCCGGTGCTTCGCCGCAGGGAGGACGTGTCTGCATCGTACATCCGGTACTCCTGCAGAAAATCAAAGGCCTCCTCCAGATACGGGCTGACCTTGCCGATCTGAGGACGGATGTCTGCCAGGATTTTTTCAAAATCGCCTCCGCCCAGTTCTCCGGCTTCCTCCGGTTCCAGCTCATCCTTCCGGTCTTTCAGCTCCTGATAGACCGGTGCCAGCTCTTCTTTCACCACTTTCCGCAGCTCCTGCAGATCCTCGACGGTATAATCCCGGTCATAGAGTTCCTCATAGGCATATTCCGCAAAATTGTCATATCCGAAGGACTCCGCCTGGGAAGCCCTGGCTTTTACAAGCGCGCGGTAATCCTCTCCCAGGATCCCGTTGGCGGCCTGATACAGAGCCGTGAGCACCTTCCGGTCCTCCTCCCAGGTATCGAATTCGGTCTCATTGTATTTCTCGAAGGTCCACTCTACACCGTCCACCCAGGCGATCACATCGTATCCGGCATCCGCGTAATACGCCAGCTCCAGTCCGGTTTCTTCCGCCTGCATCTGGCTCTGTTCCTCCGTATAAGGCTCGTATTCCCGGATATAGGGCAGCCAGCTGTCATCCGGAAAGCATGCTTCGATGGCATCCCCGTAGTTCACGGCCGCCGCCTGCAGTCCTTCCATCAGGATATCATAGACCCCGTTCAGCCTCTGTTCCGCTTCCTCCAGCTCCGTCGAAAGCGCATCATCCGAAAAATCCCGGGCGCTCCGGTTCATCAAAAGCGTGTACTGCACGGCCTGTCTGTCATATTCGGTGATCATTTTTTCACAGAGATTCGTAATCTCCTCTTCAGACCCCTGCAGAAGGCTCAGGCGTTTCATCTCCTCTGTCATCTCCGACAGGGTCTCCGCTTCCACACCCGTATACGGGATATCCGCATAGCATATCGGCGAATGCTCCTTTTCGGGATAGGAAAAGCCGATGTCCGTACCGAAGGCCGTCTGCCCGGATAAGCCGCAGCCGACGAGCGTCAGACACAGGCCGGAGATGAGAACCTGCTTTTTATTCTTCTTCATCGAATCAGCCTCCCTGTTTTCAGACTTCTGTTTCCTCGTAAGACTTTTCCCAGATCTCGGAAAAAACCGCCAGCGGACAGTCGGTCAGCAGGCACATCAGGATAAAGCACTCATAGGGATTGACGATATAGATCTCGCCCATCTGACAGCGTTTCAGGATTTCCTGAATCTCCGCAAGAAAGTGACGGTACCGGATATAGGGATCCTCCACATCCTCCTGGGATACAATGAAAAATTCCAGGGTGATCAGATCGAAACGCTCCACCGGGAATTTATGGTTGAGAATGTTGGTGATCCTCTGGCGGCTGAAGCGCTTCTGGCTGAAATGCCTGGCCAGGGTGGAGGCTGACATTTTCTTCAGATTTCCCATATTATTGATCGGGATTCCGCTGCAGATCACCTTCTCGACATCGGAGGGAGTGATCATGTCTGCCTTCCAGATCCGGTCGCCTTTCCATTCCTCTTCATCCGCCTGATACATCCCGGCGATGATCTCCCGGCTCTCCTGATACAGCGCCATAAAAGCCTGAAAGGTCTGGCTGGTTTCGGAGAGGGGATCCTCCGCACGGCTCTTCAGATACGAAAGATATCCGATCAGCTCCTCCTCGGTCTCCATACCGGAGAAATCCGCATGCAGCTCTTTTTTCTCTGCGGAAGGCTTCAGCTCCTGATACCGTTTTTTCAGCTCCTCGGCCCTGTAATATCCCAGCTGCCGGGCATAGCAGTAACGATAGATCACCTCATCCGCGTTCAGCAGATCAAAATCCTGCTCCCGGAGCACCCGGGTCAGGAAATCCGAAACGTCCTCCACGGTCATCCGGAGGGCGAAGCCCAGCAGAAAAACGGTCTCCCGTTTAACGGAAGCCTGGGTGAGCCAGTTGGCGGTCAGGGACGTGAGCTTTGTGGAGGTGGGCGTCATGGACTTGGGGGTGCAGGTCTCCTTGAAGGAATCGATCATGATCTCCCGGTATACCTCCTGGGGAACCTCCTGAAAAGGCTCCTGCAGCCCTGCCCGTTCGTAGATGTAGCGTTTCAGGTAATCGCCGAAGGAAACCAGCTCCATCTCCTTATACAGGTAATGAAAAATGGTCTCCGCGTCCTCATCCTCGAAGCTCTCCAGGTTCACCACCTCGCGGAACCTGCGTGCCGCTTTCCGGGTAAATTCGTAATCCTGGATCGGGCCGGCCATCTCCGCCTGTTCAAAATCCAGGTCCTGCATGCTGTTTCTCACAATGCACCTCCACGTTTCAGAATGACAGCCACGAAATCCCCTGTACCTTGATCCTGCCCAGCCAGATTGTCGTATTGTCTCTTCCGCCCTTTTCCATTGCCATGGAAAGGAGCTTATCCACCGCTGCTTTTACGTCTTTTTCTTCCTTCAGGACTTTTTCGATTTCCTCGTCCGGCACCATGTCGGTCAGACCGTCGGTGCACAGAAGGATCTGCATGTCATGCTCGGGATGAAGAGACACGATGGTCGGCTCGGGACGGGTGTCTTCGTCCGTTTCCATCCCCAGATACTGAACCAGGGGCGCCTTCCCGTAGGCGAAGGCCCGCAGGACATGATCCTGCGACACCTGACGGAAGCCTTCCCGTTCCATCACATAGATCCGGCTGTCTCCCAGATTGGCCAGATGGATCCAGAATCTCGTAAAAAGTGCACAGACCATGGTGCTGCCCATGGACATGATCTGGTTTTCCTCCTCATGATCCGTGACCGCTTTATTCATGGTCATGCACAGATCCCGGATATACCCCTCCGGATCTTTGAAGAAAAAGCCCGGCCGGTTTTCCTCCAGATAGGTGCCGAAGGTCTTCGCTCCCAGAAAAGCAGCCGTCTCTCCGCAGGCTTCGCCGCCCATTCCGTCCAGGACCGCCGCTCCGGAAAAGGAATTTCCGGGCAGACTTCCGGTCCGGATCCCTTTGGTCCCGTTATTCTGCTCCGGCAGGAAGCTTCCTTCGCACCAGAAATTATCTTCATTATTTTGACGCACTTTTCCCAGATCGGAAACGTACGCATACTGAATCGTATAAGCCATAGAATGCCTCCGGGCCGATCAGGTCTCCATCTGAATGATCGCCTTCGTCCAATATCTGTCCCCTCGTTCCTCAAATTCGACGTTGTCATATTCTTCATCGTGGATCATGCCTGTCTCGTCGATCCACCGGATCAGCATACCGTCACGATAGTAGTACAGCTCCTCCTGGTCATCCTTCCAGATATAGGCAAAAAACAGGGAACCGTTCCAGTAATAATATTCTTCGTACATTCCTTCGTCGGAGAGAGCCGGATACACCAGCACCTTCCGCAGTTCGTTGTCCGCGTTGAAATATTTCAAGCGTTCTCCTTCTTTTCCCTCGGTACGATACTCCGGCAGCTCCTCCACGATCGCCGTCGCTCTCTCGCTGATCAGGCTCAGAGAACTGGCAAAGTCCACGCTGCTGTCCTCATCTGTCACTTCGCTCCGGTCCTGCAGCGAGGAAACCATCCGCTCCGTCTGTTCCCGGACCGTGTCCTCCACCATTTTCCGGAGATAGAACCCGGCCAGAAGTGCGGCCCCTATGATAAAGGCTGTCGTCAGAATGATCACGGGGATCCAGTGTGCCGCTGCCGATTCTTTTTTCCGTTTCCGGCGCGGACGGATGTCGGTCCTTCGCTGCACAGGCCGCTCGTAATCCACCGTCGGTTCCTTCGGCTCCGGCTCCTTCGGTTCCGGTTCTTCCGGTGCTGTTCCGGCCTTGTCAATTCCGGCCGGCAGACCCGCCGCAGAGGAACCCGCGGCCATGATGTTCCTGACCCACTCCAGATCCTCCAGCATCTCGTCCGGCGTCCGGTAGCGGTCGGAGGGCGAGTAGGCACAGGCCTTGAGGATCACATTGCAGAGTCCCTCCGGGGCATCACAGGGTGCCGGGAAGGGCTCCCCTGCCATCCTGCGCACCAGCGCGTTCTCCTTGTCCCTGTAGGTGATCAGCTGCTTTTCCAGACTCAGGAAGGGCAGGCGGTTGCGGTTGCACAGCCTGTACAGCACCAGACCCAGCGAATAAATATCCACCCGGCTGTCGCAGGGCTCTCCGTGGTACATCTCCGGAGCCATGTAGGAGCTGGTCCCCTTCTTGGAAAGACCGCCCATGGATTTTTCCATCTCCCGGGCGATCCCGAAATCTCCCAGCTTGAAATCCCCGAAGCGGGATACAAAAATGTTTTCGGGCTTGATGTCCCGGTGGATCAGATGAAACTTCTCACAGCAGATCAGCGCCCGGCAGAGATCGCAGCCCAGCTTGATGATCTGTTCCGAATCAAAGCTCCTGCCCGCCAGGTACTCCTGAAAGCCCTGCAGATATTCCATGCGGATAAAAATATCCCAGCCGATCTCATCCAGATACTCCACCACTTTGAAATCTTCGACCGATACCACATAGGAATTGCCGCGGAAATTCTCCATGGTGCTGATCTCACGGATGCAGTCCTCCATGACATTTTCAAAATACTGTCTGGCTTCCTCCTCGTTCTCCGTTTCGACGAGGATCGCGTTCAGCTCCTCCCGGCTCTCCGGGATCGAGATCACCTTGATGGCGGAATAGAAAGAGTGCCCCCGTTCCGACCGCTCTGCTTTATAAACCCTCCCGTAGGAACCCTCTCCGGCCTTTCCGATGATCTTCCATTCCGGCCATGGTGATATAGGCAGTTCCCGATCCATAGGTGCACCCCCTCTCTGTCTGATCATTTCAGAAATCTGTCTGAAAACTATTATAGCATATCTCCGGGGTCCTTGTGTAATGAATTCATCCCAAAATCTTTCCGTCCTTATAACTAAAACGGACAGCGGCATGATTTCCGCTGTCCGTTATAATGTTATTCTTCTTCAGGGAGATCCGCAGGATCCTCTTCAAATTCTTCCTCTTCGAGGAGTTCCTCCTCGTCAGCGGCTTCATCCATGAGCTCATCCTGCTCCTCGTTTTCAAGATCCGGAAGCTCCTCCGGATAATCCTCCGGAAGCACGTCTTCTTCCTCTTCGATGACCGGCTCGATCTGATCGCCTGTATCCAGATGGATCTGGCTGTAACGCTTCAGTCCTGTTCCGGCCGGGATCAGCTTACCGATGATAACATTTTCCTTCAGGCCTACCAGATGGTCGACCTTGCCCTTGATGGCGGCTTCGGTCAGAACCTTGGTGGTCTCCTGGAAGGAGGCAGCCGACATGAAGGAATCCGTGGCCAGAGAAGCCTTTGTGATACCCAGAAGAACCTGCTTGCCCTCTGCGGGCTCTTTGCCTTCTTCGACCATCTTCTCGTTGATATCCTCGAATTCCAGGACATCCACATGGGTTCCGGGAAGGAATTCGGTATCTCCGTTGTTCTCCACCCGGATCTTTTTCAGCATCTGGCGGACGATCACTTCGATATGCTTGTCGTTGATCTCCACGCCCTGCAGACGGTATACACGCTGTACTTCGCGAAGCATGTAATCCTGCACGGCACGGACACCCTTGATCCGCAGAATATCATGCGGATTGACCGAGCCCTCGGTGATCTCGTCGCCGGCTTCAATGAGCTGTCCGTCGGTAACCTTGATACGGGAGCTGTAGGGGATCAGGTACGCTTTGGAGTCGCCTGTCTCCGGATCCGTCACGATGACTTCTCTCTTCTTCTTGGTGTCATTGATGGTGGCAATTCCCTTGATCTCCGTGATGATCGCAAGACCCTTCGGTTTACGCGCCTCGAAAAGCTCCTCGACACGGGGAAGACCCTGGGTGATATCGCCGCCGGCAACACCGCCCGAGTGGAAGGTACGCATGGTCAGCTGGGTACCGGGTTCACCGATGGACTGGGCTGCGATGATACCTACCGCTTCACCTACCTGAACCGGTTCGCCGGTCGCCATGTTGGCGCCGTAGCATTTTGCACAGATACCGGACTTGCAGCGGCAGGTCAGGATCGTACGGATCTTGACGCGGTCGATGGGATTTCCAAGCTCGTTCACGCCCTCTTTCATGATCCGGGCCGCACGTTTCGGCGTGATCATGTGATTGCGTTTCACGATCACTTCGCCCTCGGCCGTGGTGATGGTCTCGCAGGCAAAACGTCCCGTGATCCGCTCCTGCAGCGTCTCGATGGTCTCTTTTCCATCGCTGAAGGTCTTGACCTCCATACCCACGATGTCATCACGGGTCTCGCAGCAGTCGGTTTCACGGATGATCAGCTCCTGGGAAACGTCCACCAGACGACGGGTCAGATAACCCGAGTCGGCTGTACGCAGAGCCGTGTCGCTCATACCCTTCCGGGCACCGTGAGCGGACATGAAATACTCCAGAACGTCCAGACCTTCACGGAAATTGGACTTGATGGGCAGCTCGATGGTATGACCGGTGGTATCCGCCATCAGGCCTCGCATACCGGCCAGCTGTTTGATCTGCTTGTCGGAACCACGGGCTCCGGAGTCTGCCATCATGAAAATGTTGTTGTATTTGTCAAGGCCGGACAGAAGAGCATGGGTCAGCTCCTCGTCGGTCTCTTTCCAGGTATCCACGACCTCTTTGTAGCGCTCTTCCTCGGTGATCAGACCACGACGGAAGTTCTTGGTGATAAGGTCAACCGTGTTCTGCGCTCTCTGGATCAGCTCCGGCTTCTGCGGCGGCACGGTCATATCCGAAATGGAAACCGTCATGGCCGCCCGGGTGGAATACTTGTACCCGGTCTCTTTGATGGAGTCCAGCACCTCTGCGGTGCGGGTAGCCCCGTGGGTGTTGATGACCTTCTCAAGGATCTGCTTCAGCTGTTTTTTCTTGACCAGGAAGTCGACTTCCAGCTTCAGCTCGTTTCCGGGGATGCTTCTGTCTACAAATCCAAGATCCTGGGGAAGGATCTCATTGAACAGGAATCGTCCCAGCGTGGATTCGATATTCTGCACCAGAACACTGCCGTCCGGCTGGATCCTGGAGCAGCGCACCGTGATGCGGGTCTGCAGGGTGATCACGCCGTTTTCGTACGCCAGGATCGCCTCGTTCACGCTGTGGAAGAACTTGCCTTCTCCCTTGTTTCCGGGACGCTCCTGGGTCAGATAATAGATACCCAGGACCATATCCTGCGACGGAACCGCCACGGGCCCGCCGTCGGAAG
>CAMOUV010000024.1 GCA_946626695.1 uncultured Blautia sp.
TCGCCATTACAGCCGATGCAGCTGTCGTCAAGCCCGGTTCGGCCGCCGCACAAATATACACTCGATGACTATTATGCTCTTCCGGATGACCGCAGGGTGGAGCTGATCGATGGCGTCTTTTATGACATGGCTTCGCCGACGGATCTTCACCAGGCAATTCTGGGCCAGCTCTATTTGCAGTTCACAGCATGTATGGACAATCATCCGGAATGCGAAGTGTTTTTTGCGCCATTGGATGTCCGCCTGCACAGTGACAACTACACGATGGTACAACCGGATCTGATGATCATCTGTAATCGCGCTGATCATGACCGCCGCCGCATCAATGGGGCACCGGATTTTGTGATCGAGATCCTCTCACCCTCCAGCCGGGCCCACGATCTGTACCGGAAGCTGGCAGAGTATGCGAGGGCCGGTGTGCGGGAATACTGGGTCGTGGATCCGGAAAGGCTGAAGATCATCGTGTATGACCTGGAGCATGACGGAATTCCCGTCTTATATGGATTTGAGGATACGGTTCCGGTCGGGATTTCCGGCGGCGAATGCCGGATCGACTTTGCACGGGTCTATGAAAAGGTGAAACGCTATCTGGAGGAAGACGATGGAGAGTGATATTGCTTTGTTTCAGGGGATTTGAATCATTACCGGCGCATTATCTCGTGACTTCAGATAACAGTCGCGTGAGGCTTCACGAATAACCGGAGGAATGTGAGATGCACAAAGACGGGGAAAACCGAATAAGATGGAAACAGACAGACAAGCTTGGCACAGTGCTTCTCGCACCAGCCGGAGTTGCGGACGCATATGATTCCCAGGGGGTAGACTGCCCGTTCGTGTTCCTGCATAATGACAGATACTACATGCTGCATGTGGGGTTCGACGGAACCGGTTATCGCACGGCTCTGGCGGAGAGCACGAATCTGCTTGACTGGAGTGGCCGGCGTCTGCTCTTTGCGAAAGAAAAAAATCCACGGATTGCCGGTGTATGGGTTCTTCGTGAGAATGACTTGACGGGGAACCCCGTTTTGAAAAAGGCTTTCGGAAAGTACTGGATGGTGGTGCACAGCTATCCACGGGAAGGATATGAACAGGGACCGGCCAGCATAAGTCTGGCATGGACCGAAGACGAAGCACTGGAAGACTGGCATTTGCTTCCGGAGGCGATCCTTCGGCCGGAGGAAGGAAATCCGTGGGAGAGGGGCGGACTCTATAAGGGCTGTCTCGTAGAGAACAAAGGAAAGTTCTTTCTCTTTTACAACGCAAAGGATCGGGATAGTTGGCCCTGGACCGAGCAGATCGGACTGGCGGTGTCCGACGATCTGTTTCACTGGGAGCGGGCAGTGACGGAGCCTATTTTGAGCGTAAGCCCCGGGAGCTGGGACAGCCTGTTCACATCCGATCCGTTTGTGGTCCGGCACGAGGGGCGATGGCTGATGTTCTATTATGGCTATGACGGCATTCATGCCCAGGACGGACTGGCGGTATCCGACGATCTGTGGCACTGGACGAAATGTGCGGAGCCGGTTCTGCGTGTGGGAAATCCAGGTGAGATAGACGACCGGCATGCCCACAAGCCCTGCGTGATCGCGCACAAAGGAGCACTGTATCATTTTTACTGTGCCGTACGCGAGGCACAGCCCGGGCAGGCCGGGACAAGAAGCGAGACCTCCGGGGACGGAAGCACAGGCGGGGAAGGACCGGTGCGGACCGAGTACCGCTGTATCACTGCGGCGACACGGATCGTTAATATCGTCTGACTTTGCCGGAGTGGTTTTGATGCAAAGGGGGCTGCAATAAGGAAAGAGATGGTAAACGGTAATGCTGAGGGGGATGAAATATGACGAGCGAAAAGAATGGAAATATAAAAACAAAGCCTGAGCATTCCAATAAGGAACTGGAAGAGCAGCAGAATCCGGAAAGGCAGTATTTATCTGAAAAGTCGCCGACAGGTGTTTCGACTTCCGGGTCCTATATTGATATTGTTCGGGAGGCGCCGGTAATTTATGACGGTTCATCAGCATACAAAGAAGGCGGGTATACCCTTAAGGACTATCTGGCCCTTCCGGAGGATCAGCGTGTCGAACTGATCGACGGGGTGTATTATGATATGGCTGCGCCGACAACGGTGCACCAGGCCATCGCAGGTTTTCTGCACAAATTTCTTCTGGATCATGTCCTTGCGCATGGGGGACCATGCATGCCTTTTGTTTCGCCTGTGGATGTGCAGCTGGATGAAGATGACCGGACGGTCGTACAGCCGGATGTTCTGATCGTATGTGACCGCAGCAAGTACCGGGACGGGCGGGTCTTCGGGGCACCGGATTTTCTTGTGGAGATCCTTTCTCCTTCGACCAGGAAAAAGGATCTCCAGCTGAAACTGTATAAATATGGGAATGCGGGTGTGCGGGAATACTGGATCGTTGACCCGGACAGAAAAGTGATCATTGTTTATGAACTGGAGAAGATCGAGATCCCGGCCATTTACAGCTTTCAGGATACTGTTCCGGTAGGGATCTGGAACGGAGAGTGCAGAATCGATTTCGGAAAGATCTACGAAAAAATCTCATTTCTATACGATTAATGTAGAAAAGCGGATACTGTCCCGGCCGGGATTTCCGGCGGCGAATGCCGGATCGACTTTTCATGTATCTACGGAAAGATGAAACGTTATCTTGAGGAAGGCGATGATGTGTGAACCAGGAGGACAGGTCCGCTGGCTCGAGTCAGCGGACCTGTCCTCCTGGTTCCTGTTACAATACGGAAATGCGGAACTCTTCCTGAAGCCCCGTTTTGGTGCTGCGCACCAGAACGTTGAGATTTACATTCATATACACGGATGCGCGGATCTTCGGAAGGACCGGCAGCCTGCTCCCGTTGGAAAGCTTGTAAGATCTGGTTTTTCCGGTCTCAGGATCCGTTCCCTTCTGAGTGTAGACCTGTTCTTCAATCGACAGGATCTCCCAGTCTTTTTTCATTTGGAGCTTCAGCTTTTTGCCAGAGATCTTCTTCATCATTTTGTCGGGTGTATGTACGTTCTCGTCCTTGACCAGTTTGTCCGTTCCGGGATATGTGCGCCACCAGTTCCCCTTATTAAAAGACTTCTTCAACTCCATGGAACCGATCTTAAAGGATTTAAAAGGATTGATGAACGCGCCTTTTTCCAGGTTCACATTGATCCGAAGGGTTTTCTTTTTTCCGTTTTTGACGCCGCTGACCTTGATGAGGGCCTTCCCGGAATTCAGGTAGACGAGGTTTTTCCTGGAATCGACATACCGGAAACCCAGGACGAGAGAGGGTACCTTATTGTCACCGGAGGGCGGGAATACTTCAGCCGAAACCTTTTTATTGCTGCAGGAGACTTTCAGATTCTTATACCCTTTCAGCTTCGGAAGATCCATTGTCCTGGCTATAACACCGCCGCGGATGACCAGATGATCGGTATAGGCGACCTTGTTAAAAGGGTCAGCAAAAGCAGTCAGCGAACCGATTGCCATGCAGAGCATCAGGGTCAGAACCAGTGAGATTTTTTTTACAGATCGAATTGTGTGTTTCATGATTGCCTCCTCTGGATTATAGATACAAACAAAAGTTGATAAATGTTCAGTCAACTCTATTTTAGCATATGCCAAAGCAGGAAAAAACCATGAAAAAGCGATGGACGGCGACGCCAAGGAAGAGATCGTGAAGCTCTTCATCGAGGGATCCGGCGAGACCTTCGGCTGGCTGGAAGAAAACTGGGACTTCCAGTTCCTGGACAATATGTTTGCCTTCTACGACGTGCACGGCTGGCCGCTGTGGACCATGTACAATGACAAGACGATGACATCCAAGGATCTGGCCTACGCCAACTCTATGGAGATGGCAAAGGCCATGAACGAAAAGAACGATTACATGACCGAGCTGACCGCCACGAAGCTTTTCAAGGATGACGAAGGGAATGTGATCGGCGTCGAGGCAGAGTACTACGACGGAACCATCTATCAGATCTACGCCGACAGCGTGATCATCGCAGCCGGCGGCTACATCGGCAGCGCTGAGATGACGCAGAAATACACCGGCGGCGGCCTGGACGTCGACACCGACATGCACCTGCTCAAGGAAGACGGCACGCCCGTTGAGAACGTGTACATCGTCGGAAACGATTCCCTCGGCACCCTCAACGAATCCAACAAAGCCTACGTCACCTACGGCGGCTGCGCCCAGGGTTGGGCACTGACCTCCGGACGTCTGGCCGGCGCCAACGCCGCGGCAGCTTTCGCCGGCTGAGCCACGGGGACAGGTCCCCTGGCTCGGGCCGCATACTCCGGAGCTACGGGGACAGGTCCGCTGGTTCCAGCCGCATACTCTGCAAGTTACGGTGACAGCGGACAACGGGGACAGGTCCGCTGGCTCCGGCTTACTGTAGATTGTCAACAATCGTGAGTAGGATCCACGGGACCTGTCCCCGTGGCCTTCCCCGTGGCTTTCATCGTTTTCTGAATGACATTTCTGCTTATCCCGGTCAACCGTGAGATTTGCCTCACAGAAGCACCCATTTGCCTCATGATCCGGAACAGTTCTCCTTTTTGCACATCGGTCATGGATCCGGTCTCTGACAGATTGTGATAACCATAAGCTGTGTGCATCCATTCTGTTAGTTCGTTATCCGACAGCAGCTTTTTCTTCTCTTCCAGATCAAGACAGGTATCTTCATTCGGCATGAGGAGATATTCCTTAAGCGCGGGAAGCCCGCCGACTGTATCTGTCAAAACCTGGATATCACTAAGGCGCGGCTTTTCGCAAATCTCATGCCAGCTGCTCCATCTGTAGTCGGCAGCATTACAGATACCGGCTTTTTGAGGATTCTGGATAATATAGCGTGATGCAATCAAAAGATATGCGGTGGTATCGATCGGCTCACTTTTGAAACGATCCTGAAACAAATGCCCGACCCGATCATATTTTTGATTGTAATAGAAAACATAGCTGCCGGACAGTCTCTTCATAAAATCTCCGAGAGCATCTGATTTATCATGCTGGATGAGAAGATGGACATGATTATCCATCAGACAATATACAATAATTGTCACTTCTGTTTCTTTTGAAAAACGACGCATTGTTGAAAGGAATCGTTTCCGATCCTCTTCGTCCAGAAAAATCGTCTGCCGGTTTATCCCGCGTATGATTACATGATCGTATCCTGCAGAACTTTGACGGCGTCCGCATCTTGCCATGTCTTCACCTCCAAAACGACGATAGGTCAATCATAGCATAAATAAAATGAGCAGTCAATTGTAGATAATAATGATATGCTAAAATTAAATAGATTTTAAAAAGTTACAGAAGGAAGCTGCTTTTGCATATAACATGTAGATTGCAGGCAGCGCCAGGTGTAGAGTTTCCTGTGAGTATGTGCCATGTTTATATACCAAACCCTTTGTACCGATAGGATCCCGGTGTGCAGAGCAATGCGATTGTGTGATGATTTGATGATGCATCGGGGCATGGGGAGCAGGAGAGATGGAAGATGCCAGCTGGTTCTCGGGCCTGGATCGAAAGAGCGAAAGGATAGAGGATGCTGTCCTGAGTTTAGGGGTCATTGGGATGGCCGGCACAAGTCACTTATGCAAGGACCACGGGACCTGTCCCCATGGCTTTAGGCCTATTTTATATTCCGAAAGACCATTGTTTCAAAAAATCCTGTTGCTCAAAGATATGTTTTCATGTCCTTGTCTGGCTGCAGCGTAGGGCATGGGTATGAGAAAGATGGAAGCTGTCCACATGTTGCATTGTTATTTTCATGAGTAGTGAAAGGAAAGGAGATGTTGATTCATTTCCTTTTTCGGGGGCATCTGGACAGCCTGCGAAGGTCACTTATGCAGTGACCACGGGACCTGTCCCCAAGGCCTTTTATTGGCGCATCTGTCCTTGTGGATTTTGCTTGGTAATTTTTGCTGATTTCCGAGACCTTTTATTGAAAAATATAAGAAAAATCAGAAGGAAGCAAATAAATGATTGTGCAAAATAGAAAAATATGATAAAAAAAGAGTGGCTTTTGTTTATAAGTGCAAAAATCCGATTGCATGTATTTGACTTACAGAACAGGAAGGAGACCTAAATGAAAAGAAGAAGATTATTGGCGTGGCTGATGACTGCGATAATGGCAGCCACTTCAGTTCCCGGAAATGTATTTACTGCGAGAGCTTCCGAGGAAATGGATGCCGCACTGGTATCTATGGAAGAAATGCCGGGTTCTTACGAAGAAGCGTACCTTCCTGAGGCGGAAGATCCTGTAGTGTCCGAAATCGGAGATGAAGATTTACCGGTACTGACAGAAGAGACGGAAGAGGCGGAAATTTCAGTCGAAGGAGCGGAGAGTTCTCTGGTGGATGCGGTTCTTTTCCCACAGAACGAGCTTCTGGCTGATGATGCATTTGCGGCGGATGAGAATATTGCAGAGGATGCGGAGTTTCAGGATGAAGCGCTTGAATCTGATCAGGATTCAGAGTTGAGCTTCAATCTGCCGGAGGAGGAAGACCTGCTTACAGACGGCTTTTTCATTGAAGAAGAGCTGGAGGAGGAAGCAGCGTCGGATTCCTTCGATACGGAAGACGTACTGCCGGATGATTCCTTCGCAGATCTGATTCCGGAAGAGGAGATTGCGTCGGAGGTGGATTCCGCCCTGCTGCTTGGCGCAGATGAGGGCGGAGTGGAAACCGGCGCGGAGGAGGAAGCTGTTCAAGACGAGTTTCTACCGGTAGAAGTGGGCGTGCCGTATCTTTTTGATTATCCGGCTGACCATTTTGTCAGATACTTCCGCTTCACGGTGGAGCAGGACGGCGTTTATGATATCGGGATTTCGGTTCCGAACGGCAGCTTTGAGCTGAGCTATCAGCTTATACATGCAGGAAACGGGAATTCCTCAGGCAGCACACGATATACGTACGGAGGAGAAGACGAGGAGTGTTCTCTGTTCTCAGCCTGGCCGCTGAAGGCGGGAAATACTTATATGCTTCATATTACTGCACAGTTGATGGAGACTGATGGAACGGATGGCGGAACGGCGTCGCTTCTGGTAATGCCCAATGCAGAATATGCACAGACAGAGATGACGGTGGATGTACCGGCGGAAATCACAAGAAATGTGTATTATCTTTTCCAACCAGAGGAAAACGGAGAATATGTCATAGACATTGATTCGCAGGACGGAGTGGACTGGGGCAGAGTTACTGTTTACACGGGTACGGACGGCTTTTCGGAAAGCACGGAGATTGAACCAAATCAGTTTATAACAACAGATTCGTTCTATTTGACTGCCGGAGAAACTGCATTGATCGATCTGTATTTTAATGGCTCTGATGCAGTACTTACCGGAACGATGACGGTCCGCAAAGAAAATGACTGGGAGCCGGTCACCTTTACCTTAGACCCCGGTGAATACGGATACTTTACCAGATCAGAGTACGATCCGCAAATGGGTAGCTGGGTTGAAAAAGAGGTTTCTTTGGGCTCATATTCCTGTCTGAAAGGTGACTATGTCGACAGAGGGGCTTTGCCAGAGCCGCAGCCAAGGGAGGGATATCTGTTCGCCGGGTGGAGTCTGGAGGAGAATGCCGCAGAGCCGATGGAGCAGCTTTGGGATGATTCATACGGGGAATACTATTTTACTGCGGAAGAAGATATGACCTTGTATGCTGTTTGGACAGAAACGATTACGATTACGTTTAATGCTGGTGCACATGGATACTTTCCTGATCAGCAGTATAATGAGGAGACTGGCGATTGGGAAGAAATCGAGAGCTTTTCGAGGCAGTCTGTTTATCCCAAAGGAGATTATATCGGGAATTGGAGCGGTCCTTCATTGAACAGCAGAGAGGGATACATATTCAATGGATGGAGCCTGGAGCCGGATGCTACAGAACCGATGGAGGAGTTCTATGAAGATGGCGTCGGAAATTATCTGTTTACAGCAGAAGAGGACGTGACCCTGTATGCTGTCTGGGCAGAAGAAGTCACCATCACTTATAGTGCCGGATCCCATGGCCATTTTACAGAGTGGCAGTATGATGAGAACGGAAACGGGACGATTGTACCAGTACAGGAACGCAAGTCGTCCTGGGCACGTGGAACATATGTTGGAGCCAGCTATGAAACGAAAGCCGATAACGGATATGTGTTTGCCGGATGGAGCTGGAGTGAAGACGGGTCCCAGCCGGTTGAGTGGATGAATGATGAAGAGCATGGCTCATATTATCTGATCGCGGAAGAGGATGTAACGCTCTATGCTGTTTATGCAGAGGAAGTGAAGATCACCTGGGAGATCGGCGAGGGCGGCTACTTTAAAGAGTGGCGGTACGATGAAGAAACAGGTGATAGTATTGAGGAGGAAGTTTCCTCTACAGTTACCTCCTACAGAAAGGGTGACTATGTAGGATGGATGTCCTATTATGAACGTGAGGGGAAATATTTCCTCGGCTGGAGCACCGATCCGGATGCCACGGAGCCAATGGAATGGCAGTCTGCGGAGGGTTATGGAGACTATTTGTTCATTGCCGAGGCAGATGTGACTCTGTATGGCGTATGGACGGATGCGGTGACGTTTACGCTGCATGGAAACGGCGGAACCTTCCGTGTATGGGATGATGAGATCGGAGAAGAAGTTCCCTCGGAATCCTCTTTCTCAAAGGTGAGAAAGGGAGAAAAGCTCGGCGGATTCGGTCAGCCGGAAGCTCCGGAAGGGAAGACTTTCCTCGGTTGGAGCACTGATCCGGATGTCACAGAGCCCATGCCCTGGATCGAAGAAGAGGATGGGAGCTCTTATCTTCTGATCGCGAAAGAGGATATGGATCTGTACGCTGTGTGGGAAACGTATCCGGTGATCATCTGGGACGCCAACGGCGGATATTTCTATGGGGATCCTGAGGAAACGCGGATCCGTCAGAGCTGGATCAACTTTGATGATCTGGACAGTCAATGGAATTCCGGCCCGGATAACGCTGATGAAACGCTGGTATTTGCCGGTTGGACGGACATTGAGGGCGGTACAGAACCTATCGAAGATTATTATGAATACTTCTCCGAAAAATCCGACATTATCCTGTATGCGATCTGGGAAGAGGGGATTCCCGTCACCTGGGATGCTAACGGCGGATATTTCGGGGAAGAGGATGATTCCAGCCAGACGATGATCACCTATGTGCGCGCCGGAACGGACAGTTTCTGGAGTCCCGATGGGTATGTGAGGTCCGGTGAAGAGGGAATGATGCTGCAGAAATGGTCCACGACGGCGGATGGCCAGGGCGAAAGCTGGCCTATCGTGGAAGAACCCCTGACCATGTACGCAGTGTGGGCAAAGGAATGCACGATTACGCTCGATGCGGGAGATGGTTCCTTTATACACTGGATTTATGACAGGGAGACCGGCGATGAATATTCGGTTGAAGAGCAAACCATGACATTTACCAGAGCGGCAGGAACCAAGCTCTGGGAGTGGGAAGTGGACGAAGCACTGGGCGATTATGGTCTGCGAGGACCGGAAGACATGGCCCTCATTGGATGGGAGCCGTCCGGCAGTGAATGGATCGGTGATGAAGGCAGGTATTGCCTGGTTGAATCGGATATGACATTTGCCGCGAACTGGGGCAGCTATTATACGATCACCTGGGATGCCAACGGCGGATATTTCCTTGAATGGGACGATGAGGCAGAAGAAGACGTAAAGACGGAAACAGTGGAGCGGCAGATGCTCGAGACCAGGAACATTACTCCCGGGGGTGATAATCCACAGCATGAGGACCAGATGGTGTTCAGGGGCTGGGGCGAACAGCCTGACAGTACGCAGCCTGTAACCTTCACCTACTATGATGAGGACCTTGATCGGACGGTCTACAATTATCAGGTTGCCGGCGATCAGACCTTCTATGCGATCTGGGAGGAGCCGCAGACGATTGCAGTCGGCGAGACAAAGCAGGTGAGCAGCAAAACCAGGTTCCGCTTTACAGCACCGGAGGACGGAACGTATATCTTCTATTCCTCTGAAAATGAAGGGGATCCTAGGGCATGGCTTTATGATGCAGACGGTTCGCTGCTGGAAGAAAACGACGATGCTTATGAAAATAATAACTTCGGCATTACTGCACAACTGGCAGCTGGAGAAGTTGTCCTGCTGGATGCCGGTTTTTGGAGCGACAATACAGGAAGTTATCTGCTGAAGGTCGAGCATGCTATTCCGGTTACCTTTGATGGCAACGGTGCAGCCTTTGAAACCGGAATAAACGAGAACGACGAACCTTATGCAATCACGTCAAAGACGGATTACTATTATGCAGGCAAGGTGTTCACCGAATCTGATCTGGATCATAGTATGAACCAGGAGAAAATGTTCTTCAAGGGATGGGGGCTTACGGCGGATGCGCAGGAAGCACTGTCCTACGATGAGAATATTGAAGGATATCTGGAGGTAACAGCACCAATTACACTTTATGCCATCTGGGAAGAGGGCATTCCTGTGACCTGGGATGCCAACGGCGGATACTTCTGGAATGGTGATGAAAAAGTCACGAGTATTGTTACGTATGAGGGATCCGGTCAATACCCGAATACACCGCGTCCGGAAACGGATGACACCTCAAAGCTATATGCAGGATGGTCACTTACAAAAGACGCATCGGGTGAAGGTCCTTCCGAGGTAACAGAGCCCGTTACCTATTATGCAGTATGGGATAATACTTACACACTTACGTTTGCTGCTGGTGAAGGTTCCTTTGGATACTGGGTAGGGGACGGTGAGGAAGAAGAAAGCTATGTCCGGGAGAAAACAGTAACCTTTAAAATCCGTGAAGGAGGAATCTTTTGGGAACGAGAAATTGGTGATTATTTAGAGGATTACAATATAGAAGCGCCGAAAGGGAAAGGCCGTACCGGTTGGGAACTCTCCGGGGCAGAGTGGATTACAGACGAAGAAGGGGACTATTTCCGTATGACTTCGGATGTAACCCTGACAGCCATGTGGGGAGAATATCATACCATTACCTGGGATGCTAACGGAGGATACTTTGATGACACAGAAATGACTCAGAGGGAAACACAGTGGCTGAAGCCTTCTGATATCGGAAATTACTGGTATAATAGTCCCGGACATTCGGAGACGACGAAAGCTTTTGTGGGCTGGACCGATGTAGAAGGCGGAACAGAACCGATTGAAGATTACCGGGAGTACTTCACCGAAGTAAGCGATCTCACGCTGTATGCCATCTGGGAAGAAGGAATTCCAGTGACCTGGGATGCCAATGGTGGATACTTCTGGGATGGTGATGAAAAAGTCACGCGTATTGTTACTTATGAGGTAACCGGTCAATACCCGAATACACCGCGTCCGGAAACGGATGACACCTCAAAGCTATTTGTAGGATGGTCACTTACAAAAGACGCATCGGGTGAAGGCCCTTCCGAGGTGACAGAGCCGATTACCTACTATGCAGTTTGGGATAATGTTTACACACTTACGTTTGATGCTGGTGAAGGTTCCTTCGGATACTGGGCTGGGGACGGTGAGGAAGAAGAAATCTATGTCCGGGAGAAAGCCCTGACCTTTAAAATTCGGGAAGGAAGTAACTTCTGGGAATGGGAAATCGGTGATTATTTAGAGGATTACCATATAGAAGCGCCGGAAGGGAAAGGCCGTACCGGTTGGGAACTCTCCGGGGCAGAATGGATTACAGACGAAGACGATGGAGAGAACTATTTCTGTATGAATTCGGATGTAACCCTGACAGCCATATGGGGAGATCTGTGTACCGTAACCTTTGTCACAGATGAAGGAATGATCGATGAAGAAACCGAGAGCAGAGTCGCAAAAGGAACAGCGCTGACCTATGTTCCGAAACCTGTATCCGATAATAACAGAAGAGTCTTTGCCGGATGGGCAACCCAGCAGGGAAGCACGCAAACGCTTTCCTGGATGGAGGTTTCCAAAGGGAAATACGGATATCTTCTGGTAGATGAGGATACAACACTGTATGCGGTATGGAAGGATGCGGGGGTCATCACCTGGGACGCCAACGGAGGTTATCTGTATACTGATGAGGGTCAGGCAGGAACGCTGACGGAAAGCTTTGCAATAGGAAATGTAGTGGATGACCGGCCAACTCCGGGGCATACCAACGAGCGGATGTATTTCGTCGGGTGGAGTCTTACCGGGGACGAGAGCGGCCTGATCAATGACCAGTGGTTTGAAGAGCAGGGAGCCTATGGATACTTTGTGGTGACCGGAGATATGACCCTGACGGCCATCTGGGATGAAGGATATTATGTCACCTTCCACGGAAACGGTGCCCAGTACGGGTTCGAAGAGTGGGATGATGAAGAGGAGGATTATACGATTCAGTATCGTACCACCTATACAAAGCTCTATCGTGCGGATACTATTCTGTCGGTACACGATGGTGGGCTGGATGAGTATGGAGGAGAATTCAATGAACTTCCTGAAGGGAAAATGCTGGCAGGCTGGAGCCTGACAGAAAATGGTCCGGCTCTGGCGTATGACGAAGCGATTGGCGGACTGCTCCGCGTGGATAAAGATCTGGACCTGTATGCAGTCTGGGAGGATGATTATGCGATAACGATCGATCCGAACGGCGGTTACTGGTGGGATTGGGAGATGAATCGCAACTCCTATGATGTGAGAAACTGGAAATCTTCTTATTCGGCGGATCACAGTAAGATCAGTTTTTGGGAACTGCGGGCAAGCCTTTATAATGATGACAGAAGGATGGCGGTGACCGGCTTCAGTACAGATCCGGAAGGAAAGAATATCGTGATCCGGGCCGGCGATGAGGAACCGTTGGCTATTACGGATAATATTTCCCTGTATGCTGTATGGGAACCTGGCGCAGTGGTTACGCTGGGTACACAGGGATACGTAGATGTGAATGGAATCTCAGTTCTGATCAATGCGGTACAGTTCAACTGGAAATGGGATGATCAGGAAAATGTAACTTATCAGACAGTGCCAAAGGGAATGCCGATCTCGGCAGTCCCGATGCCCCTTGTGTATAGTGTTGAGGATGGCGAATGGCCTGGCCTGGCCGGCTGGAGCCTCAGTCCGGACAAGAAGGATATGATCTGCGGAGAAGGTGCGGACGGCTCCTATGTGGTCAATAGTGATATCACGATCTATCCGATTTTCAGGGAAGAGGAGCCGCAGCAGCCGACGGCTGACGAAGTTTCTTCTCAGCTGGACGATCTGATCGATCAGGCAGCCTCGGCTTCGACGGATGCCCAGAAGGAATCGGTGAAGGAAGCTGTGACGAAGCTGGTCGATACGGTCAGTCAGGCGGACAATAATACTATGATCGACAGTGCTTCGGCAGCCGATCCACAGCTGGCGAATATGACCCGGCAGATGGATGATCTCCTGCAGAGCCAGGGATACGGAGATGTCGAAATCGGGGCAACGGTTCCGGCGGAAGAGAAGATCGGAAACGGCAGCGGCGGAACAGTGTCTGTGAACATGTCGGGCGCTTCGACAACTGTCGCAAATCAGATCCGGGAGGATCTGGCGAACCATGTGATTGATCCGGAGAGCGTACCCGAAGGAGAAACGATCGTTTATCAGGCGAAGGTGATCCTGAAGAATGTGCAGCAGGAGAGCTCCACACTGAACCTGACTATGGATATCAGTGTATCTGTGGTATCGGATGTACCCGGACAGGGGGAGACGGTGGAGGATCATGTGCCGCTTGCATCTCCGGTTACGGTGACCCTGACGCTTCCGGAAAGCTACCAGGGAATGGCATTCGATCTGCTGCATGAGACCTCCGGCGGGACTGTCCAGGTGCCTTACAGCAGCAGAACATCAGCGGATGGTAAGGGTGTGGACATCACCTTTGCGATCCCGAGCTGCAGTGTGTTCCGGATCAGCAATGTTCACTGCAAAGAACATAAGTGGAGCGTCTGGACAGTGACAAAGGCACCCACCTGCGTCGCAGCCGGCTCCCAGACCCGCACCTGCAGCGTGTGCAAAAAGACCGAAACACAGGCAATTGCAGCGACAGGCAAGCACACCCCGGTTACTGATGCAGCCGTTGCAGCCACCTGCACCGCGGCCGGCAAGACGGCAGGCAGCCACTGCTCCGTGTGTGGTAAGTTGCTTACTGCCCAGCAGGCAGTATCTGCAAAGGGACACACTCCGGTTGCCATAGCAGCAGTCGCAGCCACCTGCACCGCAGCCGGCAAGACTGACGGATCGAAGTGCACTGTGTGCGGAACGGTGATCACTGCGCAGCAGACTGTTCCGGCCACCGGACACACCTGGGATGTCGGAAAGGTGACCACCGAGCCGACCGCAGCAGCAGCCGGCGTGAAGACTTATACCTGCACGAAGTGCGGCGCAACAAAGACTGAGGCGATCCCGAAGCTGACGGCGGAGGAAGCACAGAAGAAGGCCGAGGGCGACCCGGCGGATCCGAAGTCCGTGGCCGGCGCCGAGAAGGCGATGACGGCAGTGAAGGATACCGGTGAACCGAAAGGCTCCAGCTTCTCCTCGATTCAGCTGCAGTCCACGAAGCAGACCAAGAACAGCATCACCCTGAAGTGGAACAAGGTGAAGGGCGCCAGCGGCTACATCGTGTACGGCAGCCCGTGCGGCTCCAAATACAAGCTGCAGCGTATTGCCAAGCAGACGAAGAACTCCTTCGTGCACACGAAGCTGAAGAAAGGAACCTATTACAAGTTCACCGTGGCAGCCTACAAGAGTGTGGACGGCAAGGAGGAGGTGATCGGCTCCAGCAAGATGATCCATGTGGCGACCTCCGGCGGCAAGGTGACTAACGTGAAGAAGGTCACCGCGACCGTGAAGAAGAAGGCTGTCAAGAAGCTGACGCTGAAAGCGAAGAAGTCCGCGACGATCGCCGCCAAGCAGACGCTGCAGAACAAGAAGCTGAAGCTGAAGAAGCACAGAGTCATCAAGTATGAATCCTCCAACCCGAAGATCGCCAAGGTAACCGCCAAGGGCAAGGTCACGGCGAAAAAGAAGGGCAAATGCTTCATCTACGTGTACTCCCAGAGCGGCGTGTTTGCGAAAGTAACGATCACCGTGAAGTAAACAGCACAGGCCATGGGGACAGGCCATGGGGACAGGTCCCGTGGTCACTGCATAAGTAACTTTCAGAGAGCTATGGGGACAAGTTTCCGGGTTCTGCCTTGTGGAAACGGAAAAGAAGTCTCAAAAGATGAGCCGGGGGATAATCATTCTCCTGGCTCTCTTTGACGCTGCAGGTGGCTTATGGGCTTGATGAACTACTGGTTTTTCTGTTTATTCATGAGTTGTCTTTTCCCAAAACTTGTAACAGAAGACGACTGATTATCTGGTAAGGTATTTAAGGGTGATAAGCGATGATTTCAAAAAGGATATCGCTGAATGCTGAACGTAATCCCTGCAGGAGCGGTGCTACGTCGTTTCACCATCATCAATGGTGAAAATCAAACATTGTTTGTGACAGAACCTTTCCCAAATCGTTCGGATCTTCTGCAGGGGTCACATATGCAGAGACCACGGGACCTGTCCCCATGGCCCACCCATGGCCAAGGTTTCTTGGTTAGTTTTAACAGCAAATATGCCGATTTTTCAGAAAATTCGGGCAGGGATGTCGTTTGACATCCCTGCCCCTTTTCTATATAATCTACTGTGCGTTTGTGTATCCAGGCGGCAATCGTTTTCGCGAAAGCTCCGCGGGAAGGCACAAAGACAGCGATGCCCGGCGCGCGGACGAGAAACGCGGCTGGAGGTTCCCATAAGGAGGATAATTTATGCTGTATGACAAGGTTTCAACGGATCTGAATTTCGTTGAACGGGAACAGGAGACGGTAAAATTCTGGGCAGAAAACCGGATCTTCGAGAAAAGTGTTGAGCAGCGCGAGGGCTGCGAGACGTATATGTTCTATGACGGACCGCCCACGGCCAACGGCAAGCCCCACATTGGGCATGTGCTGACCAGGGTCATCAAGGACATGGTCCCCCGTTACCACACAATGAAGGGCCAGCAGGTTCCCCGCAAGGCAGGATGGGATACCCACGGACTGCCGGTGGAGCTTGAGGTCGAGAAGGAAATCGGGATCGAGGGAAAGGATCAGATCGAAGCCTACGGGATCGAGCCTTTTATTAAGAAATGTAAGGAGAGCGTGTGGAAATATAAGTCCATGTGGGAGGATTTCTCCGGCAAGGTCGGCTTCTGGGCCGATATGGACAACCCGTACGTGACCTATTACGATGATTATATTGAGTCTGAGTGGTGGGCTCTGAAGACGATCTGGGACAAAGGCCTTCTGTACAAGGGCTTTAAGGTCGTGCCTTACTGTCCGTGCTGCGGCACGCCGCTTTCCTCTCACGAGGTGGCGCAGGGCTATAAGAGCGTGAAGGAGCGCTCCGCCATTGTCCGTTTTAAATGCAAGGATGAGGATGCCTACTTCCTGGCATGGACCACGACTCCGTGGACGCTGCTGTCCAACACGGCGCTGTGCGTGAACCCGGAGGAGACCTATGCGAAGGTAAAGGCCGCCGACGGTTATACCTACATCATGGCAGAGGCTCTGCTAGACAAGGTGCTGGGCGGACTCGCCGGTGAAGAAGAGGGTCCCGCTTACGAGATCCTTGAGAAGTATACCGGCCGGCAGCTGGAGCATAAGGAATATGAGCCGCTGTACGAGTGCTGTGCGAAGGCTTCCGAGAAGCAGCGCAAGAAAGCCCACTATGTGACCTGCGACGATTATGTCACCATGTCCGACGGTACCGGTATCGTACATATCGCACCGGCCTTCGGTGAGGATGACGGCCGCATCGGCCGCATCTACGACCTGCCGTTTATTCAGTTCGTGGACCTGAAGGGTTATATGACGCAGGAGCCGTTCAAGGGAATGCGTGCGAAGCCCTCGGCCAAGGAGCTGAAGGAGGGCGTGGTGAGCGCCGATCCGGAAGTGCTCAAGGAGCTCAAGGCTCGCGGCCTGCTCTTCTCCGATCCGAAGTTTGAGCATGATTATCCGCACTGCTGGCGCTGCGGCACGCCGCTGCTGTACTATGCAAGAGAATCCTGGTTCATCCGCATGACCGCGGTCAAGGATGACCTGGTTCGCAATAATAAAGAGATCAACTGGATCCCGCCCACGATCGGCGAGGGAAGATTTGGCAACTGGTTGGAGAACATCCAGGACTGGGGCATCTCCCGCAACCGCTACTGGGGCACTCCGCTCAACATCTGGGAGTGCGAGGAGTGCGGCAAGCAGATCAGTGTGGGCAGCCGCAGGGAGCTGGCCGAGCTGACCGGTGATCCGGCTGCGGAGCACACCGAGCTGCACCGTCCGTATGTGGACAATTACTTTATCAAGTGCCCGGACTGCGGGAAGATGATGAAGCGTGTGCCGGAGGTGATCGACTGCTGGTTCGATTCCGGCGCCTGCCCGTTCGCCGAGCTGCACTATCCGTTTGAAAACAAGGAGCTGTTCGAGGAGCAGTTCCCGGCCTCCTTTATCTCTGAGGCCGTGGACCAGACCAGAGGCTGGTTCTATTCGCTGCATGCGGAGGCAACGCTGCTGTTCAACCGTCCGGCCTTCAAGAACGTTATCGTCCTGGGCCTTGTGCTGGATGAGAACGGTGAGAAGATGAGCAAGTCCAAGGGCAATGCGGTGGATCCGTTCGATGCCCTCGAGACCCACGGCGCTGATGCGATCCGCTGGTATTTCTATTCGAACTCCGCGCCCTGGCTGCCCAACAAGTTCCATGCGAAGGCCGTACAGGAAGGCCAGCGCAAGTTCATGGGCACGCTGTGGAACACTTATGCGTTCTACGTGCTGTACGCGAACATCGACAGCTTCAATCCGATGGAGCATACGCTGGACTATGAGAAGCTGTCCGTGATGGACCGCTGGCTTCTGTCCAAGATGCACTCCATGGTCAAGGAGACCGACGCGGATCTGGCTGCCTACAAGATTCCGGAAGCCGCCCGCGCGCTTGAGAGCTTTGTAGACGACATGAGCAACTGGTATGTGCGCCGCTGCCGTGACCGCTTCTGGGCGAAGGGCATGGAGCAGGACAAGATCAATGCCTACATGACGCTCTACACAGCCCTTGTGACCGTGTGCAAGGCTGCCGCTCCGATGATCCCGTTCATGACGGAGGAGATCTACCAGAACATCGTGCGCAAGGTGGATCCGCAGGCGAAGGAATCCATCCATCTGTGCGACTATCCGGCCGCAGATGAGAGCAGGATCGACAAGAACCTCGAAGAGAATATGGACGAGGTCCTGAAGATCGTGGTGATGGGACGCGCCTGCCGCAACAACGCCAACATCAAGAACCGTCAGCCCATCGCGCAGATGTTTGTGAAGAAGGGCTCTTCTACGGAAGCGCTGCCCGCTTATTTCGCGGACATCGTGACCGAAGAGCTGAATGTAAAGGCCATCGCCTTCACCGACGACGTGCGTGCGTTTACTTCCTACAGCTTTAAGCCGGAGCTTCGCTCCGTCGGTCCGAAGTATGGCAAGCAGCTGGGCGGCATCCGTAAATATCTGGCAGGCGTGGACGGCAACGCGGCCATGGACGAGCTGAAGGAAAAAGGCGTTCTCAGCTTTGACGTAAACGGCGTGACCGTTGAACTGGCAGAAGAAAATCTGCTCATCGAGCCGCAGCAGGTCGAAGGCTTCATCTCCGAGACCAACGGCGATCTGACCGTGGTACTGGATACCAGGCTCACTCCGGAACTGATCGAGGAGGGCTTTGTGCGTGAGCTGATCAGCAAGATTCAGACGATGCGTAAGGAAGCCGGCTTCGAGGTGATGGACCGGATCACGGTCTATGCCAAGGGCAGCGGTACGATCTGCGACATCCTGACCCGTTTCGGCGGACAGATCCGCTCCGACGTGCTGGCAGACGAGATCGTCCTGGACGAGATCAGCGGCTATGAGAAGGACTGGAGCATCAACGGTGAGAATGTGACCCTTGGGGTTGTGAAAAATTCGTAAAGCCGCGTATGCACAAGATACTCTGCGCGGGGCTTATCCCGGGGCAGCAGGTTCTCCTGTAAGACCGGAGGCGGCACGGCAGACATTGCATGGCACAGGCGCATGGGCCTGACAGGCCTGAATGCGCCGGACTGTATAAAACAGATATTTACAGAAAGTCAGAGAAATAAAGAAGTATGAAAAAACTGGATAAAGAAGCATTTAAGCAGCGGGTAAAGGACAATGTGCGTACCCTGTACCGCAAGAACCTCTCCGAGGCATCACAGCAGCAGCTGTTTCAGGCAGTTGCATATGCAGCCAAGGACATCATCATCGATGACTGGATGGCCAGCCAGCAGCAGTTCGAGCAGGACGATCCCAAAATGGTCTATTATATGTCCATGGAATTCCTGATGGGACGCGCACTGGGCAACAACCTCATTAATCTGTGCGCTTACAGGGAGGTAAAGGAAGCCCTGAGCGAGATGGGCGTGGACCTGAACGTGCTTGAGGATCAGGAGCCCGATGCAGCGCTGGGCAACGGCGGTCTGGGCCGTCTGGCCGCCTGCTTCCTGGATTCTCTCGCGACACTGGGCTACATGGCTTATGGCTGTGGAATCCGTTACCGCTACGGAATGTTCAAGCAGAAAATCGAGAACGGCTATCAGGTCGAGGTACCGGACAACTGGCTCAAGAACGGCAATCCGTTTGAGCTGCGCCGCCCGGAGCTGGCCCACGAGGTCAAATTCGGCGGATACGTGCGCGTGGATTATGATGAGAAGACCGGCCGCAACCACTTCGTGCAGGACGGCTATCGCAGCGTGCGTGCCGTACCCTACGACATTCCGATCGTCGGCTACAACAACAATCTGGTAGATACCCTGCGCGTGTGGGATGCGGAAGCGATCAATGACTTCCAGCTCGATTCCTTCGATAAGGGCGATTATCAGAAAGCCGTGGAGCAGGAAAACCTTGCCCGCAACCTGGTAGAGGTGCTGTATCCGAATGACAACCATTACGCCGGCAAAGAGCTGCGTCTGAAGCAGCAGTATTTCTTCATCTCCGCCAGCGTGCAGGAGGCGATCGCCCGTTACAAGAGAAAACACTCCGATATCCGCAAGTTCTATGAGAAGAACACCTTCCAGATGAACGATACCCATCCCACCGTAGCAGTTGCCGAGCTGATGCGTATCCTGCTGGACGAGGAGAAGCTGGAGTGGGACGAGGCATGGGAAGTGACCACAAAGACCGTGGCCTACACCAACCATACCATCATGTCCGAGGCACTGGAAAAATGGCCGATCGAGCTGTTCTCCCGCCTGCTTCCGCGTGTATACCAGATCATCGAGGAGATCAACCGCCGGTTCATCCTGAGAATTCAGGCAAAATATCCGGGCGACCAGTCCAAGATCGCGAAGATGGCCATCATCTATGACGGCCAGGTGAAGATGGCACATCTGGCCATCGTGGCAGGCTACTCCGTAAACGGCGTGGCAAGACTGCACACCGAGATTCTGAAGAACCAGGAGCTGCGCGACTTCTACGAGATGTTCCCGGAGAAGTTCAACAACAAGACGAACGGCATTACCCAGAGAAGATTCCTTCTTCATGGCAACCCGCTCCTTGCAGACTGGGTTACAGCCCATATCGGCGACGAGTGGATCACGGATCTGTCCCAGATGAGCAGGCTGAAGATCTATGCGGATGACAAGAAGGCTCAGCAGGAATTCATGAACATCAAGTATCAGAACAAGCTGCGTCTGGCCAAATACATCAAGGAGCACAATGGCATCGATGTGGATCCCCGCTCGATCTTCGACGTACAGGTCAAGCGTCTGCACGAGTACAAGCGCCAGCTGCTCAACATCCTGCATGTGATGTATCTGTACAATCAGATCAAGGATCATCCGGAGATGGATTTCTATCCGAGAACCTTCATCTTCGGTGCGAAGGCTGCTGCAGGCTATCGCCGTGCGAAGCTCACCATCAAGCTGATCAACTCCGTTGCGGACGTGATCAACAACGATGCGTCCATTCACGGCAAGCTGAAGGTTGTGTTTATTGAGGACTATCGCGTGTCCAACGCCGAGATCATTTTCGCAGCATCCGATGTTTCCGAGCAGATCTCCACAGCCAGTAAGGAAGCTTCCGGTACCGGCAACATGAAATTCATGCTCAACGGCGCTCCGACGCTCGGCACCATGGACGGCGCCAATGTCGAGATCGTGGAAGAGGTCGGCGAGGAGAACGCCTTTATCTTCGGCCTTTCCTCCGAGCAGGTCATTAATTTTGAGAACAACGGCGGGTACGATCCCACCTACTACTTCAACACCGATCAGGACATCCGCCGCGTGCTGATGCAGCTGATCAACGGTCAGTTCTCGGGCGGTGACATGGAAATGTTCCGCGAGATCTACGACTCCCTGCTGTCCGGCAAATACGGCAGAGCCGACCAGTACTTCATCCTGGCCGACTTCAAATCCTACGCAGATGCACAGCGCCGCGTCGAGGAAGCATACCGCGATGAGGAACGCTGGGCGAAGATGGCGATCCTGAACGTAGCCAGCAGCGGCAAGTTCACATCCGACCGTACCATCAAAGAGTACGTGGATGAGATCTGGCATCTCGACCATGTGAAGATCGAAGTGGATCCCACCTCCTTCAGCGCAAAGGAATCCCTGCTGAAATAAGTGGGAAAAATGGG
>CAMOUV010000025.1 GCA_946626695.1 uncultured Blautia sp.
CCGATATCTCCGTTCTTCATCAACGCCCGGAATACGTAGGTATCAATGGTGTCTGTAGCTCCATACAGAAGGCCCTGGTTGCGGGGCACCTGATAGAACAGGCCGAAGTCGGAACGGAAAATACGTCCCATGGCCAGTGTGACCAGCATGATGATGGTGGATTTCAGAAGAGGCAGAGTGATCTGGGTGATCTGCTGCCATTTCGTCGCTCCGTCCAGCTCAGCCGCTTCGTAGAAAGAGCCGTCAATTCCGACCAGGGTGGCCAGATAGATAATTGAACCGTATCCGATCATTCTCCACTCATACACAAAGAGGAGGATGAAAGGCCAGTACTTCTGTTCCATGTAGAAGGAGATCGGTTTCATGCCTACCGAGGTCAGGAAACCGTTGATGATACCGGTACGATCGCCCAGGAAGGCATAGGCCAGATAGGATACCACAACCATAGACATCAGATAAGGCAGCAGCAGGAAGGTCTGATAGACTTTCTTGGTCGCTTTTTTACGGATCTCATTCAGGAAAATGGCGATCGCCACACCAAAGACGGTATCGAGAATGATGAACCCGAGGTTGTAGAGAATGGTGTTCCGCGTGATGACAAACGCGTCCTTGGTAGCGAAAAGATACTGGAAATTGCTGAGGCCTGCCCAGGGACTTCCGAAAATGCCCTTGGAATAATCGAATTTCTTAAATGCGATAATCAGGCCGTAGAGAGGCATGTAGTTATTGATGAAGAGATAAAGAAATCCCGGAAGTCCCATAAGAAGAACGGGAATCCAGCGTTTGAAATTCTTTTTTTTCTTCGTAGCCATAGTGATGATCCCTCCGAAAAAAGTGGTTTTCTACGTGATATCATCATTATAATGGCGAAAAACCTGGAAAAAAAGGAATTATCGGATGTGAAATTGGACAAAACGGACTTCTGAGAAGTCCGTTTATAGTTTAACGGAGACAGCAAGCTGTCCCCGTTCTGTAATGCTGTTTTCCTTTTGAATATTAACACGATTCAAAAGAAGATTCAACATTTTATGGACGTCTTTTGCATATGGTTTTACAATTTTCTGGACGTCTTTTGATATAATAATAACATTTTTCTGTATCACTTTTTTGTGAGGGCATAAATAAACATTATACGATCAGCAGTCTTCTGCTGTTGACATTCTGTCCGAATTCCACGAAATAAACTACCGACGGTTTGTCCGGATCTTCCAGCGCCTCCATAGCCGGCGGCATGTAAGAATGAGTACAATAAAATCCGTAGGACAAGTCATGATATCCCTGCGCAAGGCCGCCGGGTTTCCTGACGATCAGTGTGGCCGGCTCCATGGGATGCCAGTGGGTATGGCAGTCCTTTTTCATGTCTGCGTACGTGTAGTCTTCTCCATTGACGCGCCACATGATCTCATTTTCTCCAAAGGTCTCTCCGTCCACGATCAGATGGCCGGCTTTGATCTGGCTCAGATAGACACCGCGGTAATAAGGCAGACGGATCTTCACCTGAAAACCGGTTACCTCACCATTTTCCACGATATTCCGAAAACCTGTCGACTGAATAACCTGTTTTTCCATGCTCCCGCCTCCTTAATATCCAAGAATGTTTTTCATCATGATGTGATGTCTCCGAAGGACCTGGCCGACTTCATATCCATAGTCGTACTTGTCATTTCCCTCGTATTCGCTCAGAAGATAGCCGTCCCACTCATGTTCCTTCAATATGGTCAGAACCTCTTTGTAGGGCACCATCGTCTCTTCGAAATCATCATTCACTTCGAAAAACTTTGCATGACAGCAGTAAATATAGGGAAGAAGCGGGATAATATCCTCCGGTTTGCTTGGGACAAACCCCGGGGAGACAAATTCGCCTTCTCCGAAGCGGGTACGGAACACGCTGAAGTCAATATTAAGACCGAAGTTCTTTGTCCCGGTTTCTTTGATAAAGTCCACATAGTCCTTGATCATCTGGCTGGTCAGGCTGGTCGGGATATGGATCTCCGGACAAAGTTTGAGATCCAGCCTCTCTGCCAACGGAAGCACCGCCGTAATGATCTCCCGCCAGTTCTCCACCGGAGCGAGATCATCCGTGATTACGGACATCTTGGTCCGCATGATATGGAAGCCCAGCCGGTGAGCCAGCCGCATATCCTGCTCCAGTCTCTCCGCTGCTTCCTCCGTGGTCAGATCGCGGTCCTGCAGTACCCGGCAGTCGATCCAGTGCCCGTATTCCACCGGTTCCACTTCATACTTTTCACACAGAGCAAACCACTTATCCACCCAGGCATCCGTCGGATACGGATAATTCTCGATATGCGTGTTGGCAAGGATCTCGATCCCGTGCGCTCCCATATCCTTCAACTCTTCGAAGCAGTCCTCCAGCGTCTTCTCAAAACCAAATTCTGCCGAATAGCTGTACAGAGCGATTCCCCTCTTGGGACCTTTCTGTTCGTAATGATACATCCTTTTTCCTCCTGTTGTACTTCATGCGCGATCTGCATGTTCAGACAATGCTTTCTTCTCAGGCTTTGATATTCCCAAATGCTTCCGGATCCGGGGCAAAAGCGCCGGGATTGAACTCTGCATAGGGTGCCTTCAGCTCTTTCAGGTTCTTGATGGTACCGGACGGCTGAGCCTGGGTCTTGATCTCGGTGGAATGCTCCAGCTTTCCGATCCAGCGAAGACGGGAACGATCCTGCTCTTCCTGCGTAAAGTGAACCTTGATCTTTCCGTCTTTCACATCCAGGGTGCCATGACTTCCGCAGACGACGCAGTCCACGGTCTTGTTGTCATGAGAAACCTGCAGAAGGCGGGTATGGCATACCGGGCAGACGCCTTCCTCGTCGCCTCTCCACTGCAGACGCTCTTCCTCGGTTTCTGCATTGATAGAAGCAACAATATTCTGTCCGACTTTTGTCATCCGGTCCATCATCTCCGGATAACCCAGAACCGACTCATGCGCCATGGCTCCATAGTATTCTACGGTGTCAACGACATCCATTCCCCACGGGAAAGTAAATTCGTACATCATCGGCAGGGTCAGAGCGATCCAGTTCTCGGTCATGGCTCCGCCCACGGAGATCAGAGCTGCGGAACGCTTTTTGAAGGTACGTACATCCGGAAGCTTCTCCTCCGGCTTGCCGGCTGCTTTTCCTTCTTCATAGGCAGCCTTACGGAAGGTGATGTCATGGCTCGGTCCGATCCGGTCGCAGATGGTCTTGAACCGTCCGGTGACGGAGGTCTCATAGGTCGGACAGGCCAGAATGACCGCATCCGACTGCATCACACATTCATCCAGAATATCAAAATCATCGTGACGCACACAGTAGCCGCGTCCCCGGCCGGTGATCATTCCGATGACGCAGGAGATACATCCGTTGCAGTTCGTGATGTTCAGGTCATCTGCGCGGAGGAATGCCACCTCGCAGCCTGCCTTCTCACATTCCATCAGGGCATGCTTTACCATCACATCACAGTTGCTCATTTTTCTTCCAAAAGAGATTCCCAATACTTTCTTTGCCATAATTACCTCCTGCTTTCCAGTTTCTTTGTGTAAAAAGGCCGCGGATGATACAAACTGTCCATCTTTTGTACAGCCCTGTTTCATACCGCGGCTTTTTATTTACATTATTCCGTGGGGAGTATGACTCCTCACACTTTTTTCAGTCCGAAATCCTCACGATCGATCTCGCGCTGATGCTGTTCTTTATTCGAAGTCCTCAACAGTAACACTTGTAACGGTACCGGTCTCAAGGAACTCAGCTGCTGTATCCGCATTGACGAATACGGTGCCGGCTTTCTGTACAAAGCCTTTTTCGATGCTTCCGTCCAGAGCGCCTTCGCACATCTGAAGCAGTTCGTTTGCAGTATCCTCAACACCACCGGTCATAACCATGCCGCGGAAGGGAGAAGCGCCGTCTGCGGAGCTCTGGATGATCTCTGCGATGGTCGGGTCGCCGTTGATGGCGAATATGCCCATTCCGTCATACTCGGTAACCGGAGAGCTGATGGCGGTGAAGTAGTTGTTGATGCCAAGGCCCAGTCCGCTGTGAGCGGTCAGGAACACCTTGATGTCCGGGTTGGACATGTACAGGTTCTCTGCCTTCTCAAGACCGATCTGCATGGTCTCATCCTGGCACTCAACCTCTGTCTCGAATTTTGCCTTCTGGGAGAACTCTTCGATCTTGATCAGCTCATCAGCCTGAACAACACCGGTCTCAGCGGTACGGCAGCTGAATACAGCAACCGGTACGGAATGATCTTCTGCATCCGCATAGGTCTCATCGATCCACTTTGCAGCCATCTTTGCCAGGCAGTCAGCCAGGTCGGCGTCGTCAGAAACCATCAGAACATCATAATCGCTGGTTTCTGCCACGAAGGAGATGACCTTGATCCCCTTATCCATTGCAGACTGTACAACAGAGTCCATTGCTTCGGGAGCTACCGACCATACAACCAGCACATCAACGCCCATGGCGATATAGTTTTCGCAGGCTTCGATCTGGGTGGTGGGATCAAATGCGCCGTCTGCATAGGAAGCTTCCCAGCCGGCTTCTTCAAATACTTCTACATAGGTGTCAGCCAGCTGCTGGAAGAAATCTCCGCCAAGGCCGAAGGTAACGAAACCGACGCTCTTGGTATCTTCTGCATGAGCGGTCACGGCCATACCGGCTGTCATGGAAGCGGTAAGAGCAGCTGCCAGAATCAGTGACATTGCTTTTTTCTTCATAGTGTGTAATCCTCCTTGATTAGATGAAGTGGGTTGATTTATATAAATACCTTTGTATTTACATTCCTTTTGCATTCTTGTTGGTGATGTACAGGGAAGCCAGCATGATCAGACCCTTTGCGATGTACTGCGGGTATGCACCCAGGTTGATCAGCTGCATGCCGTTGGCCAGCACACCCAGTGCGAATACAGCTACGATGACTTTCCACAGAGTACCTTCGCCGCCCTTCAGAGCTACGCCGGAAAGGACGCAGGCGGTGATGCCGGTAAACTCGATGCCGACGCCGGTGCCGGAATCCGCAGATCCGGAACGGGAGGTCAGAAGGATGGCTGCGATGCCGACCAGGACACCGGCCACGGTAAAGGAAAGAACCTTGATCTTGCCGACATTGAGACCGGCAAGACGGGCTGCTTCGGGATTGTCGCCCGCCGCGTAGACCTTACGGCCGATGGCGGTCTTGCCCATCACGAAGCCGGCAGCCACCACGATCACCACCATGATGATGACGTTGATGGGAAGCCATCCGAAGATACGTCCCTGACCGATCATCATGAAGGATCTGGGCAGGTTGTGATAGGTCTTCGAGTTACTGATCAAAAACGAAATACCCTGGAAGATCGCCATGGTACCCAGGGTGACGATCATGGTGTTGCTCTTCAGCTTCAGTGCCATGAAACCGTTGAAGGTTCCCAGCAGGGAGCAGAGCACGATGCCGCAGATGACGGCGATGACCACCGGAACCTTGTGAATGGACATCATCTTGGCCACCAGTACGGCTGCCACCGACATCTGATAACCGATGGACAGGTCGCACCCGCCGGAAATCATGATGATCATGACCGCCGTTGCCACGATGGCTACGTGCACGTTCTGCACCAGAATATTGGTGATGTTCAGCGGTGTCAGGAAATTCTTGGACATGATGCTGAACACAACGACCAGCAGGATCAGCAGGATCGGCATGGACAGATCCGCAAAAATATCCCCAAAGCTTTTCTTTTTCTTTTCAGCCATTTATTTTTCCTCCTATAGACCGGATGCCAGAGCCAGAACCTTCTCCTGAGAGAATTCTTCTCTGTGCAGCTCGCCGGTTTGCTCTCCTTCGTGAAGTACGATGATCCTCTCGGACATGCCCAGCAGCTCTTCCATATCGGAAGAAACCATCAGGATCGACTTGCCCTGTTCCGCCAGCTCGTTCATCAGCAGATAGATCTCATGACGGGCACCGATATCGATTCCTCTTGTGGGCTCATCAAAAATCAGGATGTCCGGATTCGCCGCAAGGGCTTTTGCGATGACCACCTTCTGCTGATTGCCGCCGGAAAGACCGCTGGTCAGCTGATCCAGGAAGGGCGTCTTGATCTTCAGACGTTCCCTGTAATCCTCTGCAAGCTTTGTCTCGGCTTTCTTGTCGACGACACCGCTCTTCGTCAGATTGTCTATAGTCGAAATGGAAATATTCCAGTCGATGGGTTTATCGATGAAGCATCCCTGGAACTTCCGGTCCTCCGGAATCAGGGCTACGCCGGCTTCCATGCCATCCTTCGGGGAGGAAAGCTTCTTTTCCTGTCCTTTGAAGAGGATCTGTCCGCTTTCCTTCCTGGCCGCACCGAAGATCAGATGCATCAGCTCGGTACGTCCTGCGCCGACCAGACCGGCAAACCCAAGGATTTCTCCCTTGTGCAGCTCAAAATTGATGTTGCGGACGCCATTTCCGGTAAGATCCTTCACGGAAAGGACCACTTCCTGCCCTGCGGGCTGCTTTTCCGGGTACGTGTTGGTCAGCTCACGGCCCACCATGAAATTGATCAGCTCCTGCTTGCTGGTATCCTTTATATCCTTGGTGGTCACATACTGACCGTCCCGAAGGATCGATACCCGGTCGCAGATCCGGAACAGTTCATCCAGACGATGGGAAATATAAATGACGGTGACCTGGCTGGCTTTCAGCTTGTCCACCAGCTTGAACAGGCTTTCCTGCTCGCTGACCGTGATGGCCGCCGTCGGCTCATCCATGATGATGACCTTTGCATTCCGGATCATGGCCTTGGTCAGCTCCACGATCTGGCGGTTCGCGATGGACAGGTTGCGGATCAGCTCATTCGGAGCGACATGGCAGTCAAACTCTGCCAGCAGCTCCGCTGCTTTTTTCTGCCGTGCCTTGTCATTCAGGACGATCCCCTGGTCATCCTTGACGCCCATGAAGATATTGTCCGCCACGGTCATGGCCTCGAACTGGATCAGCTCCTGGTAAACTACCGCGATCCCCATCTCGATCGCTTTGGCCGGCTCCATGTAGGGATAACTGACCCCTTCGTACTCGATGGTGCCCGAAGTGGGGCGGATCGCTCCGGAAATCGACTTGATAAATGTGGACTTTCCGGCACCGTTCTCTCCTACCAGCGCATGTACCTCGCCTTTTTCAAAGGAGATGGATACATTGTCCAGGGCCTTGACACCGGGATATTCCTTTGAGATGTTTTTCAAAGACAGTATTGCCGTAAGATCACCTCCAGACTCTTTTCCTTTCCTGATGCTGTTTTTTCTGTCTGGTACTACGATAGCATGGAAGCCTTCTGTAATCATTCTCTCACTTGACAAATACACTCCGATTTGTTGCAGATTTTTATAATCAAAAAAACGGCTGCAACAAATTGGTGTAATCTGTTGCAGCCGTTATCTTTTCCCGTTACTCGGTTCCTTCACTCACCTGGAAGATATGCAGGAACTGAAATTCCTGTTCGTCCAGAACCACCCGGTGTACAAGCCGTCCGTTCCGTACCTTTTCCCGGGTCATGCTCAGATGAGGAACACAGATCTCCCGCAGATATTTCACATCCTCCCGGGTCAGCTGGCCTTCAAATCCCAGACGCATCCACTCATCCTGGATACTGCCGTAGTGCCGGTTGACACTGCGGGTCCGGATCACATATTCCGTATCCTCCTCCAGTCCCTCGATCACCAGGTCCCAGGAACAGGCCGGTGCGCTGACGATCAGGGCATCCATATTCTCCGGAGTGATCTCCTCTTCCTCCCGCAGGTAATACCCGATGTTGAATGAGACCGGATTCGCGCAGACCACGCGGAAGCTCCGGGGATTTTTCATCGTCAGGATCATGTTCCGGTCCTGATAAAGCAAGGTCCCCCGCAGTTCTCCCAGAAAACGCTGGGCGTAGTAAGCCGGCTTGCGGATACTGTCCCTGGAAAGCAGCCCTCCGCTGCCGCTCAGGATCGTCCGGGTGTCAAAATAGTTGCTCACCCAGTCCGAAGCGACCCACAGACTGCAAAGAGATGCATACTGCAGGATTCCATAGGCACGGCTGCAGAAATAGGCTCCGCGTGCACAGCTGTCATTGACCACGTTCCGATTGGAAACGGAAAGGTTCCAGTCCGAAACATAGATCGGAATATCCCTCCCACAGATCTGTGCGATCATATCCTTCACCAGCTTCAGCTGCCGGATCTCAAACTCCGGATCCGGATTCCGGGTAAAATGCTCTTTCTCCGGATTCGGCTGGTAAGGAAGCAGCGGAAATGATACGAAGTCCGGATAACAGCCGCTTTCACTACATTTGCGGAGGAAAATCTCGATCTCTCCGTTGGGACTGTTGGGCAGTCCTACCGGCCCTCCGACCTTTGTATCCGGCGAGAGCTTTCGGAGCGTACGCCAGGCGAATTCATAAACATTCTGATAGTCATATTCCGGGTCCTGATAATAGTCGCCATGCCCCCGGAAGGTAGGATCAATGCAGAAGTCGAATATCCATCTGCCGATCTCTTCCCTGCCATAACGGTGTACCAGATGCTTTACAAAATCCTCGAAAAGATCCTCCCAAAGCTCCCGGCTCTCGAAGGTGATTCCCACATCTTCCGAAACCAGGGTATTATCTACGGAACCGATGATCACATCCGTCCGGCTTCCGAAATCAAAATACACCGAAATCTGGTTTTCCGCAATCACGTCCAGCACGGTGTCCACCATGCTGTAATTGTAAGAGCCCTTTGTTTTTCCGTCCGTGATCCGGAGATCTTTGGTAAAGACCGACCAGATCTTTACATGGGTCATATGCAGATCCTTTTCCATATTCAGCAGATGAAACTGGACATTGGCCCGGGTAAGCGTCGAAAGAGATCCCATGTTCAGGACAATATTCCATGGATTCCGGAATGGGGTTCCTTCTGCTGCGGATACGATCTTGTCGGTCTGAGGCAATGGTTGGACCATCTGCGGCCGGATCTCCTCCAGACGATGGGCCAGGGTTTCCTTCAGCTCCTGTTCCAGATCCTGTCGTCTTGCCGCCTTTTCGGCCTGTTCTCTCCGGTACTCCAGCGGAGAGATTCCATAAGCGTCATGAAAGAGCTTCGAAAAGGCCGAGGCGCTGGAAAAGCCGCAGTCCATGGCGATCTTTGTGATATTCCGCTCTGTATCGGTCAGCTCGGACACGGCATGAGACAATCGCACCCGATTCAGATATTCCGCAAAATAATAACCCGTCTGTTTCTTGAAAAACCGCGAAAGGGTGGAGGTGGAGGTATACATGGACTCTGCCAGCTCCCGAAGACTCAGGGAATCGCGGAAATTGGCATTCACATACGAAAGAATACGGACCATCTTCTCCGAATCCGAGATGGTGCCGTGCTCCTTCTCATTCTGCACCTTTTCCCTCTCCATGCAATGCATCAGAAGGATATCCAGCAGCTCATACAGCCGGCTCATCCTCCGGCACCGGATCCAGTTCTCCCCAAACACCTCAAAATACACGATCTCCCGGAATATCTCCCGGATATCCGCATAAGGCCGGTTCGGAATGTCCAGTGAATTCAGCGACAGCACCACGGCACTGTCCGCTGTCATCCGGGAGATCAGGCTGTAATCGATTGCCACCGTACAGATGACCCCGTCGGGTTCCGTTTCCAGTTCATAGGGCTCCATCCCGTTGACCAGGATCAGATCCTCCAGACCCATTCTGTATTTCCGGTTCCGGACCGTCATCCTGGCGCCGCCGGATACCACATAAAAAATCTGCATGGCGAGCTCCATGCGTTCTTCTCCGTGCATCTTCTGCTGTATGGCAATCTTGAATCCTTCTGTATCCGGCATGGTTCCTTCTCTCCATCTGAAGCGTTCCGCTTGCGTCTTGTCTTTACTTTGAACGTGACATTCTGTTCCATGATTATATCATATACCGGAATATCTCTCAAGAAGTACGAAAAAACAGGGATGATTCCCGCTTTTTCGCGGGATCATCCCTGTTCTGTACAGACTTTGATCGATTACTGTTCTTTTCTTGCCGCATTTCTGGCTTCCAGTCCGGCGTAGATCTCGTCCATCTTCTTCTTTCCGTTGATATCGTACCACAGAAGCGGCAGAGCGGAAAGCACGATACAGATGGCCGGGGCCAGGTTTACGATCACGTTGATGCCCTGCTTGACCGACTCGGTCTGCTCTGCATTGGGCACATAGCCGATGGCGCCAAGGGCCAGGACGGTAACGGCACCGCCCACCGCGGTAGCCAGCTTCACGCCGAAGCTCATATAAGAGTAGGTGATACCCTCTTCACGGATCCCATACTTCAGATCGCCGTACTCGATACAGTCAGAAAGCATACCGGTACAGACGTTTGCACTGGAGTTGCCGAAGCCGATCACGGCACAGATAGCCAGCAGGAAGGTGGTTCCTCCGTTCGGGAAAGCAAACATGATCAGGAAGCCTGCGATCATGATGACATTCAGAGCAAGCAGCCAGTTTCTCTTGCCCATCTTTGCAGTTCCCCAGGGCATGACCACACAGCCGATCAGCTCGGTAACGGTCATAGTCGTGAACATCGGAGCGATCATCACCGGATTGCCCACCACATAGATCACATAATAGGTCAGCATGGACATACGGGCCATGATAGCGATGGCGCCGAGGAACACGCACCATACGGTGATCAGAAGGTTTTTGTTTTTGCAAAGCAGAAGCAGATTCTGTACGACGGTACGCTTCTCACCGGAAGCCTGAACCGGTCTCTCCACAACGACCGTTTCCTTACATCTCCAGGCGCAGAGCCAGAAGCAGGGGATCAGGGCGACGGAGCAGACGACTGCGGTCCAGAAATAACCTTGGGCATTGGGCGTGTCACTCTTTCCGAAGAACAGGATCATGGGCATGGCCACGGCCGAAAGGATGATCTTGATGACGGAAGCACCGATCGCTCTGGCGGAGGTATAGTTCATACGGACCTGAGAGTCACGGGCGATCATATTGACCAGCGCGCCGTAGGTGATGCAAAGTGCGGTGTAAGCCATGCCGGCACCGATGTAGCATACCAGACAAAGAACAACCTTGGCTGCGCCTTCCACAGGGAAAACCGTAAAGGTCAGGATGTTGAAGATCGCGAGGAAAGGCGGCGTAAACATCAGATACGGACGGAACTTGCCCCATCTGGACTTGGTCTTGTCCGCGATGACACCCATCATCGGATCGTTGATGGCGTCCCAGATCCGGGCGATCAGCATGATGGCGGAAATAGCGCCGGCCGAAAGGGTCACCACGTCGGTATAGAAAATCGTCAGATAGGTACTGATCATGTACCAGGAAAGCTGAGAACCGACTTCGCCGAAGGAATAACAAAACGCTGTGAACAGATTGGTTTTTTCCTCTGCTCTGGAAAGATTTGTCTGTGGCATAACTCTTCTCCTTTTCTCTGTAAGTGGTTTCTTTTTTCTGCTTTTATCATAGAAAATATCTGCCGGCACCGCATTCATGGAGTGCTGTTTCCACTACAATTTATTGCATATTAGGTTGTTCTCTGCAGCTGTCTGCAACGTCTGTATGTGTTTTGTTGCAAAAGAGCAAAAGGCGGATTCTTTGTATTCCCTTGCCTATTTCATCTCAAAGTAGTCGAAGGCGGCCTGGTTGCTGCTTTCTTCCCCATTTGCGGTGGCATACATGCCGATCATGGTTCCGATCATCCCGCCGATCTCCTCCGGATTGATCTCTGCGCCGTCTGCAACGGTCTCGAATTTCTTTTCCGGGCCGTCCCCTTCTTTATAATAGAAAGAGATCGCCTGGCGTCTTTCCTCCATACGGATATAGAGAGGTCCGTCTCCGACCGGATGGCTCTCCAGCACCTTCTCCGTGGTCTGTGCCTTATATCCCGGAAGGAAGGGAAGACCTTCCTGCTTTGTGGTCAGGCGGATCAGCCGGAGGACCGCCTGTCCGTTTTCCAGAGTTTTTTCCAGACGGAACTGATGGTTGGCTGCCTGCATGACGATGAGACCTGCAGCTTCCTTGTTTTCCGGTATGAACTCCATGCTGAGATTCACATCGAAATCCGCCTTCCGCTGACGTCTTCCCAGAAAACTGATGCAGTTGTCCCGACGCTGATCCGGACTCCCGACATCAAAGCCGTGCAGCGGCTCCGCAATAGGCCTGGGCAGACAGGTGAGGTACAGCCGGCTGTTCTCGATCCTCCAGAAATCCTGATAGGGAACGCCCCAGAAGGACAGATGAAGTCCCAGCTCCGGCGTATCGAAATCGTCTCTCTCTTTTTCCGGGGCTGCGGGTGTCCACGGAAGATCCGCAGCCGGATATTCCCATTCCATCTTGCCGGTGCCGGGGCTGAAAACCGGCCAGCCTCTCTCCCATTCCACCGGACAGATCCAGGTCTCACGGCCGAAGTTCTTGTGCTGGCCGTCCAGGATCCGGGAGCCAAGCATCACGGCATACCACTTGCCGTCGGGGGTATCCACCAGATCCGCATGGCCGATGTTGTCGATCGGATAGTAAAGGCCAAGATGACGATGGGTCATGATCGGATTTCCCTTGTAGCCCTCATACCAGCCGTCGATGGTCCCGCACCGGGCGATCATCACAGAGTGGAAATGCTCGGTTCCGCCTTCGGCGATCATCAGATAGTAATAATCCCCGATGTGATAGACGTGGGGCGCCTCCGGAGCCCAGGCATTCCGAAGAGCGCTGTTCCAGATTTTCTTTCTCTCACCGCAGACCTTTCCGGCCTTGATATCATAAGGGGTGAGGAAAAAGGCTCTGTGATTATCCTCCGTCGGATCATCTCCGGGGCTCACCAGATAACATTTCCCATCGTTGTCAAAGAAGATCGAACAGTCGATATCCGGGATATCCGTGATCCAGTGCGGCTCGGACCAGGGGCCTTTTGGATCCGTTGCGGTGACATAGAAATTGCCCTTGTCTCCAAAGTTGCAGTTGATAATATAAAACACTCCATCGTTATAACGGATCGTAGGCGCCATTACGCCGCCGGTTCCCATGTTTGCATTGACATGGAACCCGTTTTCCATGTACATGGCATAGGAAATCTGCTCCCAGTTGGCAAGATCCTTGCTGTGGAAAATCGGAATCCCCGGGTACAGCTCAAAGCTGGAGCATGCCAGATAGAAATCATCCCCTACTCTGCAGATGGAAGGATCCGGATAAAAACCGGGAATGATCGGATTCTGAATTTTGTGTTCTGCTGCCATTTTCTTCCTCCTTGATATTGAGCACGTGTCTCTGATACAAATTTCTCCGTGCTTCGGACATATTTTATGCCCGTTTGACCCTGGTATCACTTTATTATAGTGATTCATTTTTTACAAAACTACCCCGTATAAAACATGTTTTATATTCAAAATGACCTTTTCTTTACATCTATCCATCCGCAAAAGTAAAAAAAGCAGGGGAAGAATCACCTTTTGGGCAAGATGTTTCTTCTCCTGCTGTTAAAATCATTTTACACCAGGGACATCAACAGATCACCTGAACAGCCCTGGCCCGCTCATTCCGAATGGATCTTCAGAACTGATATACCTTGACCAGGACCATCTTCGGCATCGGTCCGAAGGAAAGGGACATCTTCTCGTCTCCGTTGAGGATCCGTTTTCTCTGCCACTCTCCGTTCACCAGGCCGCCTTCTTCCAGACGGAGGATATCCATCTTCCTGTCACATCCCGGTTTCACGCGGAATTCCATGCTGCAGGACATGCCGATGATCAGGAAGGTGTCCTCATCCAGCTCCATCACCATTCCGGCTCCCAGAGGCTTGGCCGTCTGCATCGGTGCGTAGGCTGCGGTCAGATCATATTTTCCGAAACGCAGATACGCTCCGTTGTCCAGGCTGCCGTGCCGCACGAAGGCTTTCAGATGGTCGGTTCCTCTGTGCTCCAGATACAGGGGCTGGATCTCGTCCATCATGCGATACACGGTCGCCAGATAGTCCTTGCTGTCCGTGATATCAAAAGCGGAAGGATCAATATTCAGGGCAATCATGACCTCCATCGGAGGTCTGTCCACCAGAGCCGGATCCAGGGCCAGCTCCTCGATGCCGAAGGGCGAATAGCAGATCGCATTCTTGCCGGCAAACGCATACAGCGCGTAGGAAGCGGTCACGGCATCCTTACGGATCTCCGGAATGAACAGGGCGTTTTCTTCCGTTGCGTAGGTATCCATCACATCCGCGCAGTAAGGCACGTAAATATCCGGTCCGAAGGTAAACAGAGAGGGCGCCGCGCATCTCCAGATATCCTGCACGGTCTCCACCGGTCCGCCCATGGGATAGGAGCCCGGATACCAGGGATACTGACGCAGCCAGGCGTTGGCGTAGCAGGGAAGGTCATACTCCTTCTTTCCTGCCGCTGCGATCTTCTCCACCGCATTGGCAAAATACCAGGCCATAAAGCGTTCGCCGGCATCTTCGCCGTACACTTCTTCCCAGGTCCCCGTCTTTCCGGCAAGGGCCGATACGGCTGCGGGAATGCTTTCTGCAAAAGCAGCCTTTGCCGCTGCACTGTAATCCCGGTCGGTTCCCAGAAGGCCGATCTCGTTCTCCACCTGGATGATGATGACCGTCTGCTGCTCCGCGTCAAATTCACGGATGTGGCGCATCAGGGCTGTGAATGCCTGTGCATCCTTTTCTACCGCGGCATCACACAGCGGAGAAATGGTGGTCATCCGGTCTCCGTTGACCTTCTCGGCACGGAAATACTTTTCCGGATCCTGCTTCACCCAGGCCGGTACATACATGGACTCGGCGTTCTTCCAGAGTCCGAACCACAGGAAGATCAGCTTCATCTCTTCTTCCCGTGCCTGCAGGATCAGTCCGTCCACGGAGGAGAAATCGTAGACTCCCTCGGTCTCCTCGATCACTTCCCAGTACACCGGCACAATCACACTGTTCATGTGAAGGCCTCTCAGATTCGGCCAGACGTTCTCCTTCATGAATTCCAGATCGGAAGCGCTGGAGTTGTGGATCTCCCCGGCGCGGCAGAAAAACGGTCTGTCATTGACATAAAGCGTGCAGATTCCTTTTTCATCTTTTTTTACATAGGGTAAAGACATGACTTTTCCTCCTTGTGGATGTAATTTGTACGGGTTTCGGACTTTATACTTCTATTATACACTTTCCCTTGACAAATTAAATCTTAATATCATAAGATATATGTAATAATATTAATCTGACACTGAATGTTTTGGGATTTCGTTGCGTGCGAGGCACGGAGAAATTCCTGTCAAAACAGGTTTCCTGTACCGGGTGATGTCATGGAATATTCAATAAAAATCAACAAACGTCTGTATCATTCCGTCCCCCTTCTTCTTCGGATGTTCGGATCCGATTTTCTGCAGTCCCCGATCCGCCGGCCGAAAGGCTTTCCCTGCTGGCAGCTGCTCCTCGGCGTATCCGGCTCCGGAGAATGCATTCTGGAGGGAAAGAGGCATATTCTTTCGCCCGGAGAAGCCCTTCTTCTGCCCCCGGATCTGCCTCACACCTATCAACGTGCCGGAGAAGAGGACTGGATCATCCATTTTCTTGGCTTTTACGGGAATTCCTGCCAGAAGCTTCTGGCAGACATGCAGTTAAACCGGGCGGGGATCTATCATCTGAAAAACCAGGACGCCTGTTTTCAGCACATCCGTATTATTTCCCATATCCTTGAGTCCCCCATGGAAGACCGGAATCGTCTGCTCTCCAAGGAACTGTATTCCTGTCTGCTGGATCTTGCCCGGGAAAGCTCCTACATGGAAATCTCATCCGAAGCCGCCGACAACCGTCTGGTCGCGGAGGTTCTTCTTTATCTGGAGGAACACTATGCAGAAGACATCTCTCTGGCGGATCTGTCCGCCCACACCGGGAAAACGCCGGAATATCTGTGTGCCGCTTTCCGAAAAGAAACCGGAGACACGATCATGCGGCATCTCACGGAAATCCGGATCGGCCGGGCCAGGCAGCAGCTGCTGGAGAACCCCGACCTCCCGGTCTATGTGATCGGCCAGCGCTGCGGCTTCCGCTCTCCCAGCTATTTCGGAAAGGTGTTTCGGGATTATACCGGCACCACGCCTCAGAAGCTGTCCCGACGGCATGCCTGACCTTCCGCCTGCTTTGATTCTTATCGAAAATACACACTCAGGAGATTCTCATTATGAATAATCGTAGACCCAACGCTGCAGCTCTTCTTCCCATCTTCATCTTTCTGATCATTTACCTTGGCAGCGGCATCTATTTCGAGTACATCCACCCGGAAGAAGGCCGGATGGGCTTCTATGTCATTTCTGTCGTGGTGGCCTTCGGCATGGCCCTGATCGCCGCCTTCGCCCAGAACCGGGATCTCGATTTCAACGCCAAGATCCATATCTGCGCAAAAGGCGTCGGGGATGACAACATCATGATCATGCTCTTCATCTTTCTGATGGCCGGTGCCTTCAGCGGTCTTGCCAATGCCGCCGGCGGCGCCCTCAGCACAGCAAACATGATGCTGGATATCCTCCCCGGCAGCTTCGCCGTTCCCGGACTTTTCATCATTGCCTGCCTGATCTCCATGTCCATGGGCACCAGTGTCGGCACCATCACCGTTCTGGTTCCCATCGCGGCCGAAGTGGCCAGAAACGCAGGCATCTCCATGCCCTTTGTCGTGGGAACGGTGGTAAGCGGCTCCATGTTCGGCGACAACCTTTCCGTGATCTCGGACACCACCATCGCCGCTACCCGGACGCAGGGCGTGGAAATGCGGGACAAATTCAAGGTCAATATCCGCATTGCCCTCCCTGCCGCCCTGCTCGCCCTTCTGATCCTGGTGATCTTTTCGCTGCGGAATCCGGCTGCGCAGCTGGACCGTTTCGAATTTAATCTGTGGCTGGCGCTTCCTTATTTCATCGTACTGATCCTGGCGCTTCTGGGCCTCAATGTGTTCCTCGTTCTGGGGATCGGCATCGTCCTGTTCTTCCTGATCGGAGGCGCCTCCGGAACCCTCAGCGTCTCCACCGGCTTCTCCGCCATGGGAACCGGCACCAACGGCATGTTTGAGACCATGATCGTGACCATCCTGGTGGCGTCCATCAGCGCGTTGATGAAGGAGTACGGCGGGTTCGACGCAGTCCTTGCCTTTATCCGGAAACATGCCCGCTCCAGACGGGGCGGAATGGCCGGCATCGCTTTCCTGACCTCTCTGATGGATATCGCCACCGCGAACAATACCGTGGCGATCGTGATCGCGGCCCCGCTGGCCAGGGAGATCAGTGAGGAATATGCCATTGAACCGCAGAAGACCGCATCCCTCCTGGACACGGTCTCCTGTATTACCCAGGGCCTCATCCCTTACGGAGCGCAGCTTCTGATCGCGGCATCCCTGGCGGGCATTTCGAGCATCTCGATCATCCCGTTTCTTTTTTATCAGTTTCTTCTGGCCCTGTTTGTCGTTATCTCCATCCTGAGAGACCGATAAGGCTTCCCGGGACAGCCAGAATCATTCTCCCTGCAGGGTCAGAAGGATACTCCTGCCTGCGGGCACCTGGCGTACGCTCATCCTTCGTCCTGCAGGGCCAGAAGCAGGGATCCCGGAATACCCCTGGGTCCCCGCACGGCGTAGATCCCGAATTCCTTTTTCAGCCGTTCGAAGGTGAACCGGTCCTGCGGATACCGTTTTTCCAGCCGGATCTTCATCAGGGCGGTGATGGTCAGTTTTTTGTCCTGGTATTCATAGGGGATGTCCGTCTCCGTGACCCGGCACTGATAGAGGATGGCAGAAACCGGAGCTCCCACATACATGAAGACCGTGTCTCCCTTCTGGATCCCGGCTCCCTGCTTCCAGTCGATCTCCTCCGCTTCGTCAAAGGCCCGGACGATATCGAAATATTTCGGATTGGCCGGAATGACCCACTCCTTTGGCGGCCGGATCTTATGGGTCCGTCTCCCGGGAGTTCCGGCATGCCGGATTCCCAGCACCTGCCGGACCGCGGCTTCCTCCGCCTCCGGATACAACCCTTTCATATGATCCATGATCTGCTGCCAGGATCTGGACGGATCGGTTCTGTACTCTCCGGTCACAAGACCATAGCCCCACTTTGTCTCCGGTGTTTCAAGCAGCGCCAGATGCCAGCCGTACTCCTGCCCCTTTTTGTTTTTTCGCTGACGGAAGCCGCTCATGATCAGGTACATCTTCATCTGAAGCTCCGCCGCCGTGCCTTCAAAATTCTTTTCCGGCGCCTGCCCGCTTCCGCTCCTCTTCCCGAACCCGGCCAGCTCCTTCACTTCGTTGGACAAAAGCTCCCGCCCCACCGCTTCTTCGTCGCAGGCAAACACATCCATGATCTTTTTTTCGCGGTAGGAGGCAAGCTCATCCTCGAACAACGCGTCAAAATCGTACCCATCCCTCCGGTAATTTGCAAACACAGGAAACCATTCCCTGGAAATAAACCCGGCTCTCCGGTCGAAAAACTTTCCATAGGCGATATCCGGATGTGCGGCCAGCGTCTGTCTCCATTCCCAGGGATCCGTTGCCGGATCGCCGGTCCACCAGCTGTCTGCCCTTGTCCGCTCCTCCACGGAAAATCCCCTGACTGCATTGGAAAACAAAGGAATAAATCCGGTCTTCTGCAGCAGCCGGACCAGGTCCTCCGCTGTATGCAGACAGTCCGTATCCGACTCCTCGCATCCCAGCATGATCCATTCTCCATTGATCGTTTCCACACAGACACCTCCCGTTCCATCGAATCTTGTTTTATTGTATCACAGCTTCTGATTTTTTTGCATAAACAGAACAATTTCCAGTATAAATATGATAAAATACAGGAAAGAATCGTAAAATCACTACGTAGTGAAGAGGGAGGAATGAAAATGAATACCAGCACCCCTAAAAGAAGCATCCCGGACCTTGTCAGAAAACTTTCCTTCTTTCTGGTTCTCCTGACCGTCTGCATGATTTCGGCAGTTTCTGCTCATGCGGATGGTTTCCCTAACGCCTATTACCGCGGGTCAAAGGTAACCATCCCCGGAAAGGTCTATTATTGCCTCGTTATGGAAACCGGCCTTGAAGGTGCCCAGAATGCTTCCTACACCTCCGAAAATCCGGCGATCGTCAAGATCATCAGTCAGAATGTATGGAACCTGGACGGCGTTCCTCTCTGCATCATCGAGGGACAGAAGATCGGCAGCACCAACATCATTGCCAACGTCACCTCCGGCTCTGGGCAACGCACCATACGAGTCCCGGTAGATGTGATCAACTATAGCAATCCTCTGAAGACCTTCAAAATCGGCTCCACCAATCTCGCGTCCCGCTTTGACCACTCCAATTATGCCTCCTACACCGGAAGCAGAGGAAACCAGACGGTCTCTTACAGCGTGGCTTCCGGCTGGACCATCAAAGTGAGCTATGGGTACTCGGACGGGCAAAATTATAAAACCATCTCCATTCCCAGCGGATCCATGGTCAATCTGAACGAGGTCGTCAGCAAATCTTATGGAAATATCCATATTCTTCTGCACCACGGGGCCCGCAATATCTCCATCGAAGACACTGTCATTGTCAGTGACAGCGACTACCCCTATACGCAGATCCCGACCCTTTCCGGAGGACCGACGCCCACACCGACACCGGCTCCGTCCTCCACACTGAAGGTCACTCTGAATGGCAACGGCTCCGGTGCCACCGTCAGCAAAACCAGTCTGACCGTGAAAAAGAACCAGAAATACGGAACACTGCCGACTCCCACACGGAAGGGCTACAAATTCCAGGGCTGGTACACCAAGGCCTCCGGCGGTTCGAAGGTGACCTCCGGCACAAAGGTGACCTCTTCCAAAAACCATACTCTGTATGCCCACTGGAAAGCGATTCAGTATAAAATTGCCTTCCAGAAGGGAAACAGCAAAGCCACCGGCAGCATGAAAACCCTCAGTATGACCTACGATAAATCGTCAAAACTCACCAAGGTCGGTTTTTCCTATAAAGGGTATATATTTAAAGGCTGGAGCAAGAAAAGCGGAGGGAGCGTCTCTTACAAGGATCAGCAGTCCGTAAAAAACCTGACCGCAAAGGACGGAGCCACCGTCACTCTCTACGCGGTATGGGAGAAAAATTCCGGCAGCAAGAAGATCACCTTTGACGCAAACGGAGGTTCCATCGAAGGCGGGCAGATCAAGGAGGTCGCTGTCCAGAACGGAAAGGCCGCAAAGCCCTTCCCGATCCCCTTCCACAAAAATGCAAAATTCGACGGATGGTATACAAAGAAGTCGGGAGGCCAGAGAGTGACCAGCAATACCGTAAGCGTGAACCTGAACTCGGTCAGCAAGCTGTACGCCCACTGGACAACCTTAAGCCGCGTGATCTCCTACGACTCACTGCTCTCAAGCGGCTATTTTAAAGTAAACAAATTTATCCACAAAGACAAAAATACCTCTACCGACGTCTTCCGGATCCTGAAGACCGGTCAGGCATATTACACACCTCACAGCAACGGCGGATATTTCCATTTTTATGACAAGAACGGCAAAACAGAAGTCCGAATCAAGCTTTCTGCCTTTGACCAGAAGCTCAAGGGAAATGACGCAGGTTCTTTGAGCAGCACTTTAAGTTCTGCGGCCAGAAGCGGCAACACAAACATGACAAACCAGATCGCTTGGTTCGGGCAAAATGAAAGCAAAGGCTTTACCTTCTTCAAAACCCAGAACGAGATCAGCAAAGCAACCGATGAGCTTGTTGTGCGGACCACTCTGGTAGACGTACTTTCGATCACCTATGTCTCGAGAAAAAACACCGACGATCTGGGCGAATATGCCATCTCCCGGGCTGCGAAGGTCACAAAGAACAAGCTCCGCCCCTTTATCGCATTCACCAACAATATGACCAACAAGGATCTCACCCAGATCCAGATGTCCGGTCTGGGGACAAAGGATTCAGGTGCAAAGGAATCCATTTCAAAATGGGTCAAGGTCGCCAAGGATGCCAAGGATGTCGGTATGGATTTTGTGAAGGTCCTGACCACAGGAAATCCGGCTGATGCCTGGAAACTGATGAAATCTCTTTACAGTCTTGCGATGGATACCGGTGGAGCCGTGGAAAAGAAATCCTCCAGCTATTCTTCACGGGAAATGTATCTGAAGGATGGCATGAAATATGCCCTCTGCTCTCAGCCCTACCGGCTGTACAATCACGGAGATTATTTTACCGCGCGGGCAAAATACATGGCTCCCAGCGGGACCGCTGGAGGACGTGCTTTCAATGCAGAAGTCGTGGTGGGCTTCTCCGATCAGATCTGACAAAAAAAAGGGGACGATTCCGAATTGCGGAATCGTCCCCTTTTTTTATGTTATGCCCGTTGAATGGTTAATCCTGACGGATCACCAGACCGAGATCCGGTCCTCCGGCGCCAGATACATTCCGTCGCCCTCCTTCACATCATAGGTCTCCAGAAATTCGTCGAACTGCTGCACCGTCGCATTCACCCGCAGATAATTAAAGGGATGAACGTCCGATCCCAGCATCATTTTCGCCTTCTGCAGGGTATCGATCCGGGCCCACATGGCAGCGTTCGCCCG
>CAMOUV010000026.1 GCA_946626695.1 uncultured Blautia sp.
TCTCGCGGCTTTCCAGCAGCATCCGGATTCCCAGATAACCGAGCAGAAGGACCGCGATCCACGGAACCGCCTTCTGAAACGCCTCAAAATACGATGCAATGGTATGCACACAGACCCAGCCGAGCAGCGGCATGGCACATTGAAAGAACGCAAACGTTCCTGCCACCGCGCATCGTTTCCGCGGAGACATATCCGGTTCCTTCATGGCGTCCGCCGCGGAAACCGAAAAGGCGTCCATGGCCAGTCCGACGCCCAGAAGGACGCTGTTGATCCAGAATGATGCATTGAAAGTCATCCGATAAAATCCTCCTGCAAAGAACGGCCGTCATTCCGAACGTTCCGTTTCGGAAGGGCAGCCGTTGTTTTTCGTCTGTCAGGCCTCCTCGGCCGCTTTTCGTGCCTCCACGGCAGCGTTCAGCACATCCGCCAGGGAGGTATCTGCCAGAAGCGTATCCGCACTGTACAGATACAGCACATCGGTGACACTGTAATCCCGCATGACGATGGATACATCGTCATAGTAATATCTCGGATCCACCATGATGATCGTCTGGAAGAAGGGAGTCAGAAACTGAATAAAGCTGTTGGCATAGGAATCCTTGAAGATCAGCAGGCTGCGCCCGTTGTCCACGGTCGTCTGGATCTCCACCAGGGGATGGTTTCCGCCGAAGAAGACCGTATACTGATCCTTCTCCTCCAGCTGGGCCGATACGAACATGGAGCGGCTCCGGGTCTGCAGATCCGGATAATTGACCACATACAGGGCGTCCGTTCCCTGAGGCTCGTAGACCGTGATCTGGTCATGGCGGTGATGATCCCCGCTTTTGCTGGCCAGCGTTCCCTGGAAGGATTCCGAAACCGTGTGCGCCTTGAATCGTACGTCATCCGCATCGATCTTAAGCGAATCCGCCGCTCCCCGGAACACCGCGTAGGCACCCTCGCTGGTCCAGTGATGATCCGTCCGGTAATAGATCCTCTCGGTGGCATGGGATTTCAGCGCGGATGCCGCATCGATAGTCCGGATATTGTCCGCCAGATCCATCTGGAGGGAGCGGATATCCGACAGCTGATCCCGGACCGGCGCGTTGGCCGGAAGGTTCTCGCTCAGGATCGTCGCCGCATCCGGCACCAGGATCATGCTGATGTCCCGGTCGGAAAATTCTTCCGCAAATGCGTTCATCGCTGCCACGGTTTTGGACACCGCCTCCTTGTCCGGTTTTACCGGATCCGAAAGCAGGTACCCGTCCCTGCCCACAAAGACGCCGCTGAATTCCCTCTGATTCATCAGGAAATCCGCATGGAACTTGATACTCATCCAGAGATCCCGGAGCAGAAACTGGTCCGCGTAATAGCTTGCAAAATCCGTGAAAAAGCTTCCGTCCCGAAGTCCCGACAGGGTAATGGCCGGTCTCTGAGCCAGGCTCCTGTTCTCGTTCGCCGAAAAATCACGGCTCGGCAGGATCAGATTCAGCACCAGGACCACGGCCATGATCCCGGTGACGATCTTCGTCACGGATCTGTGGTGATCCCGCCGGTTGCGGACAATCCGCCTGATTGATTTTCTGGTTGTTTTTTTCACGATCACTACTCACTCCCGGCAAAGCCGGTTTCCTTTCGTCAGAACTGAACATACAGGAAAGAGGTATAGGTGGCACTCACAAGGCCGGCCACGCAAACCACAAACAAAACGGTATAAAGGATGACGGATACGGCCTTTGCCGCGCCGCCCTTCCGGTACACGGTGCTGTCATGAAAATTCTTGACCGTCGGGCTGCACAGAAGCACCGCAAGGATCAGAAGCAGGATCCTTTCCCGCAGGTAGAAGGAAGTCGTCTGATCCCAGAATCCCATGCCGTCCGCTCCGAACATCTTGCCGAAATACTGCAGTGCGCTCGTGAGGGAAGGCGAAAAGAAGAACACCCAGCCCAGAAAGGCGATCAGATCCGTCACAAAGATCCGGATCCCCGTGGGGATCTTCGGCAGGATATCCTTCAGCGCAAATTTCTCCAGAAGAACAAACGCCCCGTGGTACAGACCCCACACCAGATAATTCCAGGTAGATCCATGCCAGATCCCGGTAAGGACCCATACGGCCATCAGGTTTCCTGCCTGCCGCAGAGGCGAACAACGGTTGCCGCCCAGCGGAATATAGACATAATTCCGGAACCAGGCACCCAGAGAAATATGCCATCTTCTCCAGAATTCGGATACACTGGTCGACAGATACGGATAGTCAAAGTTTTTATCAAAACGGAAGCCGAAAATCCGGGACAAGCCGATGGCCATGTCCGAATATCCGCTGAAATCGAAATACAGCTGAAGGCCGTAAAAAAGCATTCCCATCCAGGCCGTGGCGGCTGCCATGCGCCCAAGTCCGGTCACCTGACCGAACGCGCTGCCCAGGGTATCCGCGATCAGAACCTTCTTGAACAGGCCGATCAGAAAAAGGTTCATGCCATCTCCCAGGGAATACCGGGTCACCGCAAGGTTGCTCAGCTGTTCCTTGAAATCACAGTAACGCACAATGGGGCCCGACGTGATCTTCGGGAAGAAGGTCACGAACAGGACAAAGTGAACCGGCGACTCTTCGGCCGGAGCGTCTCCCTTGTAAATATCCGCAAGATACGAAATGATGGAAAAGGTATAAAAAGAAATACCGATCGGCATGGTCAGCGTCGTATACTTGAAGATGGCAAGCACAGCCACATCCACAATGACCGCCGCAAACAGGGCGATCCGGGCTACGCCCGGCCTGTCCTTCTCCAGATACCGGTCGATCTCCATGCCGGCCGTATAGTTGAACCCCATGGAAAGCACGAGCACCAGCAGCTGGGAAGGACTCCCCCAGGAATAGAACAGGATGCTCATCACCGCCAGAAGCAGCAGCTTATACCGCTCCGGCACCACGTGGTACAGGAGCAGGGTGATGGGTAAAAATATAAACAAGAACAGCAGACTGCCAAACGTCACCGTCCGTTCCCTCCTTTGTCAGAATATCCGCATTCCGGGATCCACAAATACTGTCAGTACGCCCCGTCAAAGGCAGCGTCCACCGCTCCCGGATTGTCCCCGGAAATGAACAGGGCATAGTTGCTGCGTACGTCGATAATGCTCTTTTTCAGCATGGCGGTCTGCTCTACGCCATAGCCTTCAAAGCTCTTTACCTGCGCAGCCTGACGGGCCTCCAGGGCCTTCTGCACCGTCTCCCTCTGGGTATCATCCTTCATCTGGATGAGCATCAGCTCTTCCGCCCCCATGTTGGTCAGAGGATAATACAGCAGCACCCCGCTGTAGCTGGTAGGATCGATCCCGTACAGTCTCTTGATCATCTGATTGTTCGCTTTCTGCATTTTCGTCAGATCCGCAGGCGCCGTCACCGCCGTCTGCATCTCGGCAAAGCCGGTCTCGCTGACCTTCTCTCCGCTCAGCTGGAAATACAGAAAAGCCCCCATCGCAAAGACGCAAAGCCATTTCACAAGGAGCGCCGTCCCCATTCTGTCCTGCGCCTTCCCTGCTCTGTTTTTCACTGTCTGTTTCATCCGTTATCTCCATAGGTTATCCGGCTGCCCGGGATTCATCCTTCCGTGCTCTCCGCTTCGGTGTCTTCGGTGTCGGCAGCCATGATCATGTTGGCGGCCCAGTACGGGTAGAAGGTCTTCAGCAGATGAATACCGTCGATCTCCCACATATCGGCATGCTCCTCGGCCAGCTGATCATTGTTCACAAAGGTAAAGCCGTTTTCGGCACAAATCTCTCCCACCGCATTGCTGTAATCCGGGATTTCATACCATTTGGTAGAGGTATTGAAGGCCGGATCTCTGGCCGGGAGGATCGAATTCACATAGATATCGGCATTCGGGAAGGTTTCCCGAAGGTGCTTCAGGATCTCCAGGTATTCGGCGGCGTATTCCTCCTTTGTCTGCCAGATCCCGATAGATACGTCATTCAGTCCGAAGCACAGATAGATGGAGGAAGGATTCAGCGCCTGCAGGGTGGACATATTGTTCTCGATCTCACGGATCGTCCACCCCGGCCCTGCGATCACGCGGTCGTCGGACAGGAAGCCGAACACTTCAAAGCCTACCGCACGGCTGTCGCCCAAAAGAGCGTAATCGCTGAAAAGGCTCCAGACGTCGATCTCTCCCTCGGCAACCTGCCGCATTTTTTCTTCCCGTTCCGCCTCGGCCCTCTGCTTTCTCTGCAGGGCAAGGACCGCTTCCACCTCATCCGTGTCTTCTTTTTCAAGGCTCTGGATATACGCGATCCCGGCAGTCACCTCTTCGGATTCCCCCGAGGTCATGGCATTGAATATAACGATCCCGATGATCAGGACCAGCAAAACGATCCCGACCGGGATCATCCATCGATTTCTCTTTATTATTGTCAACATTCCTGTTAAACGTCCCCGTTCTTCGTTCTGTTGCAGTCTTTCATGCTCACTCTGTTCAGTATTATAGCACCAACCTATACTGAATTCCACACTAAAAAAGTCTTTTTATCGTTCGTCCGTCTCCCGCAGCTGACGGATCTTGGTCCGGATCCGCCGCAGTGCGTTTTCCACGGATTTCGGGTTTTTGCCCAGTTTTTCGGCGATGGAGGCATAGCTGTTCCCTTCCAGATACAGATTCAGCACTTTGTTCTCCATAGCGCTTAAGGAGCGGGCGATCTCCTCCATCATGGCTTCCATGTTTTCACGGTCGATCAGAAGCTCCTCGGGACTTACCGCCCATCCCAGGTCCTTTCCGTTCTCCTCCTGCTCCTCGGTGAGGGAAACGGCCGTGTTCAGCATCTGATGCTTCTGCCGGTTGGAGCCCTCGATGGCGTTGGCCATCTGCCGGTCAATGCACAGGCCGGCAAAGGTCCGGAAAGAAGCTTCCCGGTCGTCCCGGAAATCCCGGATGGCCTTGAAAAGCCCGATCATTCCCTCCTGGATCAGATCGTCGGTATCCCCGCCGATCAGAAAACGGGCCCGGGCCTTTTTGCGGACCAGGTCCTTATATTTGTCCAGCAGAAAGTCTTCGATCTCTTTTTCTCCGTTCCGGAGGCGGAAGATCAGCTCTTCATCCGGACAGTCGTCGTACATTGCCATATCGCCTCCCCGGCCTCTGCACTCTATGCATTCAGCCGCTGCCGCACGATCTCATACGCAAGAATACCGCAGGCGACCGATGCGTTGAGAGAATCGATATCTCCGCGCATCGGGATCGCTGCGGTCATATCACATTTTTCACGGATCAGACGGCTGACACCTTCTCCCTCCGAACCGATCACCAGGCCGATGGGTCCCGTCAGATTCAGACGGTACATGCTTTCGCCTCCCATATCGGCACAGACAAACCAGAGTCCCTTCTTTTTCAGTTCATCGATGGTCTGTCCAAGATTGTTCACCTTCGCCACGGGCGTATAGTGGATCGCTCCCGCAGAGGTTCTCGCCACCACGGAGGTCAGCCCTACGGAACGTCTCTTCGGAATGATGACGCCATGGGCTCCGGCCAGGTTCGCCGTACGGATGACCGCACCCAGATTGTGGGGATCCTCCAGATTGTCCAGCAGGATGATAAACGGCGGTTCGCCGGCTTCCTCGGCCTTCCGGAGAATGTCCTCCACCTCCGCATAGGCATAGGCCGCCGCCTGGGCGATCACACCCTGGTGCATCCCGGTCTCGCTCATCTGATCCAGACGTTCCTTGCTCACATAGTTCACAATGGTGTCCTGCTTCCGGGCTTCCCGGGCGATGGTGCGCACCGGTCCGTCCTGACATCCGTCCAGGATAAAAAGCTTGTCCACCGTCTTGCCCGAGCGGAATGCCTCCAGAACTGCGTTGCGGCCTTCGATCTGTTCACTGCTCATGCTCTTTGTTGTCTCCTTCTTGTAAGCCCAGACGGATCAGGTCGATGATCCTGGGCATTTCTTCCTTCAGATACAGATATCCCACCAGAGCCTCCAGACCGGTTGCCCGGCGGTAATCTCCCATGGTCGCATGCTTGGCCATGGTGGGGGAATGAGCGTTGCGCCCCCGCCGGTACACCGACATCTCCTCCTCCGAAAGGACGGGCTCCAGCTTCCGGATCAGCTCCGACTGGGCCGAAGCCTTTACCAGACGGCTGGCATCCCGGTTCAGCTGACTGACAGGCCGGTTCCCCTTCTGCACAAGGACAGAGCGGATCACCAGCTCATACACCGCGTCTCCGATATAGGCCAGAGTCAGAGGGGAATAGCTCCGGATATCCTGATCCGGCAGCCCGAACGCTTCCTTCAGATAGCTCAGGCCCGTTTCCATTTAACGCCTTCTCTCGTATCCTTCAGAATGATCCCCTTGGCGAGAAGCAGATCCCGGATCTCATCGGCGCGGGCAAAATTTTTCGCCTTGCGGGCTTCCTGCCGTTCTGCGATCAGATCTTCGATCTCCTTGTCCAGCATTTCTTCCCTGGGAAGAGCAATCAGTCCGAGGACATCCGTAAGCGCGAGCAGCTGTTCCAGCAGAGCGCCGGCAAATTCCGAAGAGGAAGTCTCCGAAAGATGGGTGTTTGCAAAGCGGACCAGTTCAAAGACGGCTGCCACCGCGTCCGCGGTGTTGAAATCATCGTCCATGGCCTTCTCGAACTGTGCGTTGAAAGCAAGGGCTTCCTGCAGCAGCTGCTGTTCCTCCGCCGTCAGAGATCCCTGTCCGGCTTCCTTGCGGTCCTTCAGCTTTCCGGCCGCCTCCCGGATACGCTCCAGGGCGTTCTTGGAGGATTCCATCAGATCGGCGCTGAAATTCAGTGGGCTTCTGTAATGGGCGCTCAGCATGAAGAAACGGAGCACCTGCAGGTCATACTGCTCCGAGATTTCCCGTACGGTCCGGAAATTACCCAGGGATTTGGACATTTTGTGATTATCGATATTCAGAAATGCATTGTGCATCCAGTACCGGGCAAATTGCCTTCCGTTGCAGCACTCGCTCTGGGCGATCTCGTTTTCATGGTGGGGGAAGATCAGGTCCTCTCCGCCGGCATGGATATCGATCTCTTCGCCCAGGTATTTCTTCGACATGACCGAGCACTCGATATGCCAGCCCGGACGCCCGTCGCACCAGGGTGAGGGCCAGAAGGGCTCTCCTTCTTTTTTCGGCTTCCAGAGGACGAAGTCCAGCGGATCTTCCTTCTGTTCTTCTCCGGATACAAGCAGCGAACGAAAACCGGACTGCAGATCATCCAGATTCTTATGGGACAGCTTCCCGTATTCATCAAATTTTTTCACGCGGAAATAGACAGTGCCGTCCGCTGCCGGATACGCAAAGCCTTTGTCGATCAGGGACTGGATCATCTCGATCATCCCGTCGATCTCCTGGGTCGCCTGCGGATGGGTGGTGGCCGGACGTACATTCATCCCTTCCATGTCTTTTTTGCACTCTTCGATATACCGTTCGGAGATTTCCTCCGCGCTTACGCCTTCTTCGTTGGCCTTTTTGATGATCTTGTCATCCACGTCGGTAAAATTGGAGACAAAATTCACCTCATAGCCTTTGTATTCCAGATAACGGCGCACGGTATCAAAAACGATCATGGGCCGGGCATTTCCGATATGGATCAGATTGTACACGGTCGGGCCGCATACATACATTTTTACCTTGCCCTCTTCAAGAGGAACAAATTCTTCCTTTTTTCTGGTCAGTGTATTAAAAATCTGCATTCTGTTCCCTCCTGTTTTTCAGAAGGCAGACCGCCTGTACGGCGATCCCTTCTTCTTTTCCTGTAAAACCAAGTCCCTCCTCGGTGGTGGCCTTGACACTCACCCGGGACGGATCGATCCTGATCGCTTTTGCCATGTTGGCGCGCATCTCTTCGATGTACGGTGCCAGCTTCGGTTTCTGAGCCAGGATGGTGGCATCCACATTTCCCACCTGCCAGCCCTCCTTCTCCAGAAGCGCCGTCACCTTTTCCAACAGCAGAACGCTGGAGATTCCCTTGTACGCGGGATCCGTATCCGGGAAATGCTTTCCGATGTCTCCCAGACAGGCTGCTCCCAGCATGGCATCCATCACCGCGTGGATCAGCACGTCGGCATCCGAATGCCCCAGAAGTCCTTTGGAATGAGGAATGTCCACCCCGCCCAGGATCAGTCTGCGGCCTTCCGTGAGGCGATGGACATCATAGCCCGTTCCTATCCGAAAATCCATGACAAAACCTCCGTGAAATCATAATCCTTATAATTATACATGAATCATCCCGGGAATGCAATCCTATTCCATCTCCGGGTTTAAGAGGGAAAAGGTTTTCTCCGACAGCTCCCGGATATGATGGATGGCGTCCTGTTCCGGGCAGTTCTGGGACATGACGCAGAGAATATAATTATGGTTTTTCCCGAGGATGATGGCTGCGTCATGCTGGTTGGAATCGGTCTCACCGGTTTTGTTGGCGGTGAGGGTATCCTCCGGCAGGCCGGCCGGAATCTTAAAGTCGGTTTCCTGGGCGAAGAGCAGATTCAGCATCTCCTGGGAGGTATGCTGGTCCACGCATTCACCCCAGTAGATCCGGTGCAGCAGAAGCCCGCAGTCCCGTACCGTGGTGTGGTTGCTGCCACCCAGCGTCACGGGATCCGTGTCGGAGGGATAGAGGGAGCCCTGGACGGAGGTGCTTTCATAGCCCTGGGAGAGCAGGTACCGGTCCACCGCTCTGGCGCCGGACAGAAAGTCATACTCCTCGGTCTGCAGCCGCACCAGTTCGTTAAAGGCTTCGTTCCCGCTGGCTGCGATCATGTCGCGCAGCAGGCTGTCCAGACGGGCGGATACTTCCGGTGCCCCGGGATCCAGTCCCATCCGGGCAGCCAGATGTTCGGTCACAGCGTCCCGGTCCCGGAAAGTCTTTGCCATCACAAAGAGCTTGATCAGACTGGCAGAGGTCATTTCCATCTCGTTCAGAAGAAGCTCATCCCCCGTGTCCAGGACCTCCACATAGACGGACCAGTCCCCTTCATACCCGTCCACACAGGCTCCCAGGACATCCCGGGCCTCTTCGATCAGCGCCCCCGTATCCTCGTCCGGAACAGCTTCCGCATCGTTTCCGGCTTCTGCCACGGTTTCCGCAAAGACGGTCTGCGCAGAATCCACCCCTGCCATCAGACACAGAAGCAGCGTATACACCACCATTCGTTTCTTTTCTTTCATTCCGAATCTTCACTTCCTTTTATATCGGAAACAGCTTTGGGTTCAGCCCAGAAGCTTTCCAGCTGTTCCTCCACGTTTCGCAGCAGACAGCTTCTGCGGCTGCTCCAGTCTTCCGGGAAAAGATCATAATATTCCTTCCGGAGGAACCGGTCGTCCAGCAGCAGGATCATCCCCACATCCTCCCGGGTCCGGATCACCCGGCCTGCCGCCTGCAGGACCTTGTTCATCCCCGGCATCCGGTAGGCATAGGCGAAGCCGTCTTTTCCCTTTCCGTCATAATACTCCTTCAGGATCTCTCTTTCAACTCCAACCTGCGGAATTCCGGTCCCGACGATGATCGCCCCGATGAGCCGCTCTCCCGTAAGGTCAATGCCTTCGGAAAAGATTCCTCCCATGATGCAGAAAGCCGCCAGGGTCTTTCCATTCTGTTCGAAGCGCCGCAGGAAATCCTCCCGGTCCTGTTCGGTCATGTCCGGCTGCTGGCTGATCACCTCCACCCAGCCGACGGAAAATTCCTGTTCATATACGGTGCGCACGTCCTCCAGCATCCGGTAAGAGGGAAAAAACACCATATAGTTTCCCTTCTTTTTCCAGACGGCCCTGGCAATGTACGCGGCAATCTTCCGATATTCCTCGTAATTCCGTCTTGTATACCGGGTACTCACATCGCCTCCGGAAAGGATACAGCGGTTTTCCCTTGGAAAAGGAGACGCAACCGTCAGCCCGTAATCATCCTCCCGGGTGCTGAGAAGGCTTCTGTAATAGGAAAGCGGAAACAGCGTGGCCGAAAAGAACACCGCCGCGCTGCCCTTATCCAGCCGTTGCTGCAGATTCTTCGCCGGGTCCACGCAGAACAGATGCAGCCGTACATGCCGTTCAGCTCCCTTGTCCGTGTAAACCACATAATGCTCATCCACCAGCTCACTGGTGTTCAGAAAATCCCGCACGGTAAAAAAGAAATCCAGCAGTTCATCCACAAAGGGATTGCGGGGAACCTCCTCCATGATCTTTTCCATTTCCCCCTGCACCTTCAGAAGATGGAGGGGAAGGATCCCCGGGTCGGACAAAGTCAGGGATGTTTCCGTCTGCTTTTCCAGCTCCAGCAGACAGGTGTTCACCTTTCCCAGCGCCTTATAAAGGGACGGAAAACGGTCCTTTGTCTTGCGGCGCATCTCCAGAACCGCTCCCCGGTCCAGGACAGCACTGTACATCTCGCGGCTCCGGTCTGCCAGATTATGCGCCTCATCGATCAGAAACACCGCCCCGGAATTTGCCGTATCCGCAAAAAACCGTTTCAGATACACATTCGGATCGAATACATAATTGTAGTCGCAGATCACCGCATCCATCCAGACAGAAAGATCCAGGCTCAGTTCAAAGGGACAGACAGTGAACCGCCGCGCCTGCTCCTGCAGCCTTTCCCGGTCATACCGTCCTTCCTGCTGCAGCAGATCAAAAACCGCCTCATTCACCCGGTCGAAATGTCCTCTTGCATAGGGGCAGGCCTCCGGATTGCATTCCATCTTCTCACACAGACAGATCTTCTCCTTGGCCGTCAGGGTCACGGTCTTGCATCGGAGTCCCTTTTCGCGAAGGATCGAAAAGGCCTCCTCCGCCACCGTCCGGGTGATGGTCTTTGCCGTCAGGTAAAAGATCATCTCTCCTTTTCCTTCTCCCAGACAGCGAACCGCCGGAAACACCGTGGACATCGTCTTTCCGATCCCGGTCGGAGCCTGCAGAAAGAGCTGTCTTCCCGCACCGATGGCATGATACACAGCGCTGACGGCCTTTCTCTGCCCCTCCCGGTAGGAAAAGGGGAAGGAAAGCTCCAGGGTGGAGGCGTTCCGCTCCTTTTTCCAGGCCAGATGCCAGGATTCCCACCGATGCCACGCATCCAGGAGCTCCTCATACCATCGCCTCAGCTCCACCAGTTCAAATTCCTCGTAAAGCCGGACGATCTCCTCCGTGTTCAGGTCTCCGTAGGTCATCTGAACCCCGATCCGCCCGGCTCCCACCGACTCTCCGTAGATGAAGGCATAGCATTTGGCCTGAGCCAGATGAACAGGAACCGGCTCGGTCCGTTTTTTCAGGCCGGAGGCAAGACCCTTGATCTCGTCGATCCAGGGGATTCCGTCCCGTTCGAAGATTCCGTCCGCACGTCCCTCCACCAGGATCTTCAGATCCTCATATTCCGTTTCCCGCTTCAGGGCGGCTTCCGCGCGATAGCCGGAGCCCATGCTTTTCTGGATCTTTCGGTGCAGACGGCTGCCCTTCAGCATGGCATCCTTGTCCATCGAACCGCTCCGCTCGTCCAGATCTCCGCTCCGCAGAAGGAACTCCACCAGATTCCGTACCGAGATACGGACCGTTGTCTTTTCCATTCCAGTCTCCCTGTTATACAAACAGGCTGCCGTACAGTTCCCCGGCCGGGGAGCTGTGCGGCAGCCGTATTCTCAAACCGCTGCTGTCACAAAAATATCGTAGATAGCCTTCACAGCAGCCTCAAAATCACGATTCTCCACACCGATGATAATATTCAGCTCGCTGGATCCCTGGTCGATCATCTTTACGTTCACATTGGCGTGGGCCAGGGCGGAGAAAATCCGGCCGGCGGTACCGCGGGTTGATTTCATGCCGCGTCCCACCACTGCGATCAGCGCAAGATCCGCTTCCATTTCCACATAGTCCGGCTGCACCAGCCGGTGAATCCCTGCGATCACCTGCTGCTCGTGGTCCACAAAATCATCCTGATGCACATAGACCGTCATGGTGTCGATACCGGAGGGAATATGCTCGAAGCTGATGCCCTGGTCTTCAAAGACCTGCAGTACCTTCCGTCCGAAGCCGATCTCACTGTTCATCATGGATTTTTCGATATTGATGGAGCAGAAGCCTTTCTTGCCCGCAATGCCGGTGATGGTGTAACGGGGCTTGCGGCAGGTGCTTTCCACGATCAGGGTCCCTCTGTCGTCGGGACGGTTCGTGTTGCGGATGTTGATGGGGATCCCTTCCTTGCGCACCGGGAAGATCGCTTCCTCATGCAGGACTGTGGCTCCCATGTAGGAAAGCTCCCGAAGCTCCCGGTAGGTGATGGTCTCGATGGTCTCCGGGTTCTTCACGATCCGGGGATCCGCCACCAGAAAGCCCGAAACATCGGTCCAGTTTTCGTACATGTCGGCCCGGATGGCCCGCGCCACCAGGGAGCCGGTAATGTCGGAGCCGCCCCTCGAAAAGGTACGCACGGTTCCGTCCTCCTGGGCTCCGTAAAAGCCGGGCACCACGGCCGAATCCATCCCGGACAGCCGTTCCTTCATGCGGATATCAGTCTTTTCGATATCCAGGTTTCCTTCCTCGGTAAAGACGATGATCTCCGCCGCATCCACAAAGGGATAACCCAGGTAGGCAGCCATGATCTTCCCGTTCAGAAATTCACCACGCGAAGCCGCATACTCAACACCGATCCGGTTTTTAAAATTGTCCCGGATCTCGGCAAATTCCTGCTCCAGGGACAGTTCCAGGGCCAGGCCCCGGATGATCTCGTAATACCGCTCCTTGATGGATTTCAGAAGATCTCCGAAATCCTCGCCCTGTTCGGCTGCGTGATAACAGCCGTACAGCATATCGGTTACCTTTGTATCTGTATCGAAGCGTTTTCCCGGCGCTGAGGGAACCACAAACCGTCTGGCGGGATCCTTCGCGATGATCTCTCCGACCTTTTTAAACTGATCCGCGCTTGCCAGGGAACTGCCTCCGAATTTTACCACTGTTCTCATCTTTTGTCTCTGCTCCTCGCTGTATCCTCTTCCGTAAAAAAGAGACGTATTTTTGCAAGGTCTTATTTTATACCAGGGTCTTTGTATCTGTCAATGCCGCAAACATGCAAAATGCCCTCTTCCACGCGAAAATGCACGTCCATTCCTGCAAAAGGCATCCCGTAGACCCGGTCCGGATCCTTCTGGTAGGCGGGTCTGGGATCGCCGGAAAGCACCTGCCTTAAAGCTTCTCTTTTTTCTGATGGAATCTTCTTCAGCAGCTCCTCCGGGAAATCCACCTCCACGTGCTGCTTCCGCACTGTGTCGGTAAAGCCGAATTCTGCATCCGGATGGCAGTCCGGAGCGATATACGGTTTGATATCGTACACCGGGGTCTGATCCATCAGATCCGCTCCTGCGACTACAAGAACAGGCCCAAGGGACGGATCATGGAGAATCTCCACAAGACGGACGCTGGAGAGTCCGACCGGATTGGGACGATAGGGCGACCGGGTCGCAAACACCCCCATCCGGGTATTGCCGCCCAGGCGGGGCGGCCGTACCGTCGGCGACCAGCTGTCCCTTCTGGCTTCCGAGAACTCCCACAGCAGCCAGATATGGCTGAAACGCTCCAGCCCGCGGAAGGCATCCGGATTGCGGTATTCCGGTTCCATGACGATCCGTGCCTCCAGGCGGTCTGCCACGCCGCTCTGGTGCGGCACGCCGAACTTTGTAGGAAAATCCGTCCGAATATGTGCGATCGGCTTCATACGCTTTCCTTTCTTCTACAGACTGCTTCCATCATCTCCTGCCGAGCCTTCTGCTTCGTCATAGTCATCCAGAAAATGATGACGGACACCGTCCTTCTTATAGGCCACGATGGTGGCCAGATTGACATTCTCCACGCTCTTGAAAATATTGCTCTCGATGACCGGTTCTTCTTTCGCAAGCTGACGGATCAGTCTCTTCACCTCCGCCCTTTTGGAGCCCTTCTCCGTGCCCCCGCAGGTGGCGCAGTGCTCCGTAAACCGGCAGGCGCACTGGATAAAATGAAGATCATTGAATTTTGCCCAGCGGATGATGTCTGCCTCCCGGATCAGGTACATCGGCCGGATCAGCTCCATCCCCGGGAAATTCACACTGTGGAGCTTGGGCATCATGGTCTGCATCTGTCCGCCGTACAGCATCCCCATCAGAATCGTCTCGATCACATCGTCATAATGATGCCCGAGGGCGATCTTGTTGCAGCCAAGCTCCTTTGCTTTGCTGTACAAGTATCCGCGGCGCATTCTGGCACACAGATAACAGGGCGACGTCTCCTCCGCAGCCACGATATCAAAGATCTGCGACTCAAATACCGTGATCGGTACGCCCAGAAGGTCCGCATTGGAAAGGATCTGCTGGTAATTCATCTCGTTGTAGCCCGGGTTCATGACCAGATAGACCACCTCGAAATTGCGAAGACCGTGACGGTACAGTTCCTGGAAAAGCTTTGCCATGAGCATGGAATCCTTTCCCCCGGAAATACAGACCGCGATCTTGTCTCCGTCTTTGATGAGTTCATAATCCTTGATCGCTTTGATAAAACGGCTCCAGAGCTCTTTCCGGTAGGTTTTGATGATGCTTCTCTCGGCAGTCCTCCTGCGAAGAAGCTTCTCCTCGTCCTTCTTTTCCATCAGGCGCTTCAGCTGCAGCTTCAGATAGGCCCGGTAGCCGCCCGTGATGCTGAACGCCTCATATCCCTCCGCGGCCAGCTCTTCGCCGGTCTCCGAACTCATCTGTCCGGTATAACACAGAAGATAGACCGGTTTCGTTTTGTCGATCCGGCCCTTCTGTTCTTCCATTTCTTCAAACCACAGATTTTCCGCTCCGGGCATGCTCCCCTTCCGGAAATCCTCCGGAGACCGGAGGTCAAAGATCTGTTTTCTGCCGGGAAGCCTCTCCAGCTCCTCCGGCTCAATCCTCTGCAGGGTCATCCTGTCCTTCCTCCGCTGTGCTGTTGTCTGCTTTCACGGTCTCCTCCTTATGGATACCGGCCAGGAACTGATCGATCAGCCGTCCATACTCTTCCGGATCCGTCAAAACGGACTGGGCATGATACGCTCCCTCGATCAGATGATATTCGCTGTAGCCCGGCGTAGCATTGTTCATGCGCAGGCTGTTGTCCGGGACGATAAATCTGTCCTCCGCCCCGTGGATGAACATCATGGGAACATGGTTGTTTTCCAGCGCATCGATGGGCCTCATCTCCGTAAAGGCATACCCGTTCACAAGCTTCGAAGCAAGGGAAGCCGGCTTCAGGATCCAGGCCGGAAGTCCCCTCTTCTGTGAAGCGCCCTGCAGGACATTCATGATATCCGCAAACCCGCAGTCGCAGACCGCAAAAGACAGATTCTGCCGTTTGCCCAGAACCGCTGCCGTGGTGGCAGCGCCTAACGATTCACCATGAAGGCCCAGTTCGATTTCCTCGCCGAATCTTTTATAGCTGTCGTCGATCATGCAGGCCAGATCCTCGCTCTCCCGCACACTGTAGGTACAGAAGGTATTCTCATTCTCCCCATGGCCGCGCAGGTCATAGATAATGCAGTTATAGCCGTTCCGCAGATAATCCCGCATGTATTTCAGATTGCCGTACCGGTTGTCGGTATATCCGTGGGAAATGATCACATACCGGTCGGTCTCCTCCGGATTTCGTACAAGCTCCGCGTGAAGCACATACCCGTCATAGCTTTTCACGGTGTAGGCCTCTCTAGAAAGCGCATCAAACCAGCTAGTATCGTAATGATCCTTCTGCCATGCCAGCGCTTCCTCCAGCGTCTGCTTTTTGATACTGGTAATAAACTTTGCCACAGCGACGCACACACAGCCGAAAGCCACGGCGGAAACAGCCAGGGCAACACAGATTTTTTTCAATAATGAAAAACTCTTTCTCATCCGATACCTCTTTTAAGGAGTCACAGTGACAGGTTCCGTGGCTCGCACTTACTTTCAGAATATTCAGGCTGATCGTCCTGTCCGGTCCCTCTGCCTTCCTTTATGCTTCCATCTGCCACCGCGGATGAACCATGGGACAGCTGTTCTTTTTCATCACCGCCCGCAGTTCCACATAGCACCCGCAGATCCGGCACATACCGTTCACCAGCTTCTCACAGTCCTGGCATTCCTTCAGCCGCTCCTCATAGACATCCGGCTCCACCTTCAGATCTTCGTCAATCCGTTCGATATACCTGCGAAGATTTCCGAAAAACTCCTCCTGAGTCCCCATCTCCCGCAGCAGACATTTGCGGCAGAAGTTTTTCGTTCCGGCAGCGTTTTCCATAAGTCCACCTTTCATAATACTTTTCAGACTCATCCCGGCTGTCGACATACAGAACATATTCTGTTGTCGGACCTCCGGGAGGAATCATCCCGTTTCGATTATGCTTTTTTCTGCTGGAACCGCTCTCTGCTCTTTTTGTCTGCGGAAGCTTCCACAATTTCTCCGGCCTTTGTAAGCGCCATCTTGGTCAGCATCGGACCGATCAGTTCATAGATCAGCACACTGAACAGGATAATGTTCCGGATCAGAGAAGCTGATTCCTGTCCAAGACACTGGGCGGAAACCACCATGCCAAGAGCCACGCCCGCCTGCGGAAACAGAGTGATACCCAGATACTTCTGCACCGTCTCGCTGCAATGAGTCGCCTTGCTGCTGATGCTGGCGCCCAGGAATTTACCCGCACACCGGGCCAGAATGTATACGATACCGATCATGATGATAGCCGGATAGCGGAAAACCGAAAGCTCCAGTCCTGCACCGCTCACCACAAAGAAGGTGGCGAACAGCGGTGCCGTCCACTTATCCGCCCTTCCCATGATATCTGCGGAAAACTCACTCATGTTGCAGAAAACCGTGCCCAGCATCATACAGACGAGAAGGGAAGAAAATGAAATCTCCACACTCCCGAGATCGATCCGGATCGACGCCAGAGCAATGGTCATAATCACAAAAGCGATCGACAAGGAAAGTCGGTTGGAGTTCGAGAAGAAAATCTTCTCCAGTTCGGTAAGCAGCACTCCCATCAAAGCTCCAAGGATCAGCGAACAGATGATCTCCAGCAGAGGATTGACGATAACAGAGATCACGTTCAGGGTACCGCCCTCCATCGCCTGGGCGATCCCGATGGAAACTGCAAAAATGATCAGCCCCACTGCGTCATCCAACGCAACGATCGGCAGAAGCAGGTCCGTCACAGGTCCTTTGGCTTTATACTGCCGTACAACCATCAGAGTCGCGGCGGGTGCCGTTGCAGAAGCGATGGCTCCCAGGGTAATCGCTGCCGGAAGGGGAAGCACCTTTTCTCCCAGGATAAAATGCAGCAGGATCATGGCGGCGTCCACAAGGACCGATGCCATCACAGACTGAAACACACCGATCACAAAAGCCTGTTTGCCGGTCTGCTTCAGCTGGGACAGCCGGAATTCATTGCCGATGGCAAATGCGATAAAGCCAAGCGCCGTGTTCGTCAATACCCCAAGGCTGTCCACATCCGCCATGGTGGAAAAGCCCAGGCCGTCGATGCCCGTCCGTCCCAGACAGTAAGGTCCCACCAGCAGACCTGCGATCAGAAATGCGGTCACATCCGGGAAATCCAGCTTCAGGTATTTGAAAACACGAGTCATCAGAAGCCCCGCCAGAAGCGCGATTGATGTTACCAAAAGAGTTGCCATGATAGTACCTTCTTTCTTATTTATATTCATCCATTCAAAATCCACCTAATGGTATAGCATTTTCAAGAATTCGTCAAGGGCTGATTCAGACTTCCCGGTTTATCTTCTCATCCCGGGAAAATGTGTCATTTGTATTGATACTAATATAGAAATGTGTGCATTTGACTTATTAAATGTTGATTTGCACTTATGCATATGTTACAATCAAAGTATCAAAGTGGAACTTGTAAACGCAGTATCAAAACAGAAAAGGAGGAAAACCAATGACCAAGAGAAAAATCGCAGCCTTGATCACGGGCTCACTGGTTCTTTCATCACTTGGGACTGTCTGTGTAATGGCAGACGATCTGTACTTTGTTACAGGAGGTCCCATGGGTACCTACTATGCGATTGGCGGAGTGATGGCCGACGTGCTTAACCCTCTGCTTTCCGACACAAGTCTTACGCTGGAATCCAGCGGAGCATCCAGAGCCAATCTGGAAATGATCGAGGAAGGTGACGCCCACCTCGCTACGGTGCAGAACGATGTCATGTACTACGCCTACACCGGCACCAGCCTTTTCGAAGGCGAAGAACCCTTCAAGAACTTCTCCGCCGTAGCCGGCCTGTATGATGAGACCGTACAGATCATCACCTGCGACGAAAGCATTCAGACGGTCGCAGATCTGGCAGGCAAAACGGTTTCCGTCGGTGATGCAGGATCCGGTGTGGAATTCAATGCGAAGGAAATCCTGGAAGCCTACGGCATCACCTTCGACGACATCACCGTGGTAAACTCTTCCTTCGGAGACTCTGCCGAGAGTCTGGAAAACGGTGAAATCGACGCCGCTTTCATCGTTGCGGGCGCTCCGACAACCGCCGTGGAAGAGCTGGCAGAAAATACAAAGATCAGCCTGGTTCAGCTGGATGATGAACATATCGCTGCGCTGAAGGAAAACTATGATTTCTATACCGAATCCATCATTCCGGCAGGAACCTATGCCGGCCTGGATGCAGATTCCGTAACCGTATCGGTACGCGCTTCGCTGGTTGCCTCCAATGAGCTCAGTGAAGATGTTGTATATGAGATCGTGAAGGCTGTTTTTGAGAACAAAGAAGCTCTTGCTGCAGGACATACCAAGTTTGAAGAGTTGAGTCCCGAAGATGCGGTCAATGGCATGAGCGTTCCCTTCCATGCAGGCGCAAAGAAGTATTATGAAGAACAGGGGATCAGCGTCGGCTGACCGCCGGTCCCGTCACCCTGTATTCGCAGCGGCAGCTCTGACAATGCTTTTGGCGGTCACGGCTGCCGCCATTTTCTTTCTCTCCAGGTCTCCAAAAGGGAAGCTGATCCTGGAAGATCCAAGGACGAAAGAACAATATGCCGCATACAGCATGGCGGCGGGCGACCGTTTTTCAGTCACATTTATCCATTCTGTCAATAAGAGTCCTGTGATCGACTGGTTTGTGATCCGTAATGACGGAATCTATGGCGAAAAGACCGTGTACTATGGATTCGGAGCCGGTGTTCCCACCGAACTGGAGGAGGGCCAGACTCTGACCTACGGCGATGACGGAAGCATGATCATTTCCGGCATCGATATCAAAATGAAGGATCTGATCTATCGTGTTGGTACGGTTTCCGATCATATCCTTACACTCCCGGACGGGGAAGAGATCAGCCTCCGGGACCTATGCGGACGCAGTTCCCGGGTCGGCTTTCGATTCGAGCCGTAAACGTATCGCCCGCTTTCAGAAAACAGAAACCACCAACAGAAAATGGGCCGCAGCCGGATAAAACCGGCTGCGGCCCTACGCACATATAAGGAGAGAATCAGTCGTTTTCTTTATTCTGCATAGAATGCATCGAAGTACTTCTGATAGATCTCAAGATAATCTTCCAGACCATAGGCATCCAGGTTGTCCTGAAGATCTTCCCAGTCGTCATCGTCAAATCCATTCATAACCCAGTCGGATTTCGCTGCGTTGATGGTCTTGGTGATGTCTGCCTGCAGGTTGGACAGTTCTTCTGTGTCTTCCATGTTCATGAAAACGTTCGGATACACATACTTGGTGTTCATATCCGGTGTATAGATGTCCTTAATCCAGTCAAGACGATACTGTGCGTCATCCGGGCAGGTCACATATACGCCATAATACTCATCGAGGATTGCCAGCGGACCGCCGACAGCTTCTGCTTCACGAACTTCTACAGGAGAAGCGTCTCCCAGAGGAGCATGCTGCAGCATCGGTTCGCCGTCAGCGTTCTCGCCGAGAACGAAGATATCGAAGTCATCGTCTTCACCGTAGGTTCCCCAGTTGTTCTGCGGAGACTGGAAAGGATCATACATAACATCCAGCCAGCTGCAGACCATCTCCGGATCCTCAGCAACACAGGTAACTACGCAGCGGCCGCGGTCGAAACCACTTGTGAAGGAGCCGTTCTGCGGGGTGATGTTTCTCACGTCTGCAGTCAGAGCAGGAAGCGGAACCCAGTCAGCAAGGTTGTCGATGTTTGCGATATCCCAGGAGAAAGCAACGCCGTAACGGCCGGATTTTCCTTTGGATACGTAGGTGGACCATTCCTGTGTGAAGGCTTCCGGATCGATCAGGTTCTCTTCATACAGCTTGTGCAGCCACTGCATACCCTTTTTGAAGCCTTCCAGCGTAGCGGTGCAGACGACCTGTCCATCGTCGGTCACTGCGATATGACGTCCCTTATCCGGATCGCCGATGCCTTCGCCAAAGCCGTTGATCAGGATGCAGGGATCCTGTCCGCCATCGTTCATGATAAAGGACATCGGGATGATGCTGCCGTCGATGCCGAACTCAGCCTGAATCTCGGATGCATGATCACGGAAAGCGATCAGAACTTCTTCAAACTCGTCCACGGTCGTCGGGATCTCAAGGCCGAGGAAATCAAGCCATTTCTTATTGATATAGCTCATGTAGTCGACGGTCTGGATGGCTGTCTTGTCAGCGCCCAGCTGTTCGATCCAGGGAAGCGCCCAGATATGTCCGTCTTCATCCTCGCACATGCTGCGGTATTCCGGATATTTCTCAAAGACCTTGCTCAGGTTCGGCATGCAGCTGTCGATGTACTCTTCCAGCGGAATGATGACTTCCTGGTCCGCATAGCGGAGAAGGTCGCTGTCTGAGAAGCATGCGGAAAAGACGAAATCGGTCAGGGTGTTCAGGTTGGCCATGTTCAGGGTGATCTTGTCGCCCCACTGATCGGACTGGATCGCGGTCCATTCGATATGAACATTTGTTTTCTCTTCCAGACGTTTGAAGATTGTACGATTATTCGGCTCTGATTCGGTAGAGGGCGGATAGCTGATCATACCGGTGAGGGTTACGGTTTCATCCAACGGAAAGATCGATTCCTCCGCCATGACCGGAAGTGCAAGCGAAGCAGCCATTACTCCGGCAAGTACCAGTGAGATCATTTTTCTTTTCATCATGAGTCTCCTTTCATAAAAAAGATTATAGAAATTGATCACATCAATAGTTTCTCCTGAACCATCCAAGGGACATCAACCCTTGACAGAGCCTGCCATGATGCCGCTGTCAAAGTATTTCTGGAAGAACGGATACATAACCAGCAGCGGAAGGCTGGAGATAATAATCGTAGCGTATTTCAGAAGCTCAGCCAGCTGGGCTCTCTGCGCGGTACTCTGCATATCGGAGATCATGCCTGATTCCGGCTGGTTCTGGATCAGAATCGACCGGAGAACGAGCTGCAGAGGCTGTTTGTTTGCATCATTCAGATAGATCATGGCGTCAAAGTAGCTGTTCCACATACCGACAAACTGCCACAGGGCCAGCACTGCGATCACCGGTGTACATACCGGCAGCAGGATCTTGAAATAATAGAC
>CAMOUV010000027.1 GCA_946626695.1 uncultured Blautia sp.
AGACGGCTGTAGCTGCTGCGCATCTCCTCCAGCTCCGGATCATGGTCCTTGACAGGCTTCGGCTGCACGGTCGCTTCCTCCGGCTGCTCCCTCCCTGCTGCAGGGCCGTCCGAAGCAGGCGGCGCCAGTCTGGCCAGAATGTCTTCTTCCTTATAGGCTCCCACCGGCACGCCGCGGCCGTTTCGCAGTATCTCCGTCTGCACCGCAAAACCCGTCCGTCTGCGGCATCGCGGGCATTCTGTTTCCTGCCCGGTAAGCTTCGATCCGCAATATTCACAAAACATATCTGCCTCCTGTTTGTGCCATTTTCACTACATTCATGATATCGGTTTTTACAGGCACTGTCAAGGAAAGATCCCCCCCTTCAGAACCGGAAAGGGCTGCCTGCGGATACAGACAGCCCTCTCGAAAAAATCTTTCATTTACAGCTTATTTCCACTTGAGCCAGTAGCCCATGGAGGTCCTCTTCCAGGATGGCGTCACCCTCTTGATCCGCAGATAGTAGGTGCCTGCAGGGAGATTGGAAATCTTCCAGCCTGCCTGCCACCCATCCACATCGAACGGCGACTTGTTGTCCACCTTCAGGACCATGCCCGCAGATGCGATCCCGGGTCCGAACAGCCGGATCTCGGCGTATCCCGTACCCAGGGACTGAAAATACACATAGAAGGTCCTTTTGGTCGTAACCGTGAACCTGTACCAGTCCGGATTACCCCACTGCTCATTGAAGGGCATCACGCCCGTATACCATTTATTGCCTGTGAGAGTATAGGCTCTTCCCTTTGTAAGTCCGCCGTAATTGGACATCAGATACTGGGCAGCATAGATATAAAAGTCATCTTCACTGTCCACCCAGATGTAATACGGTCCCCGCATGACGCCGTAATAGCGGAATTCCTTTTTGGAATAGTTCACGGAATAAAATTTGTGGCCGCCGTCGGAGGAGTCCTTATTATCCCGGGAACGAAGCTGAACCTTGATGGGCCCGTTATTCACCGTCCGGCCCGTGATTTCCAACCGGCCGTATCCGGTCACAAATACCCTGTAGCCCCGGTAATAGTACTTGCTTCCTTCCCCGCGGACATTCCCCAGCAGTACCGAACCATTGGCAGCCGACACCGTCGCCCCCAGAAGCAGGGTGAGCGCAAAGGCTGCAAACAAAGCCAGCATCCATCTTTTCATTCTGTCTTTCATTTATTCACGTCCCAAATTCATACACAGAATCTGTCATCAGATGGTTTTCCCGAAGGATCTCAGCTCCACTTCAGCCAGTAGCCCATGGAGGTTCTCTTCCAGCTGTTGCTGTAGCGCTTGATCCGGATATAGTAGGTTCCTGCCGGACGGCCGGTGGTATAGCCGTAGCTGCTCTTCCGGTAGAAGGTCCAGCCCTTGTTCAGGCCGTTGATGCTTCCCTTGTAGATCAGCTCGCCGCCGCTTGCGATATTCGGACCCCACAGACGGATCTCGGCATAGCCGATACCCAGAGACTGGAAGTAGATGTTGAATTTACGGTTGCTGCTCAGGTAGAAGCGATACCAGTCCGCATTGCCCCAGGTCTCATTGAAGGGCATGGCTCCGGTGTACCACTTACCGCTGGCAAGCGCATAGGCTCTGCTCTGATACAGTCCGCCGTTGTTGGACATCAGGGTCTGTGCCGCGGCAATATAGTAGTCATAGTCACTGTCAACAGTGATGTAGTACGGCCCGCGCATGACGCCGTAATACAGGCTCTGCTTGCTGTAGGCATTGACAGAGAAGAACTGCTGTCCGCCATCCGAAGAGGACTTGTTGTCTCTCGAACGCAGCTGCACCTTGATGGCTCCGTTATAGATCGTCTTTCCGCTTACCTCCAGACGTCCGTAGCCGGTCACGAACACACGGTGCTGTCTGTAATACTTCGTGCTGCCGGTACCTCTGGTGTTAAGAAGCATGGTCGCAGCCGAAACGCTGGCTCCCAGCATCAGTGTGAGCGCGAAGGCGGCAAACAGCGCCAGCATCCACTTTTTCATTTTTCCTTTCATTTGTGTTACCTCCCTCCGGTAAGTATGTATATATAAAAAATGTAACACATATCCGTCATTTTGTCTATTGACTCTTTATAATTTTGTTATAATTTGTTACTTTTTGAGGGAGACTCATTTTCTTTCTCTCAAAGAGATATAAAAATCATAGATAAACGACCCGGTCTTCCCTTTCAGGGGATAGTCGCCGGGTTTCAGCTCCAGGATGCGGCTGCCGCAGCAGTTCAGGATCCGGGTTCCGGAGGGATGGTCGTATTCCCGGGTGATGCGTCCGTAGGTGGTATGCACATGTCCGTGGAGCATATATTTTGGCTTGTACTGATCCATCAGCTCATTGAAGCAGACAAAGCCCTGATGGGGCAGATCCTCCAGATCTCCGTACCCTTTGGCCGGAGCATGGGTCACCAGCAGGTCGAAGCCGTTCATCAGGCTGAACCGGGGTTTCAGACGCTGGATGCGCCGGCGCATCTCCTGCTCGGTGTACATGTCAGATCCGGGCTTGTAGCGCATGGAACCGCCCAGGCCCAGGATCCGCAGTCCGTTATAGTTATAAACCATATCCTCGATACAGATACAGCCTTCAGGCGGATTTTTATCATACCCTCTGTCATGGTTGCCCCGCACATACAAAAGCGGGCAGTTGACCATGGTAACCAGAAAGTCCAGGTACCGGTGGTCCAGGTCCCCGCAGGAAATGATCAGGTCCACTCCCTCGGTCCTCTCCCGGTCATAAAAATCCCAGAGACCTTTTTCTTCTTCATCTGCTACAACCAGTATTTTCATGACTCAATCACTCCGCTGATCTTCACGGTCTTTATACCGGTTTCCGTCAGTTTCTCTTTCTTCGGAAGAGATCCGATGATATTATCGTTCAGCCAGTCCATGGCAACGATCTCTTCGTTCGTCATTTTTTCAACAAATTCAGCCTTATGTGCTACCTGTCCGCCCTGGGCGTGCAGCTCTCCGGCAAAGGGATGAATCACACCGGCCAGCATGGCCCGTTTGATGGCGTTCACCATCTTGTGCGAATAATACGACAGATGCTTGGAAAGGATTACATCGATCACGCCGGCAGACATGCCCCACCAGTAGTTCAGAGCCTGATCCGACCGCACGGCGTTTTTCTCCGGCCAGGTATCATTGAGGATCGTCTGCACGATCAGCTCGTAGTATTTCCCCCAGTCCCAGACCGGCATGGCCAGATTATACACCCCGCCGTCCTCGTATTTCCTGTAGATTCCATATTCTCTGGAAAGCTCCGTGGGCTTTACCAGATCCGGGCCGGACATGACATGGATGTCCTTCTCCTCCATCTCTTTGCGCCAGTCGGTTCCTTCCACCGAGGTCCAGGTCAGATGGATTTTGCAGTAAGGATCGATCAATGCGGCGCCGATGGCGAAAGCGTTGATGTTTGCCACCGTTCCGAAGATCGGATAATCCGCCACATACCCGATCTTATGATTCTCGCATTCACTGGCGGCGAGAGCTCCCATCAGGAATTTCGCTTCGAACATCCGTCCGTAATAGGTGCGGACCGCGTTGTGAGAAAGGTTGATGGAACAGTTCATGAATTTCACGTCCGGGTACGCCACGGCAGCCTTCAGGGTCATGTCCATCTGGGCTGAAGAGGGAGTGAAAATAATATCGCTGTTTTTCACTGCCTGCTCCACCGCCGACAGGAAGTCCTCTTCGGTCTCACAGTCAGAAATCGCTTCGGTCACCACAAGGCCGTCAAAGCTATCCGTCACCTGGTTCCGGCCCAGTTCATGCCCGTAGATCCAGCGGGATACGTCCGGATTCTTGTCATAGATGAAGGTCATCCGAAGAGGCCGTTCCCTGGTGTAGACCGGTTTTTTCAGAAGAGGCGTCAGGAGCGGAATGGTAAGGCCATCCTTTTTGTGAAGGTCCGGATCCTCCACGAAGGCGATGTTGTCGTCGCTCGCTTCCACCAGGAATTCATCCCAGATGCGGTTGATCTTCTCTTCGTACTCCTTCGGCGTCGCCTGAAGAAGGGAGGACAGATCGTAGATTCCCAGATAGATGAGAAAAGCATCCGCCGGAGTCATAGAAAGACTGTTCCCGCCCTTCGCCAGATAGCTCTTCTCAAAAGCCGCATAAGCAGCTTTCAGATTCAGCACATCCTCATCATCCCAGGCGGTTGAAAGATCCTTTCCCAGAAGCTCAGCCAGTTTTTTGTAGCTCCCCTTCTGGGTGAATACCAGCTCGTACAGAGGAGCAACATTATAAAACGAAACGAACTCATCATAGATCTGGACGGCGGGATCTTCATGATCCGCCGGAAGGATCCGGGTGATGTCCGCCATAATCACAGGAACATCCAGATACTTCAGCACGGAGACCCGTTTGTTCCCTTCCAATACATAAAACTTCCACATATATTCATATACTTTGACCGGGTCGCGGATCCCCTCCTCCATCTGGGCCTCAAAAAGCTGATCCCATTTCATGGCGAACTCCGATTTCTCGGAGAGAATCGGCATGAAGTTGTCGGCAAACGCCTCCTGCCTTCCTCTGGTCTTCGTCCCGACCACCTGATCCAGCGGCACCTCCTTCAGCCCTACCGGATATTCCGCCAGCTTTCCGGTATCCTGCAGGATATCATCCAGTGCCGGCAGGAACGGATACCGTCCCTGCATCACAGCCTTCTGATAAGACCGTGCTCCTTTTTTTCTGGCTTTATCATATTCACCAACCATAATACAATCTCCGTTCAAAAAGAGCTGCCGCAACAGCAACAGATGCATTCATCGATGCTTTGCAGCAGCCCGCTTTTCAGTTACTTTCTTGCTTTTTTCGCAATCGTCACCTTGTCCAGGTGCCAGATCTCATCCACATATTCCTGGATGGTACGGTCCGAGGTGAACTTGCCGCTGCAGGCGGTGTTCAGAAGGGCCATCTTCGCCCATCTCTTCTCATCACGGTAGGCTTCCTCCACTCTCCTCTGTGCGTCTGCATAGGAGCGGAAGTCAGCCAGGATGAAGTAGCGGTCCGCACGGTCCGAATTCTTGGTGGTCAGCAGAGAATCATACAGATCCCGGAACAGCTCGGTATCGCTGTCGAAGGTTCCGTTGATCAGCTCCATCAGAACCTGACGTACTTCCCAGTCGGTGTTGAAGATCACGTTGGGATCATAGCCGCCGTTCTTCTCGTAGTTGATGACCTCGTCAGAGGAAAGACCGAAGATGAAGGCGTTCTCCTCACCGACCTCTTCCACGATCTCCACATTGGCTCCGTCCATGGTGCCGATGGTGGGAGCGCCGTTCAGCATGAACTTCATGTTGCCGGTACCGGAGGCTTCTTTGCTGGCGGTGGAGATCTGCTCGGAGACATCGGCTGCCGCAAAGATTATCTCCGCGTTGGATACACGGTAGTTTTCGATAAAGACCACCTTCAGCTTGCCGTGGATGGAAGCATCATTGTTGACCACATCCGCCACGGAATTGATCAGCTTGATGATCTTCTTGGCGGTATGATAACCGGCAGAAGCCTTTGCGCCGAAGATGAAGGTTCTCGGATAGAAGTCCATTTCCGGATGCTGCTTGATCTGATCATACAGATAGATCACATGCAGGATGTTCAGCAGCTGTCTCTTGTACTCGTGCAGACGCTTGACCTGTACATCGAAGATGGAATGCGGGTCTACCTCCACCCCGTTGTGCTCCAGGATGTATTTGGCCAGACGCTCTTTGTTGCGGAATTTGATGTTCATGAACTCCTGCAGAGCCTTCTCGTCATCCGCATAGACCTTCAGCTTGCTGATCTGGGACAGATCCGTGATCCAGTCCGGACCGATATGCTCGGTGATCCAGCGGGACAGCAGCGGATTGCCGTGAGCCAGGAAACGTCTCTGGGTGATGCCGTTGGTCTTGTTGTTGAACTTCTCGGGCATCATCTGGTAGAAGTCCTTCAGCTCCTGGTTTTTCAGGATCTCGGTGTGCAGTCTTGCCACGCCGTTTACGGAATAGCCGGCTGCGATGGCCAGATGCGCCATCTTGACCTGACCGTCATAGATGATGGCCATCTTTTTGATCTTCTCATAGTTGCCCGGATACTCAGCCTGGATCTGCAGGATGAACCGGCGGTTGATCTCTTCGATGATCTGATATACACGGGGAAGCAGACGGGAGAACAGGTCGATGGGCCATTTCTCCAGAGCCTCGGACATGATGGTATGGTTGGTGTACGCCACACACTTCGTGGTCACCTGCCATGCCTTGTCCCAGCCCAGGCCTTCCTCATCCACCAGGATACGCATCAGCTCGGCCACCGCTACGGTCGGATGGGTGTCGTTCATCTGGAAGACAACCTTCTCGTACAGCTTCGTGATGTCGTCATGGTTTTTCTTGTACTTTTCGATGGCGGTCTGCAGAGACGCGGACACGAAGAAGTACTGCTGCTTCAGACGAAGCTCCTTGCCGGCATAATGGTTGTCATTCGGATACAGGACTTCCACCAGGTTGCGGGCCAGGTTTTCCTGCTCCACGGCCTTTTTGTAGTCACCCTTGTCGAAGGAGTCCAGACCGAAGTCCACGATGGGCTCCGCATCCCAGATCCGGAGGGTGTTTACGATTTTGTTCTTGTAGCCTACGATGGGCATGTCATAGGGAATGGCCCGGACTGCCTGATACCCTTCGTGAATAAAGACATTTTCGCCCTTCTCATGGTTGTATTCCACCCGGACATAGCCGCCGAAATGCACTTCCTTGGCGTACTCGGGGCGTTTCAGCTCGAAGGGATAGCCGTTCTTCAGCCAGTTGTCCGGCGCTTCGATCTGGAAGCCGTCCTTGATCTTCTGTTTGAACATGCCATAGTGATACCGGATGCCGCAGCCATAGGCGCTGTAGCCCAGGGTTGCCAGAGAATCCAGGAAGCAGGCTGCCAGACGGCCGAGACCGCCGTTGCCCAGCGCGGGATCCGGCTCCTGGTCCTCGATCACGTTGATATCCAGTCCCAGCTCCTCCAAAGCCTGGCTCACCTCTTCGTAGGCGCCCAGGTTGATCAGGTTGTTGCCCAGGGCACGGCCCATCAGGAATTCCATGGACATATAATAAACCGTCTTGGGATCCTGCTCGTCATAGGCATTCTGCGTATCCAGCCAGTTGTCAATGATCACGTCCTTCACCGTGTAGCTGACAGCCTGGAACAGCTGCTCCTGGGTCGCTTCCTCCAGTTTTTTTCTGTACAGAAACTTGACGTTTTCGGCTACCTTCTTCTTAAATGTCTCTTTCTTAAAGTCCTTATTCATGCGTTCCCCTCCAAAATTTTCTCAACGCCCAGCGTAACCTGCTCTTTATTGATGCTCCACTCTTTGGTGTAGCCTCCCATCCTTCCGGTCACAATATCCGATGCCAGCACGTCATGGCTGATCTCATCCTTATGTTCCGTAAGGACGGCCTCGATCTTCTCATTTCCTTCCGCATAGACCACAATATGATCCATCACCTCAAAGCCGGCTTCCTTACGCATGGTCTGTACCTTGCTGATGATCTCACGGACAAAGCCCTCTTCAATCAGCTCCGGCGTAAGGCTGGTATCCAGCACCACCGATGTATCGCCGTAGGACTCTGTCACGTACTGCTCGGACTGCTTGGTCTCGATCAGCAGATCCTCCTCCAGAAGCTCGCACTCGGTACCGTCAACGTTCAGCAGCAGCCGGCCCTTCTCTTTCAGCTCCTTCATGGCCTTTACGCCGTCGATTTCGGCAAGAGCCGTACGGATTCCGTTCACCAGCTTGCCGAATTTGCGGCCGACGGTCCGAAGCTGCGGCTTGAAGCTGTAGGATACGAAGGCTTCCACATCGCTGGTGAATTCCACCTTCTTCACATTCAGTTCATCCGCGATGATATCGGTAAAGAAGCTGTCCATCACCTTGGGCGCCTTGACAAACATGGTGCCGATGGGCTGACGGTTCTTGATATTGGCGGTATTCCGGGCCGCACGTCCCAGAACCACGATATCCAGAAGTTCCTTCATGTTCTCTTCCAGCTCCTTATCGATCCAGGCTGTCTCCACAGCCGGGAAGTCGCAGAGATGGATGCTTTCGGGCGCTTCCTTGTCCACGCTGCGCACCAGATTCTGGTAGATATCCTCGGTGATGAAGGGAACCATCGGCGCAGCCGCCTTGCTGATCTCCACCAGAGCGGTATACAGCGTCATGTAGGCGTTGATCTTGTCCTGCTCCATCCCCTTCGCCCAGAAGCGCTCGCGGCTGCGGCGGACATACCAGTTGCTCATCTCATCCACAAACTCCTGCAGAGCACGGGCGCTCTCCGGGATCCTGTAGGCATCCAGATTTTCGTCCACAGCCTTGATCGTGGACGCAAGGCGGCTCAGAAGCCACCGGTCCATGACGCTCAGGCGGTCATATTCCAGGGTATATTTTGACGCATCGAAATTGTCAATGTTCGCATAGAGCACGAAGAACGCATAGGTGTTCCACAGGGTGCTCATGAATTTGCGCTGTCCTTCCACCACGGCCTTGCCATGGAAACGGTTGGGCAGCCAAGGCGCGCTGTTGATATAGAAATACCAGCGGATCGCATCCGCGCCGTAGGTTTCCAGTGCTTCGAAGGGATCCACCGCGTTGCCCTTGGATTTGCTCATCTTCTGTCCGTTTTCATCCTGCACATGTCCCAGAACGATGACATTCTCGTAGGGCGCCTTGTTGAACAGGATCGTGGACTCTGCCAGCAGGGAATAGAACCAGCCCCGGGTCTGGTCCACCGCCTCGGAGATGAACTGGGCCGGGAACTGCTTTTCAAACAGCTCTTTGTTTTCAAACGGATAATGATACTGGGCAAAGGGCATGGCGCCGGAATCGAACCAGCAGTCAATCACCTCGGGCACTCTCTTCATCGTGCCGCCGCATTCCGGACAGGGGATGGTGATCTCATCGATATAAGGACGATGAAGCTCCACATCCTTCGCCGCCTCGTTTCCACTCAGTTCAACCAGCTCCTGACGGCTTCCGATGGAATGCATATGGCCGCATTTTTCACATTCCCAGATGTTCAGGGGTGTACCCCAGTACCGGTTCCGGGAGATACCCCAGTCCTGCACATTCTCCAGCCAGTCGCCGAAACGGCCTTTGCCGATGCTTTCCGGGATCCAGTTGATGGTATTGTTGTTGCGGATCAGATCCTCCTTCACGGCCGTCATCTTGATGAACCAGGATTCTCTCGCATAATACAGAAGAGGCGTGTCGCATCTCCAGCAATGGGGATAATCATGCTCAAACTTCGGCGCGTCGAACAGAAGTCCGCGGCCGGCCAGCTCCTTCAGCACCTCGGGATCCGCAGCCACAACGCCCTTCTTCACCGCGTCCGGATGCGGCTTGGCCTGCATGCCGGCAAAAGGAGTGTCGTCTGTCATATAGCCCTTGGTATCCACAAAACGTACAAACGGCATGTTGTACTTGCGGCAGACACGGTTGTCGTCTTCACCGAAGGCCGGCGCGATATGGACGATGCCGGTACCGTCGGACATGGTTACATAATTGTCACAGACCACATAGAAAGCCTTTGCCTTCTGGCGTTCTACTTCCTTTGCGCCGCACTCATACAGGGGCTCATACTCTTTGAATTCCAGGTCCTTGCCCTTCATGGTTTCCAGCACTTCGTAGGCCGGTGTCTCTTCCGTTCCCAGCTTTCCGAGGACGGTGTCCAGAAGAGCCTCGGCCATATAATAGGTATAGCCGTCGGCCGCCTTCACCTTGGCATAGGTATCCTCCGGATTGACGCAGAGCCCCAGATTGGAAGCCAGTGTCCACGGTGTCGTGGTCCATGCCAGGAAATAGGCATCCTCGCCCTTGGCCTTGAAACGGACGATCGCAGAACGCTCCTTCAGGGTCTTGTAGCCCTGGGAAACCTCCTGGGCGGACAGCGGCGTCCCGCAGCGCGGGCAGTAGGGAACGATCTTGAAGCCCTTGTACAGAAGGTTCTTGTTCCAGATTTCCTTCAGCGCCCACCATTCGGACTCGATATAATCATCCTCATAGGTGACATAGGGGTGCTCCATATCCGCCCAGAAACCGACGGTGGAGGAGAAATCCTCCCACATCCCCTTGTATTTCCACACACTCTCTTTACACTGTTTGATAAACGGCTCTATGCCGTACGCTTCGATCTGGTCCTTGCCGTCCAGTCCCAGCTTCTTTTCCACTTCCAGCTCCACAGGAAGACCATGGGTATCCCAGCCGGCTTTCCGGGGAACCATATAACCCTTCATGGTACGATACCGGGGGATCATATCCTTGATGACACGGGTCAGCACATGTCCGATATGCGGCTTGCCGTTCGCGGTCGGCGGGCCGTCATAAAACATATAGGTAGGACCGTCCTTGCGGGAATCCATACTCTTTTCGAAAATATGGTTGTCTTTCCAGAATTGTTCCACTTTCTTTTCTCTCTCAACAAAGTTGAGATTTGCGTCGACTTTCTGGTACACTGATTTTTCCTCCTGTTTTATTTTTCTAAAAAAGCCTCCGTCCGTAAAAGGACGAAGGCCTGTTCTGGCATCCGTATACCACCTGTTACATGATACGGGCAGACTGCTGCCGATATCCGTTCCCTGTAACGGGGGAAGCCGTCTGTCCCTACTGGCCGTCAGGTTTCGGGGCAGAAACTCCGGAGGGATCTTCCGTTATATCTACTCGCACCGGACTCACACCCGCTCCGGCTCGCTGCGCCTTTCGGTATAACGTACTGTCTCCATCACAGTCTTTACACATTTGTCCCATTATTATAAGGGGTATGCACATTCCTGTCAAGGATTTTCTTTACAGCTGAAAGCCTTTCTGCTATACTTGTTGAAAACTCTGAAAAGGACTTTCTTTATGAAATATATCGTGTTTGACCTGGAGTGGAATCAGTCTCCCAACGGAAAACGCTATTCCAACGAGCGGCTGCCCTTCGAGATCATTGAGATCGGCGCGGTCTGTCTGGATGAACAACTGCATATCGAAAGCACCTTCCATCGTCTGATCCGCCCTGCCGTGTATCACTGGATCCATAACAGCATCCACGATGTGACGCATATGACCCTGGAGGATCTTGCGGACGGGGTTCCCTTCCCTAAGGCCGCCCGGGAATTTCTGCGATGGTGCGGTACGGATTACATCTTCTGTACCTGGGGAGATCAGGATGTGATGGAGCTGCAGAGAAATATGCGTTTCTACAATCAGCTTTCCCTTCTGCCCCCTCCGGTGTTGTTTCTGGATGTACAGAAGCTCTATGCCATCGCCTTTGAGTCCGTGGACACAAGACGGTCTCTTCAGCATGCCATCGATTACCTGGGGATCGATCACGGCGAGGGCTTCCATCGTGCCTTGGAGGATGCAAGGTTCACGGCCGATGTCCTGATGCGGATCCCCCAGCGCCTGTTTCCGCTGTTTCCTTCGGTGGATGTTTTTCAGAATCCCCAGAACCGGTCGGAGGAATTCCATATTTCCCTTCCCACCTCCGAGAAATACGTCTCCCAGAGCTTTGCCTCCAGGGAAAAAGCCATGAAGGACCGGGAGGTTTCCAGCACGCGATGTCCCTTCTGCCGCAAGAATGCCCGGAGAGTGATCCGGTGGTTCTCGTCCAACGGAAAAGTCTGCTACAGTCTTGCCGTCTGTAAAGATCACGGAGAGCTGATGGGCCGGATCCGCTTCCACAAAACGGAAGACGAACAGGTTTTTGCCGTGAAGACCATTCAGGCTGCCGGCCCGGCGGAAAAAGAAGAGATACGAAGAAAAAGAGAATTGTATCTTCAGAAAAAGAAATAAGTTGCGGAGAATGAAACACGGGGACAGGTTCCTTGAGTCAAGGAACCTGTCCCCGCAACGCTTCTACAGCCCCACCGACGGATCGATCAGCAGATCCTGCAGGACATTTCTTTCATATAATATGGCATTTCCGACGGTATTTCCCTGATACAGGAATTCCACTTCGATATAATCCGGACCGGCGGCGTTTTTGTGCCAGGTCCTGACGGTCTCGATCTCCTTCGGACCGATGGTCTGGGGCGCCATGACATACACCCGGCTGCGGTAATAGAAGGGTCTCACATCCCCGCAGTTGCGGATCAGATACTTCTCGCAGGGAAGAAAACGGTTTTCGATGGAATCCGTATCCTCCGGCACCTTCATGTTCAGCTTGCGGAAATTCCCGAAAGCGTAATCCAGAAGGGAGGCCGTATCCCCGTATGCCCCGGCGACGGAATTCAGCACCACCACGGCAAGGCGGATTTCCCCCCGGCGGGCGTAGGTCACCAGCGTGTTTCCGGCGGCCGTCGTATAGCCGGTCTTTCCACCCAGGACCCCTTCATAGGCATAGCTCATGCCCGACATCATGCCGTGATGATTGCGCATGTACCGGGTCTCCGGCTGTACATTGGTGGGAGGAATATTATAATAGTCCTCCGTGCAGAATTTGCGGAACAGCGGATTCATCCAGGCTTCCTTGGCGATCAGAGCCATGTCGTGAGCCGTGGTATAATGGTTCACATCCGGCAGGCCGTGGGGATTGTTGAAATGTGTGCCGGTGCAGCCGATCTGCCGTGCTCTGGCATTCATCAGCTCCGAAAACTTCTTGACGTTTCCGCTCACCAGCTCGGCAATGCGCAGAGCGATCTCGTTGGCGGATTCCAGCATCAGGGCCATCAGAGCCTGTTCCATGGTGAATTCTTCATCCGTATCGGCATAGATGCTGGAGCTCCCCGGCTCAATGCCGAAGGCGGCCGACTCCGTCATGATGAATTTGTCATTCATGTCCAGATTTTCGCAGGCCAGAAGACAGGTCATCACCTTCGTGATGCTGGCCGGATACAGTCTTTCGTCCGGATTTTTGGCATACAGGACTCCGCCGTACTGCAGATCGATGACCACGGCGGACTTTCCTTCGATAGCCGGTGACTGGGGCCACAGATCCAGAGAGTCCGTCTGGGCGGGCTCATAATAGGCCGGCATATGAGGATCCTCCACAGGCTCCTCCTCATAGTATTCTTCGTAATATTCATCCTCGGCAAAAACCGCAAAGCCGGTCTGCAGGATCATGATTCCGCACAGAAGCAGGCACAAAAGCTTCTGCACAGCCGTTTTTCTGTATGATTTCATCCGTCACCACCACTTCTTGCATTGTAAGATTCGCTGTTGAAACGGCTGACCGTTCTGCATCTTTTTCAGTTTCTGTCCTTCAGCCGCACTGGTCAGTCAAAAGCAGAAATGATCGGAGGCATCTTCCGTTTGAACATGTTTCTCTCTTCCATACCTCTGATCTTGTCGTCGGTCTCTTTGTCCCCGCAGGAGCCGTTGCGAATATAGTCATGGATCTGCTGATAGGTAACGCCCAGCTTTTCTTCATCCGACAGGCCGGACAGGCCATCTGAGGGCGTCTTGTTTACCAGTTCTGCCGGAAGCTCCTCCATAGTAAGCCCGACCGCCACCACTTCCTTGCTGGTCAGTGTTCCAAGCAGAGCGAAGTCGCAGGAGGTATCTCCATCCTTCGTACAGTATCCTACGGTCGCCTCACTCAGGTTTCCTGTCCCGCAAAGCCGCGCGCCGATTGCCTGTCCGATGTACCGCACCGTAGTCATTCGGAGACGAGGTCCCACATTGATGTCGCTGGGTTTCGAATATGCAAAAGCAAATCCGTTCTCATCCTCCTTCACGGCCGTGAGAAGAGCCTTATGCATCTCCCCGATATTGACGATCCGGTAATTGATTCCCAGAGCCTCACACACACGGATGCTGTCGGAAAGGTCACTCTGGACCTTGTCCGGCATCAATACGCCGTACACATTTTCCTTTCCCAGGGCTCTGGCACAGATGGCTGCACAGACGGTACTGTCTTTTCCGCCGGAAATTCCCAGCACTACTTTACTGAAATTCTGCTCTGCGGCCAGTACCGACAGATTCTTAACCAGATTGTCTCTGGCCTTCACTGCATCAAATTGAATACTCATATGCTTACTCCTATCCTGTCTGATCCACCAGTACTCTTATAGTGTAATCCGCATAATCATTTTATGTCAACATGTAAATTGATGCGTCTCACTCTCTTCCGTCCTCCAGCATCTGCATCTTCATGGCATAGTAGGCGGGAGACATGTCGAGGTAGTGCTTGTGCGGATTCTCGAATCGCTGTTCCTCTTCCCAGATCTCATCCTGCAGCTGCTGTTTTACATACGCTGCGATGGCCATGGTCTCCTGAGGCGGATTGACCCTTTTTCCGTCCCTGATCACCAGCTGCTGCAGCTTCTTTGCCGTGCAGTTGATGAATTTCCGTTTTTTCCAGGGCTTTTCGGGATCCACAAAGCGATAGGCCTGGCTCATGTCCACGTCTTCTCCGGAGATGGTCAGAAGATCCGCCACGGCGTGACCGTTTTCATTGTAGATCCGGTACACATCCTTCAGGCCCGGGTTGGTGATCTTCTCCACGGTCTCGGAAATCTTGATCCTGGGCTCCATCTTTCCGTTTTCTTCCACCGCGCCCAGCTTGTATACGGCGCCGAACACCGGCTCGGATTTGGAGGTGATCAGCCGTTCGCCTACGCCGAAGGAGTCCACCTGCCCGCCCTGATGCAGAATGGACGTGATTGTAAATTCATCCAGACTGTTGGAAATCACGATCTTTGCATCGGTGAAACCGGCCGCATCAAGCATGGCCCGGGATTCCTTAGTCAGATAGGCAAGGTCTCCGCTGTCGATCCGGATCCCATAGTTTTTGGAATGAATCCCCTTGTCTTTCATCTCCTGAAAAACTTTGATCGCATTGGGGATGCCGGAATCCACCACATCATAGGTATCCACCAGCAGAATACAGTTATCCGGATACACCTCCGCAAATTTGCGGAAGGCTGTCAGTTCATCCTTATAATACATGACCCAGCTGTGGGCCATGGTGCCGCCCACCGGAATCTCAAAATACTGTCCGGCGGAAACGGTGGCCGTACCGTTGACGCCGCCGATCACCGCAGCCCTGGCTCCGTAGATGGCGGCATCGTTGTTGTGGGCACGCCTTGCTCCGAAATCAGAGACGGCTCTGCCCTTGGCTGCCCGGACGATGCGGCGGGCCTTGGTGGCGATCAGGCTCTGGTGATTGACCTGGGCCAGGAGCTCGGTCTCCACGATCTGTGCCTCCACCAGATCTCCCACCACCGTGATGATGGGCTCATCCGGATACATGACGGTTCCCTCCGGAAAGGCATACACATTCCCCTTAAAATGAAAATCCTTCAGATATTCCAGGAAGCCCTCGTCAAACAGCCGCAGGCTCCGCAGATATTCGATATCCTCCGGTTCAAAGTGAATATTCTCGATATACTCGATGATCTGCTCCAGTCCGGCAAAAATGGCAAAACCGCCGTGATCCGGGTTCTTCCTGTAAAAGACGTCAAATGAGACCTTCGTCCCGGCGTTTTCCTGAAGAAAATAGCCGTTGGCCATGGTCAGCTCATACAGGTCCATCATCATCGTGATATTGCGTGCTTCATTCTGTCTTTTCATCTTCGTTTCCTCCAGAGAGAATATTACAGTATTTTCTCCATTCCGATCTTCTGGGGTACAAGGCCGCATTTTTCATAGAATTTCATGGCAGGCTCGTTGCAGCTCCAGACATTCAGAGTGACATTATAGTATCCGTTCTTCTTTGCATAATCCAGCACATGCTCATACAGCTGTCTGCCCACATGCTGTCCGCGGCATGCTTCATCCACACAGAGATCGTCGATATACAACGTCCGGATATCCGTAAGGATATTATCCCCGGGATGCTCCTGATGGATGCAGAAAGCGTACCCCAGCACTCTTTCCTCCTCGTTCACCAGGACGAACACCGGCTTATTGTCGTCCGCAAAAATCTCTTTCAGCTGTTCCGCCGTATACTTGGTAGCCGGTCCCTTAAAAAGATCCGGTCTGCCGTTATGATGGACCATACATACCTGCACCAGCAGTTTCAGTACATCCGGAATATCCTGTTCCTGTGCTCTTCTGATCATGTCTGCCTCCTTCCGGCCTGCTGTTCATGTGTCTTTCTTCATTATAGAATATGCCGTTTATAAATCAAGAGAAATTTTACCCGCTTTGCAGTCCTCTTTCTTCCTTTACAAGCTCCCGCCGGAATGGTATCTTTATTACAGAACGAATCGGAGGTCGCATCTTCATGCAGCTCAGCATCACACCGGGGCAGATCCGCCAGAACAACCGTCTGCTGGTCTACCATCTGATCTACAATCAAAAAAGAATCGCCCAGCAGGAAATCTGCCAGGAACTGCACCTGAGCCGTCCCACCGTGGCCGGTATTCTTGTACAGCTGGAGGAGGCCGGACTGATCCGGAAAGAGGGAGTCATGGAATCCGATCAGGCGGGCCGGAAGGCGGCCGCCTATATGATCAACGAAAATTACCGGATCGCCGTGGGTGTGGAGATCCGGAAAAACGAGTTCAAAATGCTGGCGGTAAACCTCTACGGGGAGCTGCTGGACAATGTCATCATCACTCTGGAATATCACAATGCCGATTTCTATTACCGGGAGCTTTCCGATGCGGTCCGGGATTTTCTCACTGCCCACGATATTTCCCATGGCCAGGTGCTGGGCATCGGGATCGCCATGGAAGCCCTGCTCTCCCCGGACGGGGAACAGGTCGTCTACGGCCGGCTGCTGGAAAACACCAGCCTTTCCATCTCCGCCTTCACCCGCTATCTGCACTATCCCTGCACCCTGATGCGGACCGTAAACTGCGCGGCCGCCGCTGAACTGTGGGCCTCGCCGGATCTGGAAAACGCTTTGTATCTTTCCCTGTCGGAGCATCTGAGCGCCGCCGTTATCTCGAACCGTTCCATTGTGAGCGGAAAACACGGGCGCAATTCCACGGTGGAGCATCTGCAGATGCGGCAGGGCGGAAAACGCTGTTACTGCGGCAGAAGCGGCTGTATGGAGACCCTGTGTTCCCTTTCCTCCCTGCTGGAGCCGGAAGAAAACATCGATGAATTCTTCCGGAAAGCAAGAGGCTCGGACCCGGAGGCAGCTGCCCGCTGGGCCGATTATCTGTCCCGGCTTTCTTCCTGCATCACCATCATGCACATGATGTATGACACGGACTATATCCTGGGCGGAACACTGGCCCGCTACCTGAATGCGGAGGATCTGCAGATCCTGTACCAGAAGCTGGCTGTTTTTTCTCCCTATACGGAGACTCCCGACTTTCTCTCCATCAGCCGGATCCCTCTTCATGATCCCATCATCGGAGCGGCTCTCCCCTACATCTGGAGCTTTCTGGGAAGCGCCGATCTGTAAAAACGTGTTAAAAAAGGACCGCTGCACACACAGCGGCCCATTTTTTTCGTATCTATATCTTCCCGCACCGGGATCAACCTTCCATGCTGCGTTCCGCCAGGATCTCTTTCAGCTGACGGATATACCGTCTGCTCACCGGGATCTGATGCCGGTTGAACAGAAGAACCGAATTGTTGTTTTCGATCCGGTACACATAATCCAGATTGATCAGAAAGCTCTGATGACACCGGAAAAAGCCCTTCGAGCGAAGCATATCGGCCAGAACATTCATCTTCATGTAAAAGTCCAGCGTATCCTCCTCCATGACGGCCTTCAGGACACGCACATGGCTCTCAAAATACATGATGTCATCCAGCCACAGCGTCTTTTCCTTTCCACGGACCCGGACCGTCAGCAGGTGATCCTCTCTCCGGAGGAATTCCCGGATGTAGCGGTCGGCCGTCCGGCGGACCTCCTCGCTCTGCAGCGGCTTGTGCAGGAAATCATAGACATGAAAACGGTATCCCTTCTGCGCTGCCTCGTTGTCCTTGGAAAGAAGGATCACGGTGACCGGAATCCGATGTCTCTGCAGGATCTCGATGACGACAAATCCGTCCATATCCGGAAGCTGCGGGTCGATAAACAGTACCCCCTGCCCGAATCGATCCTCCCGAACCTCTTCCAGCAGTTCCCGCCCGGTACCATAATAGGTAAATATTGCTTCCTCCGTATCAGGAAGCTGATTCTCCCATATCTCGCGAACCAGCGAAAGGCCTTTCTTGTCGATATCACAAACCGCGATCTGCAACATTTCTGACCACCCTCAAAAATCATAATCAGAAGCATCTCCTTGAAAACGAGAAAATTTTAGCAAAAATATTGATTTTTGAAAATATGTGGCAGATCCTGTGGGCAGAGAAAAAAGGATATTCGCAGGCAGTCGGACTGCCTGCTCTGAATCTTACCAGTTTACTGCAATATCCAGCTGATTCGGATTGGCCGCGGCAAAGCCGCCTGTATCGCAGACAATACAGGTTCCCAGACTGCTTTCCACCAGAGAACCTCTCGGATGAACGCTCAGGTTTGCCGCGCACATGATGTAGTCCCCCAGCATCTTGCAGCCATCCTCCCGGATCCAGTACTCGTCCGTGTTGCCGAGATCCCGCATAATGCTCACGATCCCGGACATATCCAGATTATAATAGGTTTCCTTGCCGCTGGGCCCCATGACGACTCCGGCACTCTTTGTCAGCACAGGACCGTCCCATTTTGCAGCTGATTCGGCATCCTTTTCCGAATCGGAAGACTCCGCTTCATTTTCCGCAGAAGCTTCCTCGCCGGCAGACGCATCTGTATTTTCTTTCCCGGAAGCTGCTTCTTCTCCATCCTCCGATGAACGGATATACTCGCCAAGAACATAGGCTGTCTTTCCGTCGTAATCGATTTCCAGCCAGTCTTTGTCCTCTTCTGCCTCTCCAAGGACCGTTACCTGCTGTCCCTCTTTCAGCTTTCCGAGGATCTTATCTTCTGTGGAAGCACCGCCTCGGACATTCAGCACATCGGCGGTGACAATACCGGTCTCCTGCGCCAGAACAGACACAGCCGGACATACAGCCAGAACGGCCGCACTGATCAAAATCAACGATTTTCTGTTTTTCATAATGATTTCATCTCCTTTACTTACAAAGGGAATATATCATTATGTCAACTTTTCGTCAATATGTACTATCCACAAAAATGAAACCGCAGTTTTTCATGTATCCCGCAAATGATTACGAATTTGTTACAGGATGATGCCGATATTTCGGCAAAATGATCGAGTGAGTCACGTCAGGTGGCAGATAAAGGAAATCATCCCATCCTTCCACTCTGCCCGGATCCTTCCGCCGTACTGCCGGCAGATGCTTTCCGCCATGGACAGCCCGATTCCATATCCGTTCTGGTTCTCGTGGGACTGATCCTCCCGGTAAAAGCGTTCAAAGAATTTGTTGAAATCGGTTTTCCCTCCATCCTTATAAGAATTGGAAACCGTCAGACTGACGATCCTTCCCTTCTTCTGGGTCGCCAGAAAGACCTCGATCCGTCCGCCATCGTCACAATACTTGAATGCATTGTCCAGAAGGATCGATGCCAGCTGCCGGATCTTGCTCTCGTCTGCCCGGAGCTTCACATTGTCTTCCACGATACGGACAAGCTCCTTTTTCTCCTGCACAGCCAGGGAGGTGAAGGGATCAATCGTTTCATTCACCACGCGGGTTACATCGATATCCCCCATGGCGCTCCGGTCTTCCTTCTCCTGGGCTTTCGCGATCATCACCAGATTCTGGATCAGACCGTTCATATGCTCCACCTGCCGCAGGGTGGACTGGGTCCACTCGGTTTCACCGCTCATCATCTCGGTGAGCTCGGTGTTGGCGCGGATCACCGCCAGAGGCGTTTTCAGCTCATGGCTTGCGTTGGTAATAAATTCCTTCTGCCTCTGCATGCTTTCGATCTCGGAGCGGATCGCCCGGTTGGAAAGCAGCCACACCACGATAAAGGTGATCAGCACGCCGGCCGCGCAGATCATCACCGTATAGCGGATCACGGCCGAACGAAGCTGCAGCTGCATATCATTGTTCACAAACACGGCGATCGTACGGCTGCCGCTGATCTCCGCTGTTTCATAGTAGTAGGATTCATACTGGCCGAAGTGAAATTTCCGTCCGAGCACGGCCCGGGCATAGTCCACGGCCTCTTCTTCCTCCAGCATAAACGCCTGCCGGACATTCACGGCCTCGGTTTTCCCCTCCGCATCAAAGATCACCGAGAAATAACGCATGCCCCGTCGGGCTTCCTCCTCAAAAAAGCGCTGTCCCTCCGACTTCTGGCTCTCCTCCGCCTCTTCCTCGGTAATTTCCGGCAGCTCACCCTCGTTCTCCACCAGATTACTCAGCACCTCCCGCATCTGGGCACGCATGGAGATGTCATAGGACAAATTGATCAGAAAGCCTGTGATCAGCATCACAAGCACGAAGGAAAGCATCGCGATCAGAATAAATTTACGTTTCAGGATCTGTATCCGGTAGGAATTCATCGGGCTTCTCCTTACCTGTTCGGGAACGGTTCCTTATCTCGTGGTTACAGCAACGACCGAACTGTACTGGCTCCAGGTTTTGGTGGTCTTTTTAGTGACACTGTGGGTGTAATTCACATAGGAGCGAACCCGGAAAAAATACTTCGTGTTGCTCTTCAGGCCCTTGATGGTCCCGATCAGGCTGTTCCGGCCGCTCAAAGAAATCTTTCCGAAGGTGCCCGTACGGTTGGACAGGTCGTGTGTCGACTGCGCATACTGAACTTCATACCCCAACGCCTTGTTGGAGCTTTCCGTGCATTCCCAGCGGAGCATGATCGTGCCGGAAGCCGGCCTCTGGAAACCGGTAAACTTCATAGGCGCCAGTCTCTGCAGCGTGGCCGCGATACTCACGGGACTCTTCACATTTCCGTTAAAGGCCACCACCGTATAGGAATAGACCCTGCCCCAGCAGTTACTTTTGATCGCTTCATCATAATACTGGGTCGTATTGCCGTCCGGGATGGTCGCAATCAGCTTGTTGCCTCCCTCGGCAGCCCGGTTCCTGTAAATGTAATAGCCGGAAGCATTGGGAACCCTTCCCCAGCGCAGATCAGCGCCTTTTACACTGTTGTAGTATCCGGTGATAACCGGTCTGGTAAGCGTGGTGACGGCTGATGTGCCGTAGCTGGCAAAGCCCAGACTCTGCATGGACTCATAGGCCTCCCCCACCAGCTCGTTCCAGCCGCCAAAGCCCGCCTGCAGAAGATGATTCGAGAAGGTCTGGACTTCTTGGTAGGAACTCCCGACATAAGAGCCGTCTCCGATCGTAAAAGCCAGTGTTTCACTCCCCCGGTAGGTGGCAGGAGAAGAAAGGATCGTCCGGGAAACCCCATAGGGCTCGGAATCTGTGTAATCTTTATACTCCCCTACATACACCTCAACCTCGTCCGGCATACCGAAGGGCACGCGCATTGATACAATCCCTTGGGACCGCTCTGCCGTTGTCAGCGTAAAATA
>CAMOUV010000028.1 GCA_946626695.1 uncultured Blautia sp.
GTGGTGAACAATATTGTACCCTGAATGACCGGAGCTGTCAAGAACAATAACGGAGCGCATTCCTGTTCCGCTTGTATCAACGGGAAAATCTGTCCCGTGATTTGCCTGAAATTGCCAAAGAAGTCTTTTCATCCAGGATAGATCCATGGTATAATTGTATGACAGACTAACAGAAAAGGAGGTATCATTGTGGAAAAAGCACAACTCCGAAACCTGTTAATCGCATCTTTGACGGTGATCTTGCCGGTGGGCTCGGCTGCACTGAGCAGTCAGGCCCTTGCTACCATAAAGGAACAGTCCGACGTACTTACAGCGGCAAGGATCAGTCAGATCGATGCGGGTCAGGTCATTTTTGACCAGAATAATATACAGATCGCCATTGAAGATGCAGACAATACCGCCAGAACCGTCCGTCTGAAGCTGTCCAACGGATCCGAAGAAGTGATCTCCTTTGACAGCGGGTTTACGGCGGCCGGAAACGCCCTGGGAAACGGGGTTTCTTTCGACGAAGCCGTGAAGATTGAACCGGGACAGTCCGCGGAGCTGGAGATTCCCTATGCAGGAATCGCTGCGCTGGCGGACTCGATCGTAAATGTACAGCTGTTTTCGAAAGAAGGACGGAGGACCGGGGAGGCCAGGATCAGCCTGGAGGATGCGTATACGGCGGAGGAGGCTCCGCAGGAAACGGTCCGGTTTGTATCGGAACTGTTGAACGAAAGCGATGTCCTGAAAGCGGACATCGAGGAGATGGGTCAGCAGGTGAAGACGCTGACGGCAGACAAGGAAGCCCTCACGGGAGAAGTGAAGGAGCTGACCGAGAATCTGGAGCTGAAGGCCGCGGAAATCACGGATCTGAACGAAACCGTTGAAGCGGGAGAAGAGGAAAAGATCCGTCTGGAGGGAGAGCTGACCCGTTCGGAGGCAGAAAACTCCCGGCTGCAGGATCAGGTGGCCGCAAAAACGGAAGAAAACACCGCATTGTCAAAGGAGTCTGCGGCAAAGGCCGAAGAGAATGCCGCGCTGACGGAGGCGGTAACGGCCAAAACAAAGGAGAACACGGCGCTGACGGAAAGCCTGACGGCAAAGGCCCGGGAAAATGAGGAACTGACTTCCCTGCTGAAAGAGAAAACGCTCGAAAGCGAAGATCTGGCGAAGGAGCTGGAAGCGAAAACGACGGAAGGCGAGCAGCTTGCGAAGGAACTGAAAGCGAAAACAACCGAAGGCGAGCAGCTTGCGAAGGAACTGAAAGCGAAAACAACCGAAGGCGAGCAGCTTGCGAAGCAGCTGGAGGCGAAGACAACCGAAGGTGAGCAGCTTGCGAAGCAGCTGGAGGCGAAGACAACCGAAGGTGAACAGCTTGCGAAGGAGCTGGAAGCGAAGACGACGGAGGGCGAACAGCTTACGAAGGAGCTGGAAACGAAAACGCTGGAAGGGGAAGAACTCACCAGCCAGCTGGAGACAAAGACGGCGGAAAGCGAAAACCTGACAAAGGAGCTGGAGGCAAAAACGCTGGAGGGCGAGGAGCTTATCAGCCAGCTGGAGACAAAGGCAGCCGAAAATGAAGCGCTCGCAAAGCAGCTGGAGGAAAAGACGCTGGAAGGCGAGCAGCTGCAGAAGGAGCTCACCCAGGCGAAGGCGGATATTCAGGAGCTTACGGGCCAGGTCCGGGGAATGGAAGCAGAGAACGGACGTCTCAGGCTGGAGTTGGATCCGGGAATGATGGAGAATCCGGAGGATCTGCTGACCGATACGGAGATCGAGTACCACGACTGGGCGGCCGTGAAAGCGATCCAGATCAGTCTGAACGATGCAGGGTTTGACTGCGGTCCGGTGGACTGCATCTATGGCCCCAAGACTGAACGCGGTATCCGGGAATATCAGGCGGCGAAGGGCCTGACCGAGAACGGCATCATCACCGAGGAACTGGTGGAGAGCCTGAAAAAGGAAGGTCTTCTGACGGCCTCCATCCTGAATCATACAGAGAATGACGACTACTATACCTATCTGCAATACAGTGATCTTTCCTACGGATCCATCAATCTGGTGGGAACAAGAGTGGCTGTCACCGGAAAGATCCTTCAGAATGCCAAGGCTGCGCAGGAAGGCTATGCAGGGTATCTGCGGCTGGCCGTACGGGGAGAGAATGAGGATGTGCTGTTCGTGACCTACCATGATGATGTGGTCAGCGCAGATCTTGAGGAGGGCGGACAGATCACCGTTTACGGACGCTGTGTGGGCTATTATACCTACGAAAGCAAAACCGGCGAAGAGGTTGAGATTCCCTGGATGATGGGAGATCATATTGAAAATGCCGCGGAGCAATGACCCGGCTGGAAGTCAGATCCCCGGCCTGAAGGGGCGGGTATCTGACTCTTGCGGCAGCCGCACTATACGAATGCAGGCATTCGTGCATTGCTCGTTGCTCGCGGAAAAAAAGGGGCCGGAAGGTCTCTTTTTTATGTTGCCTGAAAGAGCAGAACAACCTATAATAAATGAATACCAAGGTTTTACAGGAAGAAAAAAGCATTAAATCAGGTGACAGGAGAGTGAATAAAACAGTGAACAGGAGAAATCAGTCAAGGGCAGAAGGAAACGGCGGAGCGAAAACGGACCGTCACACCTATATGACCCGGACCCCCATCCCTAAGCTGATCACGATGCTGGCGGTTCCGACGATCATCAGCATGCTGGTCACGGCGATCTACAATGCGGCAGATACCTTTTTTGTGGGAAGAATCTCCACCGAAGCGACGGCGGCTGTCGGCCTGGTTTTTTCGGTCATGGCAATCATACAGGCGCTGGGCTTTGCCTGCGGACAGGGTTCCGGCAGCTATCTTTCCAGAATGCTTGGCAAGGGAGATCTAAAAGAGGCCAACCAGATGGCCTCCACCGGTTTTGCCCTGGCGCTGATCGTGGGCGTGGCCGTGGCGGTCCTTGGAAATCTGTTTCTGGATCCTTTATGCCGGCTGGTGGGTGCATCCCAGGCTACGCTGGCCGATACCCGGGCTTATATGCGGATCATTCTGATCGGAGCGCCTTTCATGACCGGTCAGTTCGTGATCAACAATCAGCTGCGGTATCAGGGAAGCGCCATGTACGCCATGGTGGGTCTGATGGCCGGGGCCATCATGAATATCGGGCTGGATCCGCTGTTGATCTTTGTCTTCGATCTTGGCGTGTCCGGAGCCGCTCTTGCCACCGTGGGCGGGCAGATCATCAGCTTTATTGTTCTCTTTATCGGAAGCAGGAAGGGGGAGAACATTCACGCCAGCCTCGGAGACGTACGTCTGAATCCGCATTTCCTGAAGGAAATTGTCAATGCGGGGATTCCTTCTTTGTTCCGGCAGGGACTGGCGGCCGCGGCGACCCTTCTGCTGAACACATCAGCCGGCGCCTTCGGCGGCGACGCGGCCATCGCCGGGATGTCCATTGTGACCCGGGTCATGATGTTCCAGGCCTCTGCCCTGATCGGGTTCGGCCAGGGATATCAGCCTGTGGCCAGCTTCAACTACGGGGCGAAGCTGGGTAAGCGTGTGCGGGAGGGATATCTTTTCTGCGTGAAATACGGAACCATCTATCTGGCGGCCGTCGGGGCCCTTTGTGTGATTTTTGCACCGCAGGTGGTTGCTTTTTTCCGGAATGATCCAGCGGTCATTGCGGTCGGGATCGTGGCTCTGCGGTGGCAGGCATCGGTTCTCTGGCTGATGGCGCCCATCGTCATGACCAACATGATGTTTCAGTCCATGGGAAAGGGCTTTGTGGCGTCGGTCACCTCTTCGATGCGGAACGGGATTTTCTTTATTCCGTTGATTATCATTCTGCCCAGGATCCTCGGGCTGAAGGGGGTAGAGATCACCCAGGCGGTGGCGGACGTGCTGTCGGCGGCCTGTGCGATCCCGCTGGCGGCGAGGGAACTGGCCAGACTGAAGGAAGACTGAAGACGCTGCCCGGACAGAGATATGTTATTCAGAAAATGAAAAGAAAAAGGAGGCACCATGCCGCGACGAATCACGGGAACCACGCCCCGGCAGGACGGATACCGGATGCCCGGCGAATTTGAGGAGCAGGAATGTATCTGGATGCTCTGGCCCTGCCGGTGCGACAACTGGAGAGAGGGAGCCGGACCGGCCCAGAAAGCCTATGCCGAAGTGGCCCGGGCGATCGCCCGGTTCGAGCCGGTGTACGTATGTGCACCGCCGGAACAGTACACCCATGCGCTTGACATGATAGGGGGAACAGACAATATCCGGGTGATTGAGATGACCAGCAACGATGCCTGGATGCGCGACTGCGGCCCGTCCTTTCTGGTAAACGACAAAGGAGACCTGCGGGCCGTGGACTGGGAATTCAACGCCTGGGGAGGTCTGGTGGACGGTCTGTATTTCCCGTGGGATCAGGATGACCTGGCCGCCCGGAAGGTCTGTGAACTGGCGGGAGCGGATTCCTACCGGACCGATGGGTTTGTGCTGGAGGGAGGTTCCTTCCACGTGGACGGGGAAGGGACGGTGCTTACCACGGAGATGTGTCTTTTATCTGCCGGCCGGAATCCGCAGATGACCCGGGAGCAGATCGAAGAGAAGCTGAAGGAATACCTTGATGCGGAGAAGGTGATCTGGGTAAAGGACGGGATCGATCCGGCGGAAACCAACGGACATATCGATGATCTGGCCTGCTTTGCGGCACCGGGCGAGGTCGTCTGCCTGTACACGGAGGATAAAACCCATCCTTTTTATGAGCCGTCCCAGGCAGCCTACCGGTTTTTGTGCCAACAGACGGACGCCCGGGGGAGAAGGCTGAAGGTTCATAAAATGTGTGCCACCCAAAAGCCCTGTTATCTGACCGGGGCCGAGACCATCAAAACTATGGAAGGGACCGCTCCCCGAAAAGAAGGAGAGCTGGTCATCGCGTCCTATGTGAATTTTCTGATCGTGAACGGCGGGGTTATTCTTCCCCAATATGGGGATGAGAATGATGCCCTGGCTATAAGACAGGCCCGCGAGATCTTCCCGGACCGGGAAATCGTAGGGGTCCCTACGCTGGAGATCGCCTACGGCGGAGGAAATATACACTGTATCACACAGCAGCAGCCGAAGAAAAAAACACGCTGAGAAGGAGAAATCTATGTTCGCAAACGGAGTCAGGCATTTTATCGATACTTCTGATTTTACAAAGGAAGAACTGCTGGATATCATTCATTTGTCTCTGGAAATCAAAAAATGCATCCAGTCCGGCTATTATCCGCCGCTGATGCGCCATAAGACACTGGGCATGATCTTTCAGCAGTCCTCAACGCGGACGCGGGTTTCTTTTGAGACGGCCATGGAACAGATGGGAGGCCATGCCCAGTACCTGGGACCCGGAATGATCCAGCTGGGCGGCCACGAAACCATCGGTGATACCGGAAGAGTCCTTTCGCAGCTGATCGATGTGGTGATGGCCCGGGTGATCGACCATCAGACCGTGGTGGATCTGGCGAACGCCTGCTCAATCCCGGTGCTGAACGGAATGTCGGATTACAATCATCCCACCCAGGAGATCGGCGACATGTGCACGATCGTGGAGCATCTGCCCCGGGGCAAAAAGCTGGAGGACTGTAAGGTGGTCTTTGTGGGAGACGCGACCCAGGTCTGTGCTTCTCTTGCCATGATCACCACAAAGCTGGGCATGCATTTCGTCCATTACGGACCCAAGGGGCACCAGATCCCGGACAGTCCGAGTGCGGGCTGTCTGCCGCAGATTCAGAAGAACTGTGAAGAAAACGGAGGAACCTTCCTTACCTCCGATGACCGTGAATGTGTCCGCGGCGCGGATTTCATCTACACGGATGTGTGGTACGGCCTGTACGAGAATGAGCTTCCCAAGGACGAAAGAGTGCAGATTTTCGGGGAGTATCAGGTGAACCGGGAGCTTCTGAATCTGGGAAACATCGGCTGTAAATTCATGCACTGCCTGCCCGCGACCCGCGGCGAGGATGTGACGGACGAGGTGCTGGATTCCGAAGCGTCTCTCTGCTGGCTGGAGGCAGGGAACCGGCTGACGGCCAAGCGGGGCCTGCTGGTATACTTCACCCAGTATCAGAGAAAAGCCGAAGCCACCGAGCTGCAGAAAGCGGCGGCCAAAGAACGGCTGGAGCGGTTTATGGAAAGCCGGGGGATTGTGTAATAAAAAAAGAGCCACAGATGAGTTACGGGGACAGGTTCCTCTGACTCGTTGCTGCATTGCAGCAACGAGTCAGAGGAACCTGTCCCCCGTTACTTATCTTTATGGCTGCTGTTGTTTCCGTTTTTCGGCTTCTTCCTCTTCCAGCACCCGGTAGGCTACCTTTCCGACCAGTGTCTTGGGAAGCTCTTCGCGGAATTCGATATCCCGCGGCATCGCATATTTGGCGATATGATGGCGGCAGTAGGACAGCAGTTCTTCCTTTGTGGCTTCATCCGCCGGAACGCCGGGCTTCAGCATGACAAAGGCCTTGACGACCTGCATCCGGTAGGGATCCGGCACGCCGATGATACAGCTCATCTGCACCTTTTCGTGGGCGTCCAGAATATTTTCCAGCTGGCCCGGATAGATATTGTAGCCGGAGCTGATGATCATTCGTTTTGCGCGGCCGCGGAAGTAGATAAAGCCTTCGTCGTCCATGGTGCCCAGGTCGCCGGTATAGACCCAGGTCAGGCCGTCTGCGTGGGTGCGCAGCGTCTGGGCTGTTTCCTCTTCGTTGTCCAGATAACCCTTCATCACGGTGGGACCCGCCAGAAGGATCTCTCCTTCGGTTCCGTAGGGAACTTCTTCGTCGGTTCCGGGCTTGACGATCTTGATAAAGGTATCCGGGAAGGGCAGGCCGATGCTGCCTTCCTTGTAACGGTCTCTCGGGGTCAGGCAGCAGGCCGTGACGGTCTCGGTGGTGCCGTAGCCTTCCCGCACCTGGATGGCGGCCTCGTGATCGGCCAGGAACCGGTCAAATTTTTTCTTCAGCTCGATGGAAAGGGAATCTCCGCCGGAGAAAACGCCCTTCAGGCAGCTCAGGTCCGCACCCTTCATGGAGGGCAGACGGAGAAGCGCCTCATACAGAGTCGGCACGCCTGCGATAAAGTTGCAGCGATATTTGGTGATCAGCTTTGCATAGCTCTTGGCGGTAAACCGCGGTACCAGAATGCAGCGTCCTCCCTGGGAGAGCATGGTGTGGATGCACACGCCCAGACCGAACCCGTGGAACAGGGGCATGGCAGCCAGCATCTTGTCGCCGGGTCGGAACATCTGGTTGGCGGCGATGACCTGGGCACCCAGGGCATTGAAGTTCAGGTTGCTGAGCATGATGCCCTTGGTGGTTCCGGTGGTTCCGCCGGAGTACAGGATGACCGCCGTTTCGTCCGCGGTGCTTTCCGCCTTGTAGTTATAGAAACAGTGCTTGCCGAGAGCAAGGAATTCCTTCCAGCGGATGACCGGTGCGTCGGCGGGGATTTTCTGGATCTTGCGGCCCTCGGTCAGCATATATCCGGCCCGGATGGGTCTGGAGAGCTCATCCTTCACACTGGCAATGACAATATTGACGATTTTTGTATTGCTGCGGATCCGCTCGAACTTGTCATAAAACTGATCCAGGGTAATGGCGGTCACGCTCTGGGAAATATTCAGATAAAATTCGATCTCCTTCTCCGCGGATAGAGGATGGATCATGTTGGCGATGCCGCCCACCAGATTGACCGCATAGAACATGTAAATGGCCTGCGGGCAGTTGGGCATGGCGATCGTCACCCGGTCCCCTTTCCGTACACCGATGGTGCGCAGCGACCGGGCGCATTCGTTGATCCGGGTGATCAGGGTCCGGTAGGTGGTGGATTTCCCCATGAAGTCAAAAGCAATATGGTTCGGATACTGTTGGGCGATCTTTTCGACGGCCTCATACATGGTGCCCTGGAAATAATCCAGATGAGCGGGAACATCTCCCAGATAGTCGATCCAGGGGGTCTTTACTTGATTTTCTGCCATAATTCGTCTCCCAGTTTCTCATTTAATGGTCTGTCCAGAAGCTCCGGGTTTTCGATCAGGAACTTGAACAGTTTAATGGTTTTTGCGTAGTAAAAGCCGTCGGCAACACGCTCGTCGATGATGAAGCCGCAGCTGATCTGGTGCCTGTTCTCCACGGATCCGTCTTCCTGCAGGACCGGAACGGTTTCGGCTTCCCCGACGGTGATAAATACGGAGGTGGTACCCCAGTTGGTCATGTGATGATAGCCGGACTGCATATGCAGCGATCCCAGATTGGAAAGAACAACGGAAGAGTAGTAGGGATCCGTTTCGATGAAGGAGCTGGGAACCCATCCGTGCTTATCCAGGAAGCAGACAAACCGGACCGCTGTTTTGGAGATAAAACGGGGGATCTTATTGAAGAGATCCATCACGTCGGTAGAGGGATCCACCGCATCCTTCTGACGGAGTTTTTTCAGCTGACGGCCGATCTCGTCATGGATGTCATCCAGTGTAAATTCCGGCCTGGAATGGATGAAGGCCAGGACCTCGTTGCCGTCGTCGGTAAAGACCTGCTTGACGGTGAAGGCGGCTGAAACCTCGTTCCGCTGGTACATGTTTCCGTTCACGATAAAACGGTTCATCTTTGAACGCAGGGTGATGGTCTTCAGGGCAGCCGTGACCAGACACTGGAACAGGTTGTATTTATATTCCGGATCTCCTGCATTCTTTTTTTCCAGAAAAGCATCCAGATTGGAGAGATCCATGGTTTCTGTGATAAAGGCTTCGTTATCACAGCGGTTGGGGTAGATGATCGGCATGATAAAATGCATCGAATCTACATTGCGGAGCAGCACGCCATCCTTGCGGTCTCCAAAACGTTTTTTATTTTTCATGATTTCCTTTCCTCTATAATGTTAAAGTGTCAAAACCTTATATAGTATAGCAGATTATACAAAACCTGTCATTGCCTATTTTATAGTTATTGCGTTCACGAAATATCTCCGTGCCTGACCAATGACGTCTGATTCGGTACTGTTTACGGTTTTTTCCGCAGAAACGATAAAATAGTATATAATAATGCATACAGACAAGCCGGAAGTAGAAACAGATATGTCAAAATCAACATATTTTTGTGTGACGGAGGAGATTTATGCTGAAATATCAGGATCTTATTTCGAAAATGACACTGGAAGAAAAATGTTATATGTTCTCGGGCGGCAATTTCTGGCAGTCGAGAAGCGTGAAGAGGCTGGGAATTCCGCCCATGGTCATGTCTGACGGCCCTCACGGAGTCCGTAAACAGGAAGGATCGGGCGATCAGCTGGGGCTGAACGGTTCGTTGAAGGCCACCTGTTTCCCGTCGGCGGCAACGGTGGCAAATTCCTGGGATCCGGCGCTGGGCGAAGAGATCGGCCGGTGTCTGGGGGCCGAAGCGGCCTGCCAGGATGTGGATGTACTGCTGGGTCCCGGACTGAATATCAAAAGATCTCCGCTCTGCGGCCGGGATTTTGAGTATTTTTCAGAGGATCCTTATCTGGCCGGCAAAATGGCAGCCGGTTATGTGCGGGGCATCCAGAGCGAGGGCGTTTCCGCCTGCCCGAAGCATTTTGCGGTGAATTCCCAGGAGCTTCGGCGGATGGCTTCCGATTCCGTGCTGGATGAGAGAACCCTGCGGGAGATCTATCTGACTGCTTTTGAGATCGTGGTGAAGGAATCGGATCCCCATTCCATCATGTCCTCCTATAACCGGGTCAACGGCGTTTACGCCAACGAAAACAAAAAGCTGCTCCGGGACATCCTGAAGGATGAATGGGGCTTTAACGGATATGTGGTATCCGACTGGGGCGCATCCAACGATCATGCGGCCGGCGTGGCTGCAGGTTCCCACATGGAAATGCCGACCACCGGAGGCGATTCGGATCCGGAGCTGGTGGCGGCGGTCAAAGCAGGAAAGATCAGCGAAGCCTGGATCGACCAGATGCTGGATGAGCTGTTGACCGTGGTCTTTTCCACCACCTCTGCCGTGGCGGAGAAACGGGGAAAACCCTTTGATATCGAAGCTCATCATGCCGTGGCGGAGAGGGCTTCCGAGGAATCCATCGTTCTGTTGAAAAATGACGGGATCCTTCCGCTGAAAAAGGGCGTGAAGGCTGCCCTGATCGGCGACTTTGCCGACACCCCGCGCTATCAGGGGGCCGGTTCTTCCGTGGTCAATCCGACAAAGGTGGACAGCATCCGGTCCCTGATCGGGAAGTACGATATCGATCTGGCCGGCTTTGCCAAGGGCTACAACCGGGTCGGACCGCCCGACAAAACCCTCGAGAGCGAGGCCTGCAGTCTGGCGAAGAAAGCGGATGTGGTGCTTCTGTGCATCGGTCTGGATGAGATTTCGGAGTCGGAGGGTCTGGACCGGACGCATATGCATCTGCCGAAGAGCCATCTGTCGCTGCTCCGTAAGATTTCAAAGGTCAACAAGAACATCGTGATCGTGATGTCTGCCGGTTCCCCGGTGGAGATGCCCTGGCTTTCTCACTGCAAAGCTCTTGTGCACGGCTATCTGAGCGGACAGGCCGGAGCCGACGCCATGCTGAAGGTGCTGACCGGCGAGGTCAACCCGTGCGGGAAGCTGGCGGAGACCTATCCGGTGCACTACGAGGATGTTTCCTCCGCACCGTACTTCCCGGCAAAGGAAAGGACCGCAGAGTACCGGGAGAGTCTGTATGTGGGCTACCGTTATTATGACACCGCCGGTGTGCCGGTGCAGTTCCCCTTCGGATTCGGTCTCTCTTACACCACCTTTGCCTACAGGGATCTGAAGATCACACAGAACGGGGATTCCCCAGAGGGCGTGAAGGTAAGCTTTACCGTCGCCAATACGGGAGAGAGGGACGGAGCCGAGATCGCCCAGGTTTATGTGGCCGCAAAAGTGAACGGGGTTTTCCGTCCGAAAAAAGAGCTGAAGGGTTTCTGCAAGGTGTTCCTGAAAGCCGGAGAAAGCAGGACCGTTACCGTGGAGCTGGACGACAAGGCTTTCCGTTACTTTAATGTAAAGACAAACCGCTTTGAGATCGAAGGCGGCGCCTATGAGATTCTGGTCGGGGCTTCCGCAGCGGATATCCGTCTGCAGCAGGAAATCACCGTGGCCGGGACCGGAGCTCCCCTTCCCTATGATCCGGAGAAGCTGGCCGATTATTATACCGGAAACATCAAAAACATTCCGGATCGTGAATTTGCGGAGCTGCTGGGACACATGATCCCCGACGGACACTGGTCCGGCAGGCTGGATATCAACGATGCGATCTGCCAGATGTATTATGCAAAGAGTCCCCTGGCCCGGCTTGTATACCGGATCCTGACGAGGATGCTGAAGAAAGCAGAAGCCAAGGGAACGCCGGATCTGAATCTTCTGTTTATCTACAACATGCCCTTCCGCGGCATCGCCAAGATGACCGGAGGAATGGTGACCATGGAGATGGCCGAAGGGATCCTGACCATGGTGAACGGACACTTCTTCAAAGGAGCCGGACAGCTGATCGGAGGCTTCATCCGCTCCGGAGCGAAGAAGAAAAAAGCAGCAAAAATGGAATAAAAAAAAGGCCCCTGCCGGAATCAGGACTGAAGTGACTCAGACCTGCTGCGGCAGGGGCTTTGTATTATCTTGTCCGGGCACCCAGTTTTTTCAGTGCCTGTTTGTTCTGGTACATGAGGGCATCGGCCCGTTCAAACACCGAGTGGACGTTTTTGTCCTGATTTTCCTCAAAATCGGACATGCCCGAGGCGATCACCACCTTGTCGTTCTGAATGTTCTCTTCGGAACGCTGTCGGAGGGTATTCAGAAGACTGTGGCGGGCGATGTGGTCGGGACCGGTCAGAAGAACCACGAATTCGTCTCCGCCGATGCGGAACACCGAGCTGAAAAGGAACACCTGACAGATCAGCTGGGCAGCGGAGATGATGTATTCATCCCCGGCCTTGTGGCCGAAGGTATCGTTTACATATTTGAGACCGTTGACATCACAGACCACAATGGAAAAGGGGTCCGGAGTTCCGGACCGGATACTTTCGTTGATGATCCGCTCATTTTCCACGTAGGCATTTTTGCTTTTGACCCCGGTGAGGGGATCCTTGAAGGCGATCCGCTGGACGTGGCCCAGAGCAACAGCCTGTTCCGCCTCCCTCTTCTTCATGTGCGAGTAGTTGGTCAGCATGATGGCGAGGGAAAAGGTGAACAATCCCGCAACCGTCAGGATGGTTCTGGAATCCGCCTGTTTCAGAGCGTTGATTTCTTCATCGATGAAGGCGGTATCCTCTTCATAGTCTTCCGGCGAGGCTTTTTCAAAAAAGTGCTGTTCGATATGAATCCGGGCGGTTTCCGTGGAGGAAATCAGGGACTGGCTCATCCAGATCAGGGAGACCAGAAGGACCAGGGACAGCAGGGCGATCCATACGATCAGGGATTTGCCGAAGCGTCCCGCCTTGTCCCGGGCGAGGATGCTTCGGAAGTACAGAAATCCCAGGATCCCCCACACAACGAACAGGAAGTAGGTCTCCTTTTCCATGGAACCGGTGGAAAACAGGTTGGGTAAAAGCAGATACAGGGCAAAACCGATCATGAAAAGAAGGCCGGCAAGACCGGTATGTTTTTCGAGAGAATCCCCCTTTTCTGCTGCATTTTTGTAAGCCGCGGCGGAGACAAATCCGTAGATCAGCGTGGCTCCGATGGTGGTGACATCCACGATCCAGCCGATGGCAGTCCGTCCCAGGAAGGGAACGAGGATGGAAATGCCCGTCACAAGCCGGAACGCGTTGGCCGGTACCTGCTGTGTATTCAGCCTGGCAAACCGCTCCGGAAGGATCTCGTCCTTTGCCATGGAATAGAAAAGCCGGCTCAGGGCGACGGAATTGCCGATGAGGCTTGTGATGATGAGTGCCAGGAGAGACAGGATCAGCAGAAAGATGCCGGGCTGCCCCATGTAATGACTGGCAGCGTAGAAGGCCGGAAGTCCCTTGATCCCCTCCAGATTGCCCAGATCCCGGATGTATTCCAGCCAGCTGTCATATTCCGGAGGATAGGCGCTGATGGAAAGCAGCAGGATAAAAATATACAGTGCGGCGGTGGAGACCACGGCGATGGTCAGGATCCGGAAAATCTTTTGATGCGGAAAACGATATTCCTCCGCCGCGTGAGAAACATTTTCGAAGCCGATGAAGGCCCAGGGGGAGATGCAGGCGATCCGTACGATCTGACTCAGCGAGCTTTTGTCCGGAATATACCCGGGTTCGAAGCTCCGGCCGGAAAAAAGGGCTCTGAGGAACGAAACAAGAAAGACGGCCGTAATCCCGATGGCAAACAGAAAAACAAGTCCTGTGAGGATCCGCATAGTGCCTTTGCGGCTCCGGGTGCAGAGCAGCATGGTGAGGATCAGGGCGGCTGCGGCCAGCAAAGCTTCGCCGAGATACACATCGTAGCCGAAGAGGGTATATATTTTCCGACCCGGAAGATCCCGCCCAGGAAATAGCGCGCAAAAAGCGGCAGGGAGGTTGCGTTGGCCCACAGAACGGCAAGATAGGTCAGGGCCAGGAACCAGGCTGCCAGAAAACCGTGGTCATACCCGAAGGTTTCTTTTGTATAGGTATAAAGGCCGCCGGCATCGGGGTACTGATTGATCAGATAGTGGTAATTGCGGCTGATGATCAGCATGATGAGAGTGGCGGCAAGGATGCCGAAAATGCTTCCCAGAGGGCCGGACTGGGACAGATAGGTGTTGCTGGTAACCACCAGAGAGCCCCAGCCGATGCTGGTGCCCAGGGCCATTGCCCAGACGCCGGCCGGACCGATACCTTTATGAAGCGTAAGAGACTGTGTCGGTTTTGGAACGGATGCCATGACAATATCCTCCGGACAGGGTTAGAGTATTTTCTGATTATATCATGTATCCCCATAGGAATCCATATATTCTGCATAAATCAAGAGCAATTGACAGGACTTTTCCGTAAAGTTTGACAATTCTCCACGCTTTACAAAAGCACTTCGGTAGAGTAAAATCGTATACATCCGAAGAAGACAACAGACACCGTTTTCCGGGTGAATGAATTGCCGGGAAAGGAAAGGACAGGAGCAAAAAGCCCATGAGAATCATCGATATCCTGAACCAGAAAAACATGTCTCTCTCCTTTGAGGTTTTTCCGCCCAAAAAGGAAAGCTCTTTTTCCAGCGTCGCCCGGGCCACGGAGGAGATCGCGGAGTGCAGACCGGCTTTTATGAGCGTCACCTACGGAGCCGGCGGCGGGACCAGCCGGTTCACGCTGGATATCGCAAAAAATATCGAAGAGAAGTATCAGGTTCCGACCCTGGCCCATCTGACATGCGTCTCCTCCAGCCGGGAGACCGTGCACCGGAAGATCCGGGAGATGAAGGAGCGGGGAATCGAAAACGTGATGGCGCTCCGGGGGGATCTGACGCCGGAGCTCATGGGAACGGATCCGTCTCAATGGGAGTACAGCCATGCGGTGGAGCTGGTCCGGGAACTGAAGGAGAGCGGAGATTTCTGCATCGGGGCAGCCTGCTATCCGGAGGTGCATCCGGACAGCGCCAGCCAGAAGGAGGACATCCGTTTTCTGAAGGAAAAGGTGGAGGCCGGGGCGGATTTCCTGACCACCCAGATGGTTTTTGACAACAATCTGTTTTATAACTTTCTTTATAAGCTGCGTGAAGCCGGCGTCACCGTTCCGGTGCTCCCCGGCATCATGCCCATCACCAACGCAAAGCAGGTGGAACGGGCCGTCAAACTGTCCGGATCCTTCATGCCGCAGCGGTTCAAAAGCATTGTGGATTATTTTGGAAGTGATCCGGAGGCGATGAAGCAGGCCGGCATCGCCTACGCGACAGACCAGATCATTGATCTGTACGCCAACGGGATCACCAATGTACATGTCTATTCGATGAACAAGCCGGATGTGGCCAAGGCCATCATGGGGAATCTGTCGGCCATTCTCTGGAAGGATTTTGCGTAAAAAGGCAGAGAGATGCCGGAGGTTTTTATGATACCGGAAACAGACAGACGGGAGATCGAACGATATCTGGGCTATAAAGGGATCCATGCTGCGGATCCGCAGATCTCGGCCATGATCGGTCTCTGTATGGAGGACATCCGGCGGGAGAGCAGTCCCGGGGCGGTCTGTCAGACCTTTCCGCTGGTATGGGAAGGGGAAGAGGCCTGCCGGTTTGCCGGGATCCGGACTGTCAGCCGGAACCTGATGCAGAATCTTCGGGGCTGTGAGGAAGTGGTGCTGATGGCGGTGACCCTGGGACCCGGCCCGGACCGGCTCATCCGCCGGGCAGAGGTGCAGAACATGCTGAAGGCCTGTGTGTACCAGGCTGCAGGAGCCGCTGCCGTGGAGGCCTGGTGTGAGGATGTCAACGAGAAGATCCGAAAAGAAGCAGAAGAAAAAGGATTGTATACAAGACCCCGTTTTTCGCCGGGGTACGGTGACTTTCCGCTGGAGGTCCAGCGGGATTTCGAACGGGTGCTGCAGATGCGGAAAAAGATCGGGATCGCGCTGACGGACAGCCTTCTGATGACCCCGACCAAATCAGTGACGGCGGTGATCGGACTGTCACGGGAGAAACGTCCCTGCCATAAACAGGGCTGCGAAAGCTGCGGCATGGCAGGCAGCTGCCCGTTTTCAGGATTTCGTGAGTGCGAAGCACGGAGAAATCCGTATCAGAGTCAGGGGCAAATGCTTTTGACCCTGACATCATATGATCCCTGCGGGGACGGAGGATAACCATGAAAAGAGATTTACGGGAACGACTGGGAAAAGAATGGCTCTTTTTTGACGGAGGCATGGGAACCCTTCTGCAGGAAAAGGGACTGCAGGGAGGAGAGCTTCCCGAACGGTGGAATCAGACACACCCGGACATCATCCGGGAGCTGCATGTCCGGTACCTGGAGGCCGGCGCAGACGTTTTCAATGCCAATACCTTCGGCCTGAACAGCCTGAAGTTTCCGGGAGAGGTGGAGGTACTGGCGTCTGCCGCGGTGAAGATTGCGAAGGAAGCCCGCGTGCAGGCGGGAAGACCGGATGCGTATATCGCCATCGATATCGGCCCCACCGGCAAGCTGCTGGAGCCCCTGGGAGACCTGTCCTTTGACGATGCGGTGGAGCTGTTTGCCGAAGTGATCCGGGCGGGGGCTGCCGCGGGCGGCGACCTGGTCCTGATCGAGACCATGAGCGACACTTACGAAGCCAAGGCGGCGGTGCTGGCGGCCAAAGAGAATACCGATCTTCCCGTGATCGTGACCTGTGTGTTTGACGGGAAGGGAAAAATGCTGACCGGCGGAACGGTGGATTCGGCCGTGGCCATGCTGGAGGGTCTTGGGGTGGACGCCCTCGGGATCAACTGCAGCCTGGGACCGGAACAGATGCTGCCGCTGGCAAAGCGGATGGTCTGGAGGGCTTCGGTGCCGGTGGTGATCAATCCCAATGCAGGTCTGCCCAGAAATGAAAACGGACAGACGGTCTACGACGTGGGTCCGGAGGAGTTTGCGGCGGCCATGGGTGCCATCGCAGATCTGGGCGTGCAGGCGCTAGGCGGCTGCTGCGGCACTACGCCGGAGCACATCCGCAGAATGGTGGAGACGGTTCTGGACAAGCCGTTCCACCCCAATACACCGAAATATTATACCGTGGTGTCTTCCTTCTCCACCGCCGTGACGGCGGGAAGAAAACCGGTCATTGTCGGAGAGCGGATCAACCCTACCGGCAAAAAGCGGTTTAAGCAGGCGCTGCGGGACAATGATATCGACTATATTCTGTCCCAGGGTCTGGAGCAGGAGGATGCCGGCGCCGAGATCCTGGATGTGAACGTGGGACTGCCGGAGATCGATGAGCCCCGTCTGATGCGGGAGGTGGTGACAAAGCTGCAGGGAGTGACAGGACTTCCCCTTCAGCTGGATACCACCAATATACAGGCGCTGGAAGCGGGGCTTCGGTACTACAACGGCAAGGCCATGGTCAATTCCGTGAACGGCAAGGACGAGGTGATCGATCAGGTGATGCCGCTGGTGAAAAAGTACGGTGGCGTGCTGGTGGGCCTGACCCTGGATGAGGACGGAATTCCGGAAACGGCCGAGGGCCGGGTCCGCATTGCACAGAAAATCTATGAGGCGGCGGATGAGTACGGGATCCCGCGGAAGGATATCGTGATCGACGGTCTGTGCCTCACCGCATCCTCGGATACCTCCGCAGCCAAAACCACGCTGGAAACGGTCCGCCGGATCCGGGAAGAATTCCATGGCCATACGATCCTGGGGGTATCGAATATTTCCTTCGGTCTGCCCCAGAGGCAGATCATCAATTCGGCTTTCCTGACCATGGCGCTCATGAAGGGGCTTTCCTTTGCGATCATGAATCCCAACAGTTCGCAGATGATGGCCGCCTACCGGGCGTATCTGGCCCTGGCGGATCTGGATCCCCGGTGCGAGGGCTTTATCGCGGCCTGCGGGGATATGCAGATCACGGTCAATTCCGGAACGAAGGCGGCTCCGGCCGGTGAAACGGCCGGCGGGAAAGAGGGGGCCATGTCTCTCATGACGGCCATCGAGAAGGGCCTTTCGGGGCCGGCGGGACAGCTGATGCGGGAAGCGCTCGCCTCCAGAGATCCGCTCTCCATCGTGAATGATGAGCTGATCCCCGCTTTGGACAAGGTGGGGCAGGGCTTTGAGAAGGGGACGGTTTTTCTTCCCCAGCTTCTGATGAGCGCCGAGGCAGCCAAGGCGGCCTTCGAGGTGGCCAAAGAGGCCATGGCGGACAAGCCCCGGGAGCAGAAGGGCAAGGTGATCGTGGCCACCGTAAAGGGGGATATCCACGATATCGGAAAGAACATCGTGAAGGTCATGCTGGAAAACTACGGCTACGATGTGCTGGATCTGGGCAAGGATGTGCCGCCGGAGGTGGTGGTGGAAAGAGCCGTTTCGGAGAATGTGCCTCTGGTAGGGCTCAGCGCCTTGATGACCACCACGGTGGTCAGTATGGAAGAAACGATCCGTCAGATCCGTCAGGTCCGTCCGGAGATCAAGGTGGTCGTGGGCGGAGCGGTCATGACGCAGGAATACGCAGACCGGATCGGTGCGGATTATTATGCAAAGGATGCCATGGCGACCGTGCGGTGCGCCGATGAGGTGTTCGGAACAGGAGGAGAGTCATGAGTCGATTGTTTGTGGCGATACAGCTTTCGGATGAGATCAAAAAGGCCGTTACCGCCTCCCTCCACGAGATGAAAAAGCAGGGAGTCGGCGGCAGCTATGTGCCCACCGGGAATCTGCATCTGACCCTGGCCTTTATCGGGGAGACAAAGGATGCCGGGGCGGTGAAGGACGCGCTGAAAACCATCCAGTACAAGCCCTTTAAGCTGACCCTGGCCGAGAATGGCTGCTTCGGGGATATCCTGTGGGTCGGCGTGAAGGGAAACCAGGGCCTTACGGGCGCGGCCCGGAGCGTGCGCTCTGCGCTGGAAGCGGCCGGCATTTCCTACGATCAGGATAAGTTCGTGCCGCATATCACCCTGATCCGGAAGTTCACCGGCAACTGGAAAAAAGCGCCGGTCATCAAAGGCGAGATGATGGTGAAGAAGATCTCTCTGATGAAATCCGAACAGAAAAACGGGAAGCAGGTTTATACGGAGATCTTCTCTGTATAAGAGAGGAGATTGTGTATGAAAGTAATCGGGATTGATATCGGGACCACTTCGATCAGCTCCGTGGTGATGGAAGCGGAAACCGGAGAACAGCTCACATCCAGGACGCTTCCAAACGATGCCGCTGTGCAGGGAGAGGTATGGGCCCGGCAGCAGGACGCGGGACGGATCTGGGAGAAATGCAGGAGCCTGGTGGACGAATATACGGCGGAATGGCCGGATATCCGAAGAATCGGGCTTACGGGGCAGATGCACGGGATGCTGTATGTGGACAAGGACGGGAACGCCCTTTCTCCCCTTACGACCTGGGAGGATGAGCGGGGAAACCTTCCGTGTAAAGACGGACAGACCTATGCGGAGATTCTCAGCGGGACGACGGGGTATCCGATGGCCACCGGCTACGGGCTCACGACCCACTATTACAATATGCTGAATGGAAAGGTGCCGGAGGGTGCGGTCTGCATCACCACGATCATGGATTTTGCGGGGATGAAGCTGGCAGGTCTGAAACAGCCCGTGACCCACGCCAGCAACGCGGCGGGCTTCGGGCTTTTTGACCTGGAACAGAACAGCTTTGACCGGGAGGCATGCCAAAAAGCAGGGATCGATCCTTCGATGCTGCCGGAGATCGTTGAGAAGGAATGCGTGATCGGAAAGACAGACACCGGGCTTGAAATCGTTGTCCCCATCGGGGATAATCAGGCAGGGATCCTGGGTCTGGTACAGGAACCGGATGATGTGGTGATCAATATCGGGACCTCCAGCCAGATTTCGGTGGTGCGGGACGAACGGATGACGGATTCCGGCCTGGAGTGCCGTCCCTTTGTGGACGGAAAATACCTGTACCTGGGTGCAGGTCTGTGCGGGGGTTCTTCCTTCCGGCTGCTGAACGATTTCTTCTGTGAAGTCTGCAGTCTTTTTTCGGAAGGGGCGGACCGGACGGAGGTGTTCGGCAGAATGATGCAGGCCGCAGAGGAAGAGTATGACAGGGAGGACGGACTCACCGTGCATACCCAGTTCCGGGGAAAACGAAGCGATCCGGGCCTCCGCGGAAGGATCGACGGGATCGATATGAAGAATCTCACCCCGGGAGCTCTGACCCTGGGCTTTTACCGGGGCGTCTGCATGGAACTGTATGAGTCGTACCGCCTGATGAAGGTACCTGAGGGGAAGGGCAGGCTTCTGCTCTGCGGAAATGCGCTCCGGAACAATCCGCTTCTCCGGAAAATCTGTGAAGACCTGTTCCGGAGAAAGGCTGTCCTGACGGAGCAGAAGGAGGAGACGGCTGCAGGGGCCGCCATCCTTGCCGCCGGTGTTTAAAAGTTCTGCGGCAGCATCATCTGTTCCACTTCGTTGAAATTGATCGTGCACAGTCCGTCGGAGATTCCGACAGGGACTTTATCTGTAAAATCATAGGTCATGAAAAGGTTTTTGTCTTCGAACCGGTAGACAAGAACCTTTTTGTTTTCCGGATCCACGATCCAGTATTCCCGGACACCGGCTGCTTTGTACTTGTTCAGCTTCAGGATCATATCATGGCTCCGGGAGGTGGGGGACAGGACCTCGATGGTCAGATCCGGCGCACCGTAGCAGATCCCGCTCCGGATTTTCTGCAGGTCGCAGATGACGAGAATATCCGGCTGCAGCATGGTGTACGGATCCATGTCCAGCTGGACATCGCAGGGAGCTGCGACAGCCCGGTAGGCACATTTGTGCTTCCGCAGACAGTCTCTGATCTGTGCTAAAATTTCTCCGATGACAGCCTGATGATTCCAGGAGGGGGCGGCCATGTCGTAAAACACGCCGTCGATCAGTTCGGTCCGCACATCATCCGGAAGACGGTAATAATCGGTAAGCGTATATTTCGGGACGGTGTGAAAAGCCGGGGAGGACTCGCGGAGCAGAGAGGGGGCAGCCTGGTCTGTGGGATAGACGGTTTTGGGCTTCAATACAGCTTCCAGAGCGGTGATGGTCGTCCGGCGGGGAGAATGGGTACTCCCTCCGAAGATCTTGATTACGGTTCCCAGGGGAACACCGGAAAGCTCGGAGAGCTTTGCGTTGGAATATCCCAGCTCCTTTTTGCGTGCCTTCATTTCATCCAGTGTCATGGCAGTTCCTCCTTTCTGCAGGCCCGATATGTTCTTACAATGAAGTATATCATAAAAATATCCGAAATGCAATATAAAAATAACCGAAAAAGGAGCAAAAGATACCTGTTGCAAACGGATTCAAACAAAGGTAAAATAGAAGCAGAACAGTTGTATTTTTATTGGAAAGATATGAGGTCTTTATGGGTGCCTACGACTCAATGATCGAAAAGCAGAAAAGAAAAAAATCACTTTTTGCCCGCAATCTGGTCCGCTGTCTTGAGGTGCTGGCGGTGGTGCTGAGCATTCTGGGACGGAGCCGGATCGCCCGGTTCCTTTCCACCAAGGTGACGCTGGATGTGGTTGTGGAGGTAACAGACAAATTCGGTGCCCGGGCAGGCCACAGGCTTTCCACATTTATCGCCGCGGTTGTCGCCGAGCCGATGATCGTCGCCTATGTGGTGGCAGGCGTGCTGGTGGTCATCAACCTGCTGGTCCTGGTGATCCGCAGAGTAAAAAGAAAGCGTTACGATTCACGTACATTCTGATTC
>CAMOUV010000029.1 GCA_946626695.1 uncultured Blautia sp.
ATCCTAAAATCATCAAAATCTTCATCGGACTCCTGGATTCCGGTGTCATCGAAGAAATCAAGACAAACAGCACAATGCCGGAGGAATAATCCTCCGGCATTTTCCATATCAATATTTATTCCTGCTGCACCGTGATCTTTTCTCCCGTCCGGGCGGACTCCAGGGCTGCAAAGATCACCCGCATGGCCTTCAGGGATTCCCTGGCGCTGGTCAGCGGCTCTCTCTGATTCAGGATACTGTCCACAAACTCATCGATCACACCGGTGTTGTTATGAATCCCCAGGGTTGCATCGGAATTTTTGGAAATGTATCCCAGGTCAAAACGGACGATTCCCCCGTCTTTCCGTTCCCAGATCAGTGCGTTGGTCTCATCATCATAACAGCGAAGTACGCCTTTTGTACCGTAGATAACGGTAGAATTCTTCTCATTTCCATAGAAAGTCCAGCTCACATGCATGATCCCCGTGACTCCGCTCTCTGTCTGGTAGAAACAGAAAGAGTTGTCATCCACATCGATCAGTGTGCCGTCCGGATATCGCTTGTCCAGCGTATTCATAATCGCCTGCACCTTGACGATCGGTTCTCCCAGCAGATAGTGTATCAGATCCGTCTTGTGAATGCCAAGGTCTGCCATGACACCGAACGCCGCCTGTGATTTGTGGAAAAACCAGGTATCCGGCGTCTTCGTCCAGAATTCCGGTCCTCCGTGACCAAACTTCGTCTCAAAAGACAGAACTTTTCCGATTGCCCCGTCCTGTATCAGCCGCCGTGCTTCCTGATGTGCGGCAGCAAACCGCTGGTTATGACCGATCATCAGGATTTTCTGATTTTTCTCCGCTGCTTCCACCATGGCCTCGCACTGCTCCAGTGTGACGGCCATCGGTTTCTCACAAAGCACATGCTTTCCGGCATTCAGCGCTTTGATGGCTATCTCCGCATGCATGGCATTCGCCACGCAGACGCTCACCGCATCCAGATCCATCGACAATAGTTCATCCACACTGTCACATACTACGCCGCCATATTTTTCTGCCATGGCCTGCGCACGTTGTATGTCCTTGTCAAAAAAGCCGACTACCTTGCAGTTCTCGTTTGCATAATATTCAGGAGCATGCCGTTCCTTCGTGATCATTCCACAACCGATGATTCCGATCTTCAGCTTCATGGACGTTTCCTCCTTATTCGCTGCTGCAGGCCTTCATGCCGGCCTGATTCCTGTTTTCAGATCAATGACCGAATTTCTCCTTCAGCTTCGGTCCGGCCAGCTGGATCAGGATGACTACCAGCAGGATGATGCCCTTGATCGCATCGTTGATCAGGGAATCCATCTTCAGGGCTACGATGATCTTGTCGATAACGGTATAAGACATGGCGCCAAAGAGGATTCCAAGAATTTTTCCGCGGCCGCCGCTCATGCTGATGCCGCCCAGCACCGCCGATGCGATGGCATACATCTCGTTGCTCTTTCCGGTGGTGGCCGGGTCCGAGGAGGCGTTCATCGCGATCCACAGGAACGCACCTACGCCGACCAGGCAGCCGGTGATGATGAATACCATTGTCTTCATCAGGTTCACATTGATACCGTTCATGGAAGCGCCCTTCTCATTGCTTCCGATGGCATAGACTTTTTTGCCGAATTTGGTACTGGTGGTCACGTAGGTAAAGATCACAACCACCAGGATCAGCACCAGACCCACGATGGGAACGGTGGCAATCTTTCCGTTGCCGAAATTATAAAAGGTCTGATAGGATTCAATGCTGTTGGACATCCTGTACACAGAGCTGCCGCCGCCCAGCAGATCCTTCGGAATCCTCTGGCAGAAATACTGGGCAAAGGAGCGGTAGATCAGCATGGTGGCCAGGGTGACAATGAATGCCGGCATCCGTACATACCCGACCAGAACCCCGTTGATCAGCCCGCAGACGGCTCCGAAGGCCAGGCAGAACAGCAGAGTCACCAGAATGCTTCCGGTCATGTTGTAGATCACCACGGCAAAGCCGCTGATGAGAGCCAGCATGGATCCGACAGACAGATCAATCTCGCCGGTGATACAGACCATGCCCATTCCGATGCCGATGATGCCGATCACGGCAGAATGACGGAAAATATTCATCACGCCGTTCCAGGTCAGACCGTGGGACGTGATGGCATACACAATAAAGATAGCAATGAACACCAGCACGAAGCTGTACTGGGAGATGGCTTTGGTAAAGCTGTTTTTCTTTGACATTTTGATGTTCCTCCTCTATGGACTGTTTCTTATGCTCCGGCGGCATTGGTGGAATACAGCATCACCGTCTGCTCGTCGATCTCGGAATGAGGCAGGATCTTCACGATCCGTCCCTCATAAAAAACAGCGCAGTAATCCGCGATTTTCTGAATTTCAGGGATTTCAAGGGTATTGATCAGGATCGTTTTCCCCTCCTTGGCAAGCTCCAGGATCAGTTTGTAGATCTCTGCCTTGGCGCCTACGTCGATTCCCTGGGTCGGGTTGTCCAGAAGAAGAACATCCGCATCGGTGTTCAGCCAGCGGGCCAGAAACACCTTCTGCTGGTTTCCGCCGGAGAGAGACAGGATCGAATCACTGCTGTCCTGTGCTTTGATATTCAGCATCTCTCTGTACTTTTCGTATTTGCCCTGCTCTTCCTTTTTGTGGATCGCAAATTTTTTTGCAGAAAGTGTATGCTCCGCAAGATACATATTCTCCAGGAGCGACATATCCGGGATCACGGAATTTTCCTTTCGGTTGGATGCAAGCATGGCGATGCCTGCTTTCATGGTCTTGTGGGTAGAAGCCGGAGGGATCCGGTTTCCTTCCATCCACAGTTCTCCCCCCGTCGCCCGGGTGATCCCGAACATACACTGCATCAGCTCGGAGGAACCGGCTCCCTGCAGGCCGGTCAGACCCACGATCTGGCCCTTCCGGATGTCCAGATTGATATGCTCAAAGCCGGGGCCGGAATAATCCGACAGCCGCAGAATGACTTCTCCGTCTTCGCGGGTCTCATAAATGTCCTTGAAAGAATCCGTGTTTCCCACCAGAAGTCTTGTCACCTCCTCCGGCGTCACCGAATCAATGGTCCCGGAGGCAATATACTCCCCGTTCCGGAATACCGTATACCGGTCGGAGATCCGGAAGATCTCCGGCATCTTGTGAGAAATGAATATAAACGAGGTTCCGTTTTTTTTCAGATTCCGGATGATCTGGAACAGATGATCGATCTCATCATTGTTCAGCGCCGTGGTCGGCTCATCCAGAATCAGAAGCTTTGCCTGGAAAAACAGGGCCTTGGAGATTTCCAGCAGCTGTTTTTCACTGGTCTTCAGGTTCTCGACCTTTTCGGTCGGGTCTATCTTTACGTCCAGCTGGGAAAAAAGCTCCCCGGCCCGGCGGATCATTTCTTTTTTATTGCAGTGTCCGAATTTGTTGACGATCTCCTTTCCCAGGAAAATATTCTCATAGACCGTCATATCATTGAACAGGTTCAGCTCCTGGTGAACAAAAGCGATCCCCAGCTCCTCGGACTTCTTGATCGTCATATGCTCCTGAGGCTCTCCGTCAAAAACGATAGTGCCTCCATCCTTGGGATGAACTCCTGTCAGGACATTCATCAGGGTGGATTTTCCGGCGCCATTTTCGCCAAGGAGGGCATGGACCTCCCCCTTTTCCACCTCCAGCTGAACCTTCTTCAGAACCGGCACCCCATTGAAGGATTTGTCGATATTTTTCATTTCCAGTAACATATTGGCTGCTCCTCAATCTGTGAAATGGCAGGAAGCCTCCTGCTGTTTTCAAAAAAGGACTGCCGGACTGCAGCCGCAGTCAGGCAGTCCGCATCATTGCGTATCTGTCAGATGATCCGAATGGATCAGAAGGACGGATAGTTGTCTACATTGTCAGCCGTTACGTTTTCGCAGGCGATCACGTGATCCTGCTCAACAGTCTCGCCGTTCAGGTAATCAACCATATCCTGGATCGCAGTCTGGATCATGGCCGGGCTGTAGGTTACGGAGCAAAGGCCGCTGAACTTCTCAGCCAGATCTGCATAAGAATTACCGCGAAGAACCTCATAGTATTCATCCAGGCCGCCGCAGCCGGTCATGGCCGGAGCGTTTCCAAGGAAGGTTTCCTTTACGGAATCATCGATGCCGCCGCCGTTCAGAGCTTCCAGGATACCCATGGCCAGCTCGTCATCCTCTGCATAGAACCATTTGATGTTGGCGTTGGATGCATCGCCCATCAGAGATTCGAAGGATGTCTTGGTGTCGGAACGGCTCCAGTTCATGGCACCGGAATAGGTGATGGAAGCCAGATCCTCTTCGCTCCACTTCAGATCATCCGCGATGGTCTGGCCGTCAAACTCCACGGCACCGGTCAGATAATCCACAAAGCCGTTGTCACGCAGCGTTGTAACGGAAGAGGTATCTCCTTCGTATACGTAGACTGCATCGCCGGGCTGCATGCCGAGAGAAACGAAATACGCGGCGGAGCCGGCTCCGATACCGCTGTTGTCGCCTTTTACATTGGAGACTGCGGTGGAAGAAACCGCTTCGATGATACGGTCAAAGGCCACATAGGGAACCTCTGCATCCACGATCTGCTGGATCGCGGACTGTACGGTGTCGTCCAGCGGCATCACAACGATGGCGATATTGCTGGTGTCACCCGCAAGGATATCCTCGATCTGGGTGATCTGATCCTGCGCGCTGGCTGCGGTGATGACTTCTGCGGAGTAGGTACCCTCTGCATTGACTTCTTCGGCTTTTTCCTTTGCGAAGGTTGCAACGGAACCGGTCCAGCCGTGATCCTCGGAAGCGGTCAGGACGTAGATGTGGGTTCCTTCTTCTTCTGCATGTACTGCGGCTCCCATGGAGAGAACCATAGCGGATGACAACAGAGCTGCCAGTACTTTTCTTGTTTTCATAGTATATCCTCCTTCAGATTGAATGATGTCAGGATCAAAAGCATCTGCCCCTGACTTTGCAGGTCCCAAAGTCATCAAAATATGTGCAGGCACATATTATATGGTCTTTTGAACCTGATATCATTTTAATGCATTATCACGACAAAATCAATTCAAATATGTGCAGTTTGCGGCTATTTTCTTTTCGTTTTTCCTTCCGTTCGTTTCGTACATGTGCTTTGTCCGGGACATCCGGCGCACCCGCAGCTGCAGCCTTTTTCTTTGCTCCGGATATGACGGACGGCAAGAACCACGAGAAAAGCCACCAACGCCAGTATGATCCAGTCCAGAATTCCCATTTTCTGCCTCCTTACGCCAGGCCGGCCGCCATTCCGATCAGATGGACCAGAAAGGCGCCGATCCAGGCCACAAAACACTGCCAGACAATCACATAGACGGCCCATTTTTTCCCGAGCTCTCTTTTAATGGATGCGATCGCCGCGACACAGGGCGTATACAGCAGACTGAATACCAGGAGAGAAGCCGCCGTAAGATTGCTCATCACAGCTGCCACGCCTCCGTCCGTCTTAAACAGCATGTTCAGGATCGACACCACACTTTCCTTCGCCATGAAACCGCTGACCAGGGAGGTCACAATCCGCCAGTCTCCAAGCCCGACGGGCCTGAACAGAGGCGCCAGAACGCCGGAAATGGTGGCCAGGATACTGTCCTTCGAGTTCTGGACCAGATTCAGCCGGAAGTCAAAGCTCTGCAGGAACCAGACCACAATGGTGGCGATCAGGATGACCGAAAAGGCTCTTTCCAGAAAGTCCTTGGATTTTTCCCACAGAAGCTGAAGAACACTCCGGGGGCTCGGCAGCCGGTAATTGGGCAGCTCCATGACAAAAGGAACCGCCTCTCCCCTGAACAGGGTTTTCCTGTACAGGAGCGCTGCCAGGATCCCGAAAAGGATCCCTGTGACATACAGTGCGGTCATGATCAGGCCGCCCTTTCCCGGGAAAAAGGCATTCACAAAAAAGGCATAGATCGGGAGCTTTGCCGTACAGCTCATGAAGGGCGTCAGCAGGATCGTCATCTTCCGGTCTCTCTCACTGGGAAGAGTCCGGGTGGACATGACTGCCGGAACCGTACATCCGAAACCGATCAGCATCGGAACAATGCTCCGGCCGGAAAGGCCGATCCTCCGCAGCAGCTTGTCCATGAAGAAAGCCACCCGGGCGATATAGCCGCTGTCCTCCAGAAGCGACAGAAAGAAAAACATGGTCACAATGATGGGCAGAAAGCTCAGTACGCTGCCCACGCCTTCAAAAATCCCCTTGACCACCAGCTCATGAATGGCCTTGTTTACGCCGCCGGCTGTCATCGCCCGGTCCACAAGATCCGTCAGATGTCCGATTCCCATGGCCAGAAGATCCTGAAGCCTGGCCCCGACCACATTGAAGGTCAGATGAAACACGAGAGCCATGACCCCGATAAACACGGGGATCGCCGTAAACCGGCCGGTCAGGATCCTGTCGATGTTCTGGCTTCGTATGTGCTCCTTGCTCTCCACCGGTTTTGAAACGCACTGCTTACAGACCTTCATGATAAAGGCAAACCGCATATCTGCGATCGCAGCGCTCCGGTCCAGTCCTCTCTCCCGTTCCATCTGAATGGTGATGTGCTCCAGAGTCTCTCTTTCATTCTGATCCAGCTTCAGCTGATCCAGGATCCGTTCGTCCCCTTCGATGGCTTTGTCCGCCGCAAAACGTACCGGGATTCCTTCGGCCCTGGCGTGATCCTCGATCAGATGGCTGACCGCATGCAGACAACGGTGTACGGCTCCGCCATGGTCCTCGGGTCCGCAGAAATCAATGCGGGTGGGCTTTTCCTGATATTTTGCGATGTGAACCGCATGCTCCACCAGCTCGTGGATACCCTGGTTTTTGGCGGCGGAGATCGGGACCACCGGAACGCCCAGCAGAGCTTCCATGGCATTGACATCCACAGCCCCGCCGTTTCCCAGCATCTCGTCCATCATATTCAGCGCCACCACCACCGGGATCTCCATCTCGAGAAGCTGCATCGTGAGATACAGGTTCCGTTCGATGTTGGTGGCATCCACGATATTGATCACAGCCTTCGGTTTTTCCCGGAGCACAAAATCCCGGGATACCAGTTCCTCGCTGGAATACGGGGACATGGAATAGATGCCAGGGAGATCCGTGATCAGGGTGTTGCCATGGCCGAGGATCTCTCCGTCCTTCCGGTCCACCGTCACTCCCGGGAAATTTCCCACATGCTGCTTGGCTCCGGTCAGCTGGTTAAACAGCGTCGTTTTGCCGCTGTTCTGGTTTCCTACCAGCGCAAAGGTAAGGAGAGTCCCGTCCGGAAGCGGATTTCCGCTCCCCTTCGGATGAAATTTGCCGCCTTCACCCAGACCGGGGTGAGCGTGTCTTTCCTTTTGCTTTTTCGGTTCCTTCCGTTCCTCCTGGGAGTCTGCCGGAATCACCTCGATCCTCGCCGCGTCATCCAGGCGGAGCGTCAGTTCATAGCCGTGGAGCCGCAGCTCCACCGGGTCTCCCAGCGGGGCATATTTCACCACGGTTATAACAGCACCGGGGATGATCCCCATATCCAGAAAATGCTGCCGGAGAGCGCCTTCGCCGCCCACGACCGTCACGCATCCGCTTTTTCCTACTTCCAGTTCTCTCAGATTCATTTTTTTCCTCTTTCCTTGATCTGTTATTCATCAATTCCCCGGATCTCCACCGTATGGATGGTCTTCCGGAGAATATCCCGGTACTTCTCCATGGTCTCCAGACTGCAGCCATGGTATCCCGGAACCAGAACCATCTCCGAATCCCGGTATTCCTGCAGATAATACGCTTTTGCACCGGCAAGCCACTCTGCGATGACCGCAAAATCCTCCTCCGAATGAAGCTCCTTCACCACGGTCGTCCGGAATTCGTAGTCCAGATCCCCCCGGAGCAGGAAATCCGCCGTTTCCAGGATCTGTGTCATCCACGGATCCGGAACCCCCGCGAGAGACGCATAATGGTCCGGCGATGCTTTGATGTCCATGGCGATCTTCGTGACCAGATTTTCCCGGGCCAGGCTTTTGATCACCTCCGGCCGGGTCCCGTTGGTATCCAGCTTGATGTCATATCCCAGCTCCCGGATCTGCTTCAGGAAGCCGGGCAGCTCCGGCTGCAGGGAGGGTTCTCCTCCCGTTATGCAGACCCCTTCCAGGATCCCCTGTCTCTTCTTCAGAAAAGAAAGGATCTCTTCCTCCGGCATCCCCGGCTGATTCTGCACATCCGTCACCAGTCCTCCGTTCTGGCAGAAGGGGCACCGGTAGTTGCAGCCGCCGATAAAGATCGTGCAGGCCACCCTGCCGGGATAATCAAGAAGCGTTGTTCGGTTTAATCCGCAGATTTTCATCGTTTCCTCCGTTCCTGTGAAACCGTCCGGCCGTCTTGCTTTCGGTACCGGTTCATGATAGGATAAATCAGATTACAGACTTTTGTATAAAACCGGATGCTTTCCGGTAAAGGAGTCCCATGACAGAAAACGAACGTTTTATGAAGGAAGCCATCCGCCAGGCCAGGAAAGCCGAAGCGCTGGATGAAGTCCCCATCGGCTGTGTGATCGTCTGTGACGGAAAGATCATAGCCCGCGGCTACAACCGTCGGAATACCGATAAAAACACCCTGTCCCACGCCGAACTGAATGCCATCCGCAAAGCCAGCCGCAAGCTCGGAGACTGGCGGCTGGAGGGCTGCTCCATGTATGTAACCCTCGAACCCTGCCAGATGTGTGCCGGCGCTCTTGTCCAGTCCCGGATCGATGAGGTGTTTATCGGCTGCATGAACCCGAAGGCCGGCTGTGCAGGGAGTGTGCTGAACCTTCTCCAGATCGAAGGCTTCAATCATCAGGTAAAGATCACCCGGGGGATTCTGGAGGAGGAATGCTCGTCCATGCTCTCCGATTTCTTCCGCCGGCTCCGGATCCGAAAAAAGAACAGCCGCACGGATTCCTGAAACGCTTCTCCTCTGACCGGGACGGTTCGGTCTTACTGCTTTTCCGGTCCGGAAGCTTCCTTCACGATCCGGCGGTATTCTTCCGCTTCTTCCAGGGTCGCTCTGCCGGTTCTCTGCATCCGGCTGATGTTTTCGTATACCGGAAGCTGTCCTTCCTCTGCAGGGGAAATAACGTTATCTCCGTAGATCCTCACCATATCTCCCTCTTCGAGTACATCGCCGTGGATCATGGTTCCTTTCTTGTTCACGATCCCCTCGGCAGGGATTTCAGCTGTAAAAAGCTGTTTTGTATTCATGTCCACAAAGATGCCGGTCTTGAACACGTCTCCGTAATGCATGTAGATGGCATTCACGGCCTGCGCCTCTTCCCGCGCTTCCTCTTCCTTCACCAGCGCTGCCTGGTCTGCCACCGTTCTCCAGAAAAAAGTACCCATCAGGATCATGACGGCAGCCAGGATCACCGTGCCGATGATGAACTTCCAGTCCCTGCCCTCTTCTCTGTTGTTTTCTTTCTTATCCATAGCTGACTCCGTTTCCTGCAACATGTTCTTCCATTTTATTTTGAAAAAGAGAATTCGTCAATAGGAGAAAAGGAATATGGACGTTCCTGTTCCCGATCATTCTGACAGCCGAATATGTTTTGCATGTTCGTCCCTCTCCTCCACAAGGGACGCCTTCGGTGTGACTGCCTCCGAAGGCTTTGAATCGTTGACAAACAGGTGATTCTTTTATAAAATAAAAAATAAGAAAAGTTGATCCGGGACCGGTGTCCGTCTTGGTTTTTCAGCTTGTGGTACAGAGAATACGGACACACAGCAAGGAGGGAACACTATGAAGAAATGGTGCAAGAAAAACGGTCTGTTTTTGTTACTGTCGTTTCTGATGGTGATGTTTACCGGCATCAGCGTCAAGGCTGCCGCCATCACGCCCGAGCAGGTAAAAGGTACCTGGGACGGGGAATATGACGGCACGGCCTGGAACTCCAATAATCAGCTTGTGATCGTGAAGCGGCATGTCACATTAATCTTCTCAAGCTGCGACAGCAATGGGAATTTTAAAGGCGGACTTTATCTTGCCGCCATTCCCGGAGAGCTTTATCAGGAAACCGGAAGCTGGAATATATCCGGAAAGGTCAATCTTTCCACCGGCGAGATCGTGATTAATCCGGGAGGATGGATCAAAACGATCAGCAATTTCAACCGAAGCTATTTTGGCGGAACCTTTAACATGAGTTCCAAGAAGCTGACCGGTTATCGTTGGCCCAATTATTCGTATATGACCCAGAAGAGAACGGATTACAAACTGAACGTCACGAAAAAATCCAATTCGACCACAGCGAATAAGATCACATATGTTTCGCTCAGCTCCACCAGTTCGACCCTGATGGCCGGCAAGACCCTTACCCTGAAGTATACCGTGTCTCCGAACACGATCACTCCGTCTTCCGTAAAGTGGACCAGCAGCAACACCAAGGTTGCCAAGGTTTCCTCTGCCGGCAAGATCACGGCGGTTTCCGCCGGCACGGCTACGATCACCTGCACGGCCTCTTACAACGGATCATCAGCCAGTGCGAAATGTACCGTCAAGGTCACCGCAGATCCCAACGCGGTCTACGCCTTTACCATCACCGCCAAAAGCTCCGCCAACGGCTCTCTTCTGAGCGGTGCGAATGTAGATGCGCGAAGCGGTAAGAACAACCGGACCGGCCCCGTCGTCGCTTCCGCCAAGACCGACTCAAAAGGCGTGGCCACCCTGAAACTGAAAAAGGGTGATTATACCATCGCCATCACCCACAAGGACTTTAAGACATATTACGCAAATCATACCGTTTCGAACAACAAGACGGCCAAAGCCAACGTATCACCGGCCAACAATTACAAGGTCACCGGTACCGTCAAGGATGCCGCCACCGGCAAGGCGGTAAGCGGAGCCCAGGTGGATGCCCGGAGCGGCAAAAACAACCGGACCGGCCCCATCGTCGCCTCCACCAAGACCGACAACAAGGGTGCCTATGCGCTGAATCTTCCCAAGGGGAATTACACGCTGCAGATCACGAAGAAGAACTTCGTCGGATACTATGTGAACGTGGCTCTGACCGCCAACCGGACGGTTTCCACCCCGATCACCCAGAACATTGCAGCCAACAAGTATCGTATTGTTCTTTCCTGGGGCGCCGCTCCGAAGGATCTTGACCTGCATGTGACCGGCCCGACCAACGGAACCAGCCGTTTCCACACCTACTGGAGCAAGCGGAAATATACCCTGAGCGGCTTTGTCCTTTCCCTCCTGGATGTGGACTGCAAGAAATCCTACGGACCGGAGACCAACACCCTGGATCTGTCCAAGGGCAAGGCCGGCGTCTACCATATTTATGTACATGACTACAGCAACCGGAATTCCGCCAACACCAATGCCCTGGCCAAATCCGGCGCCAAGATCGATATCTACAGCGGAAGCAAACTGCTTACCTCTTATTCCGTTCCAAACACCTACGGAACCGTATGGCAGGTCTGCGACATTGTAAACGGTACCGTCAAGGCCATCAACCGGGTAAGCTATGACAAGTCCCTGCTGACCAAATAAGAGGAGCCACCATGGATGTAAAAGAGTGTGCGCTCACCGTGATCGACCGTCTGAAAAACGAATACCCTCTTGCGGACTGTACGCTGGACTTTGATGAAGCCTGGAAGCTTCTGGTCAGCGTGCGGCTGGCTGCCCAGTGTACAGATGCCCGCGTAAACGTTGTGGTACAGGATCTGTACGCAAAGTACCCGGATGTCAATGCCCTGGCGGAGGCTTCGCCCGAGGAAATCGAGGCCATCGTCCACCCCTGCGGTCTTGGAAAAAGCAAGGCCCGGGATATCAGCGCCTGCATGCGCCGTCTGCGGGATGAATTCGGCGGACAGGTGCCGGATGATTTTGACACCCTGCTTTCCCTTCCCGGAGTCGGCCGGAAAAGTGCCAATCTCATTATGGGGGATGTGTTCGGGAAGCCTGCCATTGTGACCGATACCCACTGTATCCGGCTTTGCAACCGGATCGGTCTTGTCCATGACGTCAAGGAACCGAAAAAAGTAGAAATGGCCCTCTGGAAGATCATTCCTCCGGAGGAGGGGAACGATCTTTGTCATCGTTTCGTGCTGCACGGGCGGGAGGTCTGTACCGCACGGACCCGCAGCCCATACTGTGAACGCTGCTGTCTTGCCGATATCTGTGAGAAAAACGGGATCGACAGCGAAAAGGAGAAGCTATGAAATTCATTTATCCTGCCGTCTTCAGCCGGACGGATGAAGGCACCTATACCGGCCGCTTTCCTGACCTTGCGGGTGCCGTGGTCTTTGCCGAGACGCTGGAGGAAGCGGTGGATGAAGCCAACCAGGCGGCTTCAGACTGGATCACGGCAGAATTGATGGAGGACGAAGCGGTCCTTCCTCCCGTCACCGATGCGGAGGACATCCCGATCCGGGATGGTGAGATCATCCGGAATATCTGCGTGACCATCCGTTTTTACGAAGGCTGGGACGAATAACACGACACCCATGCAAAAAGGCTGCTGCACAGCTGTGCAGCAGCCCTTTTTTCGTTTTGTCAGCGGATCCCCTTCATGGAAAGGCTGATCCGTTTCTTCTTCAGATCCACGCCCAGTACGCGGACCTCCACCACATCCCCCACGCTCACCGCTTCCAGAGGGTGACGGATAAATTTCTCGCTCATTTCGGAAACATGAACCAGACCGTCCTGATGCACGCCGATGTCCACAAACGCTCCGAAATCGATCACATTCCGCACGGTTCCCTTCAGGATCATGCCTTCCTTCAGATCCTTCATGTCCAGCACATCCGTCCGCAGAATGGGCTTGGGCATCTCATCCCGGGGATCTCTTCCCGGTTTTTCCAGCTCTGCCACGATATCGGAGAGGGTCAGCTCGCCGATCTCCAGCTCCGAAGCCAGTCTGGAAAGGTTTTTCGCCTTTTTGGAGATTCCCTTCAGACCTCCGGTCCGGATGTCCTCCGCCGTATATCCCAGAACCGTGAGAAGCTTCTCCGCCGCCTCATAGCTTTCCGGATGGACGCTGGTGGAATCCAGCGGGTTCTTTCCTCCGTTGATCCGCAGGAAGCCGGCGCATTGTTCAAAGGCCTTGGGGCCCAGCTTGGCGACCTTCAGCAGATCCTTCCGCGTCACAAACTGCCCGTTCTCTTCCCGGTAAGCCACAATGTTTTTCGCGGTCACCTTCGTGATGCCGGATATATACTCCAGCAGGGAGGCCGAGGCGGTGTTCAGATCCACGCCCACCTTGTTGACACAGTCCTCCACCACGCCGTTCAGGGCCTCGCCCAGCTTCTTCTGGTTCATGTCATGCTGATACTGTCCAACCCCGATGGACTTGGGATCGATCTTTACCAGCTCCGCCAGCGGATCCTGCACCCTTCTGGCGATGGAGGCAGCACTTCTCTGGCCTACATCGAAATTCGGAAATTCCTCCGTCGCCAGCTTGCTGGCAGAATAGACCGAAGCACCGGCTTCGTTGGTGATCACGTACTGCACATGCTCCGGAATCTCCTTCAGCATCTCCACGATCACCTGCTCGGATTCTCTGGATGCCGTTCCGTTCCCCACGGAGATCAGGGTGACATTGTATTTGTGGATCAGCTTTTTCACCGTCTCCTTTGCCGCCCGGATCTTCTGCTCGTTGGTCGGCGCCGTGGGATAGACCACCGTGGTATCCAGGACTTTGCCGGTGGCGTCCACCACGGCCAGCTTGCAGCCGGTACGGAAGGCCGGGTCCCATCCCAGCACCACCTGCCCGGCGATGGGCGGCTGCATCAGCAGCTGTTCCAGATTTTTCCCGAATACGGAAATGGCTCCGTCCTCTGCCTTTTCGGTCAGATCATTCCGGATCTCCCTTTCGATGGCCGGTGCGATCAGACGGTGATAGCTGTCATCGATCACCTCCCGCAGAATGGCCGCGGTTTCTTCGTTTCCCTTCCGGATGATCTGGTTAGCGAGAGACCGCAGGATCTCATCCTCCGGAGCGTCGATCTTCACCGTAAGGAATTTTTCCTTTTCGCCCCGGTTCAGGGCCAGGATCCGGTGACCGGCAAGCTTCTTCACCGGCTCTTCAAACTCATAGTAATTTTCATACACGGAGGAGGCTTCCGGGTCCTTGGCTTCCGAGCGGACCGTTCCCCGGGCCGCCGTCACCGTACGGATATGCATGCGGAACTCTGCCTGATCCGAGATATATTCTGCAATGATGTCCTTTGCGCCGGCTATGGCATCCTCCGCCGTCAGGACTTCCTTTTCCTCCGAAATGAAGCTCTGCGCCTCTTTCATCACATCCGTCCCCGGAGCCTGCATCAGGATGATATTGGCCAGCGGCTCCAGCCCCTTTTCCTTTGCGATGGTGGCCCGGGTCCGTCTCTTGGGCCGGTAGGGTCTGTACAGGTCCTCCACGACGACCAGGGTCTGGGCCTCCCGGATCTGCTTTTCCAGTTCCGGCGTGAGCTTTCCCTGCTCCGAGATGCTGTTCAGCACCTGAGTCTTCCGCTCCTCCAGATTCCGCAGATAGGTCAGCCGTTCAAAAAGAGTCCGGAGCTGCTCGTCATTCAGTGCTCCGGTCACTTCCTTTCGGTATCTGGCAATAAAGGGAATGGTATTTCCCTCGTCGATCAGCTGCACGGCAGCATCCACCTGTTCATTCCGTACGCCCAGCTCCCGGGCTATGGTATGGTTGATATCCATCAGATTTCTCCTCGAAGTTCTCTGTAAAACATAACATTGGTCATTTCCAGATAGGGAACGACCCACAACATGATCAGAAAATAGGTGACAGCCACCAGAAGCATCCAGGGCACGAAGGACAGCTGCAGCAGGATGTATTTCCCGAAGTGTCCCTTCATCATCCGGAAACTCTCCCGTACCGCTTCCATGCCGCTGATCTCCGATTCATCCACCAGAATATAATACGTCTGGGCGAATGGCAGGGTCAGGACCACATTCAGCACCAGTCCGACCATATTGATGACCAGATAGTTCAGCTGATATTGCAGAAATGCCTCCGCAGTCTCCAGCGAAACGGCCGTAAGATCGGCGGGCAGCTCCGGTGCGACGGCTGCATAGTCATAAATCAGGCTTGGAAGCGAGGTCACCCAGGCGATAAACGCCATCAGCAGCGATGCCCAGATCACCCGGTCCGGCTGATTCCGGAAATAATACAGGAGATCCCCGTAGGAATACTCCTCTCTCCGGGCCATCTTCAGCAGCATCCTGCACATTCCCACGGAAAATATGCTCATCACCAGAGTGATGGCAAAAGAGAATACCTGGCCGAGAACGATGCTCAGAAGATCCCTCCCCGGAAACAGGGAAGCCCCGATCACGCCGGCCAGCATATTCATCAGAGGAACGGCGATCGTCACCAGCATCGCTGCGCCGAAACGCCCTCTCAGAGAGTTCCGCGCCATTCCTTTCCATTTTGATATCGTGCCTTCCATTTCACACTCCAAACTTAATCCGCAAGATCAAAGGCATCGTGAACCGCATTCATCGCGCGGATGCCATCCTTTTCGTTGATCAGTACGGTAACACGGATCTCCGAGGTGGAGATCATGTTGATATTGACACCTGCATTGTACAGGCTTTCGAACATTTTGGCGGCCACACCGGGATTGCTCATCATGCCGGCGCCGACAATGGACAGCTTCGCGATGCTCTTGACCGCGTGAAGCTCCTTGAAGCCAAGTCTTGCTCTGGCAGCCTCCAGCGCTGCCACCGCTTCATCCAGATCATTCTTGTGAACCGTGAAGGAAATATCCTTGGTGCCGGACCGTCCGATGGACTGAAGGATCACATCCACGTTGATCTTCTTCTTTGCCAGCACGTCAAAGACCTTGAAGGCCGTGCCGGGAACATCCTTCAGACCGATCACCGCAATACGCACGGCGTCCGTATCCAATGCCACACCACTGATCAGCATCCGTTCCACACTGATTTCCTCCTTTACCACAGTTCCTTCATTGTTGTTCAGACTGGACCGGACAACAAGAGGAACGCTGTATTTCTTAGCCATTTCCACCGAACGGTTATGCAGAACTCCGGCCCCGAGCGTGGCCAGATCCAGCATCTCGTCGTAGGTGATCTCCTTCAGCTTTCGGGCGGTGGGAACAAGCCTCGGATCCGCCGTATAAATCCCGTCCACATCGGTGTAGATCTCGCAGGCGTCCGCATGCAGGGCCGCCGCCAGGGCAACCGCGGTGGTATCGGAACCGCCCCTGCCCAACGTCGTATAGTCGTCAAATTTATTCACACCCTGGAAACCGGTCACCAGAACGATCTTCCGGTTTTCCAGCTCCCGCAGGATCCTCTCGGTGTCGATCCTCTTCAGACGCGCATTCCCGTGATCGCTGGTACTGTGCATGCTCACCTGAAAGGCGTTCAGAGAGACAGCCGGTACCCGCAGCTCGTTCATGGCCATGGCCATCAGAGACACGGAAATCTGTTCACCCACAGTCAGCAGCATGTCCACCTCCCGTTTGGGCGGCTTTTCACTGATATCATGGGCCATGTCCAGAAGCTCGTCGGTGTATTTTCCCATGGCCGAAAGCACCACCACCACGTCGTTGCCCGCATAGTAGTCCTCGATGCAGCGCTTTGCCACGTTATAGATTCTTTCCTTATCCGCGACGGAAGTCCCGCCGAATTTTTTTACGATCAGCATATATGTACCTGTCAGTCTTTGATCCGGATCATACCCAGGATCTGATCCGTAAGCTGTGCCGCTTTCTCTCTGTATTCGCCCTGGCTCATCTCGCCGGTCAGAAGGGCCATCTCTTCGGGATGATTGGGCAGCTGCAGGATCGTCTTTGTCTCAAAAACGCTCTCCGCCAGCTCCTTTGCCTCTGCCTTGATGCGCACCAGAAACTCTCCCGTCACATGATCCATGCTCATCTGATTTGCCGGTTCACTGGACCAGCCGTTCCGGATAGTCCCTGCCTTCAGATTACGGGCTGCATCCACCATGTCTCCAACCACGGCGCTGGCGGTGGGAAGTTTCCCCGCACCGCTGCCATAGAACATGGCATCGCCCAGCATGTTTCCATGGACAAAGACCGCGTTGAACACATCATTCACGCCGTACAGCGGATTTTCGTCATTGACCAGGAACGGCGCCACCATGGCATAACAGCCTTCCGGCAGATTCTTGCTGGTGGCCAGCAGCTTGATCTTGCGGTTGATGGCTCTCGCGTAATCCATATCCTCCGGGGTGATCCGGGTGATCCCTTCGGTATAGATATCCTTGTAATCGATATATTTCTGATAGGCCAGGGTCGAGAGAATGGCGATCTTGCGGCAGGCGTCATGGCCTTCCACATCGGCCGTAGGGTCCGCCTCGGCATATCCCTTCGCCTGAGCTTCCTTCAGGACCTCGTCAAAATCGGTCCCTTCCACATCCATCTTGTACAGCATATAGTTGGTGGTTCCGTTCAGGATTCCCGTGATCTCATCGATCTCATCGCCGGTGAGCGATGCATTCAACGCACGGATGATGGGAATCCCGCCGCCGCAGCTGGCTTCGAACAGATAGTTGATATTCTTTTCCCTGGCGATCTCCATCAGCTCACGGCCATGCTCCGCCACCAGAGCCTTGTTGGAGGTACACACGCTTTTACCGGCCAGCAGGGCCTGTTTTGTAAAGGTGTAGGCCGCACCGGTGCCGCCCATCACTTCCGCGATGATCTGTACCTCCGGATCCTCAAGGATCCGGTTAAAATCGTGAACCAGGACCTCCTCTACGGGGTCCCCGGGGAATTCCCGCAGATCCAGCACATATTTTATCTGGATCTCTTCGCCCGCATTTTTTGCGATCCGTTCCCGATTGGTCCTGATCACCTCATATACACCCGAACCGACTGTACCGTATCCTAAAACTGCTGCCTTGATCATTCTTCTTCACTCCCGTCCCAGTATCTTTAAATAATGCACGCCTTCAATCTGTTCAATCTCTCCGATCATCCCTTCGGCATCTCCCTCTCCCGGAAGGATCTCCACGCTCAGGGTCAGGGTAGCCACTCCGTTGATGGGAATACTCTGATGGATCGTCAGGATATTCCCCTGATGATCCGCGATCTCCGAAAGGACCCGGGACAAAAGCCCCGGTGCATCGTCCATCTGAATGATGAAGGTGATGGTCTTGCCTTTTGCCTCTTCATGAAACGGGAAAATATCGTCTTTATACTTATAAAAAGAGCTGCGGCTGATCCCGGTCTGGTCTGCTGCCTCCTGGACAGTCAGAGCCTTGCCGGAATCCAGGAGCTTCTGGGCATTGACCACCCTCAGAAGCACCTCCGGAACCGCACGCTCTCTCACTACGTAGTATTTCTTTTTTTCTTCCCTCTTGTCCATGATGATATCTCCAGCTTGTCCGCATATTGCGGACAAATGTTTTTCTACGAGAGATATCTTATCATAACAGGGCACAGAATGCAAGTATGTATCTGTCATTATGACTCCACATATGCATCATTTACCGGAAAGAACACAACTCTCCGTGATCAGGAAACCGCGTTCACATTCAGAGCTTTCCACTTCAGATAGGCGTTGATAAACGGGTCGATCGCTCCGTCCAGCACGGCGTTGACGTTGCCGGTCTCCTCGTTCGTCCGCAGATCCTTGACCATTGTGTAAGGCTGCAGGACATACGAACGGATCTGATGACCCCAGCCGATATCCGTCACTTCGCCGCGGATACCGGAAAGCTTAGCTTCCGCTTCTTCCTGCTTCAGCATGAACAGCTTGGCCTTCAGCATCTGCATAGCCTTGTCCTTGTTCTGATGCTGGGATCGTTCATTCTGGCACTGCACCACGATCCCGGTCGGGAAATGGGTGATCCGGATGGCGGATGAGGTCTTGTTGATGTGCTGACCGCCGGCACCGCTGCTTCGGTAGGTATCGATCCGGATATCGTCGTCATTGATCTCCACATCCAGATCCTTCTCGATATCCGGCATCACATCGCAGGATACGAAGGAGGTCTGTCTTTTGCCTGCGGCATTGAAGGGAGAAATACGGACCAGACGATGTACGCCTTTCTCCGATTTCAGGTAGCCGTAGGCATTTTCCCCGTCCACCTGGAAGGTCACGGATTTGACTCCGGCTTCATCGCCGTCCAGATAATCCAGCACCTCGATGGAGAATCCCTTCCGTTCGGCCCAGCGGGTGTACATCCGGTAGAGCATTCCGCACCAGTCACAGGCTTCGGTGCCGCCGGCACCCGCATTCAGCTTGACGATGGCGTTTTCCGTATCGTACTCTCCGGACAGGAGGGTCTTGATCCGGATATTGTCAAAATCCTGGATGAACTGATCCAGCATTTCCTGAATCTCCGGGATCAGGGCCGGATCGTTTTCTTCATATCCCATTTCGATCATGGTTTCCATATCTTCCATCTGGCTTTTCAGGCTCCGATAGGTTTCCATGTCGCTTTTCAGGCTGGAGAGCTCCTTCATCTTTTTCTGGGATTCTTCCGCGTTGTCCCAGAAGTCCGGAGCTTCCATCTCACGCTCTAATTCTTCGACTCTCTGCTCTTTGTTAGCGAGGTCAAAGTGAATCCCTCACTTCCACTAATGGTTCTGTGTACGTCGCAAGAATCGACTTGAACTGATCTAATTCAACCATAGCTTCACCTTCTTTCTTTTAATAAGCGCCCGGGGCGGATCGGAGATCCTTCCGGGCGTTGTTTCCGGGCTTCGAACATGATAGCATATTTTGAGGCGGATGACAACCGCGGGATTTGGCTTCTTGACTTGCCTCTTACAAATGAACGTTATCGCCCTAGCAAGTTGTGGTTCCTTCCAGTTAACGGTCCTCGCCCCGGCGAATCTGTTTTGCATGTTCGTCCCTCTCCTGACTTCCCGATTTCTGCGGTTCGCAGCTGTACGACACGGATGTCGTCCCTCTGCGGACAGCAGAAATCAGAAGTCCGTCGAGAAGCCGTACATCTGCAAGAACAGATTTGCCAGGGTGAGGACCTGATTGTTCCGGTGGAAAAGGAAAGCAGATGCTCCTTCTCCATCAGAACAGATTCGCCGGATGAGGTCCTGGTTATTCCGTTGATAAAGGAAAGCAGATGCTCCTTCTCCATCAGAACAGACTCGCCGAAGTGAGGTCCTGGTTGTTCCGTTGGTAAAGGAAAGCAGATGCTCCTTCTCCATCAGAACAGATTCGCCGGATGAGGTCATCATCTTCTGATAATCATCTTACAGATCGGGTTGCCTTCGCTGCTGAATTTTTCTTCGTATTCGGTCATGATGTTGTCCCGGCACATTTCGGGATCATGATGGAGATCAAAGGTTTTCTGCAGGATGGTCCAGCCGGCGGCTTCTGCTTCTTCCAGGGAGAAATCAAATAGTGTACGGTTGTCGGTTTTGAATTCCACCCGACCCTCGGGTTTCAGGATCTGGCTGTATCTTTGGAGAAAGACTCGGGAGGTCAGGCGTCTTTTGTCGTGGCGGGCTTTGGGCCAGGGGTCGGAGAAGTTCAGGTAGATCCGGTCGACTTCGTTTTCCGCAAAGATCTCGGGAAGAAGCCGTGCGTCCGCACGGATGAATTTCAGGTTCTGAAGCGGGACGCCGGTTTCTTCCAGTTCCTGTTTTTTCTGGAGGGCGCGGAGAAGGACACTGTCGTACATTTCAATTCCTACGAAGCAGATGGCCGGATTTTTTTGTGCCATCTCCATGATAAAGCGGCCTTTTCCCATTCCGACTTCTATATATAAAGGTGCTTCCATTCCGAAGGATTCCCGCCAGCGGCCGCGGAGAGCCTGCGGCTCCTGTACTACATAGCC
>CAMOUV010000030.1 GCA_946626695.1 uncultured Blautia sp.
CAGCATCACCTCATAGTATAAGGGCAGCGGAATACCCGCAAGGTCCGTCAGGGTGGCCGGCATGAAAAAGGTGCTCATCACAGCGGGAAGTTTTTCTTCCCCGACAGCAGAATTGGACCATATCATCCAGGGAACCATTCTTGCAAGAATCTCCCTTCTGTCATCATCGTCTGTGGCTCCGCATTCCAGATGATTGATCATGACCGGCGCATGATCGCCCAGCATACAGATGATCACGGGCCGTTCCGACTTTTCGAAATGCTCTGTCAGCTCCCGGATTGCCTCCGCCGACATCTCGAGGCTCGTCAAATATTCATTCAGCTGCTCTGTCAGCTGCTGCTCCCCCGGATCCTCCGTCACATGTACGGTGTCATATTCCGGTTCGTTCTGCTCATACCAGGCATGATTCTGATAGGTCAGAAGCCATACAAAACGGGGGCCTTCTTCCATCTCCTCATACCGTGCGATCAGATCCTTATAATTATCCTCATCCAGCCAGCGCCGGTTTCCATATTTCCGGAAGGTAAAATTGTCTTTTCCGAGCTTCTATTATAGAAGTTTTTTTCTGCTGCCGCAAGGGATGCTGTTTCAGAACAGTTCCTTCAAGGCCGGATAGAGCTTGCGGAACTTCTGATATCTTTCCTCATATTTCGCAGTCAGTTCGGGATCCGGTTCCACCGTTTCCACGACCTTGACGATCTTTTTCGCAATGGTTTCCACATCCGGATAGGCTCCGCAGCCAACGGCTGCCAGCATGGCGCCGCCCATGGCCGGCCCTTGTTCATTCTCCAGCACATCCACCTTCAGGTTCATGATGTTGGCCACCATCTTCTTCCACAGGGGGCTCTTTGCGCCGCCTCCGCAGATCTTGGTCCGTTCGATGTTGAGCCCGAGGCTTCTGGCCACCTCCAGGGAGTCACGAAGTCCGAAGGTCACGCCTTCCAGAACGGCTTCGGTCATGTCCGCGCGGGTGGTATCCATGGACATTCCGAAGAAAACGCCTCTTGCGTCCGGGTTGTTGTGAGGAGAACGTTCTCCCATCAGATAGGGAAGGAAGAAGACCGGGTTCTCTCCCAGCTTGTTGATGCCTTCCTGCTCCGCCGCAAAATCCGTGGCACCGAGGATCTCCTCCACCCACCATTTGTTGCAGGATGCAGCGCTGAGCATGCAGCCCATCAGATGATAGGTGCCGTCGGCATGGTCAAAGGAATGAAGCGCATTGTTTTCATCTACGCCGAACTCCTTGCTGGAGATAAAGATCGTACCGGAGGTTCCCAGAGAAATATTACACTGTCCGTCGCCGACCGTTCCGGTTCCCACGGCTGCCGCCGCATTGTCGCCGGCTCCGGCCACGACCTTGACATCCGGTGCAAATCCAAGCTCTGCCGCGATCTCCGGCTTCAGGGTTCCTACGACCTCCCAGCTCTCATACAGCTTCGGAAGCTGTGATTCCTTCACGCCGCAGATCTCCATCATCTCTTTGGACCAGCAGCGGTTCTTCACATCCAGGAGCAGCATGCCGGAGGCATCCGACAGATCCGTACAGAAGGATCCGGTCAGACGGTAGGCCACATAGTCCTTGGGAAGCATGATCTTCTCGATCCGGGCGAAAAGCTCCGGTTCGTTCTTCTGCATCCAGAGGATCTTCGGTGCGGTAAAGCCCGCAAAAGCGATGTTGGCCGTATACTGGGACAGCTTGTCCTTCCCGATCTCGTTGTTCAGATAATCGGTCTCCTTGCCGGTCCGTCCGTCATTCCACAGAATGGCCGGCCGGATCACCTGATCGTCTTTGTCCAGCGTCACAAGGCCGTGCATCTGGCCGCCGCAGCCGATGCCGGCCACCTTTGTCTTGTCGATTCCCGCCGTCAGCTCTTTGATTCCTTCCATGCTCTTCTCATACCAGTCCAGCGGATTCTGCTGTGACCAGCCCGGATGCGGGAACTCCAGGGGATATTCCTTTGAAACGATATTCATGATGGTGCCGTCTTCATCCATCAGAAGAAGCTTGACGGCGGATGTTCCAAGATCTACTCCGATATAATACATAGCTACCTCCCATGCCTGATTAGAAAAAGGGCTGCTGCAGCAAGCAGCAGCCCCGCTGTGACAGAGTGATTATCTCCAGGGATTCTCGGTCGGATAACGTACGCCTGCCGGCTGATTGTATCCGATCTCCTCTACCGGTACACCGATATACTTGAATACTTCGAACAGTGCTTTGCCGTGATGTCCGAAAGCGACGGCGCCGTGATGCGGAAAGCCCTTTTCGATCAGGACATGACGATAGAAACGATCCATCTCCGGAATCGCAAAGATACCGATGGAACCGAAGGACCGGGTCGCTACCGGAAGGACCTCGCCCTGGGCGATATAAGCGCGGAGAATGTTGTCCGCGGTGCTCTGCAGACGGAAGAAGGTGATGTCGCCGGGAACGATGTCGCCCTCGAGGGTTCCGTTGGTCACCTCGATGGGAAGGCTTCTGGCCATGATCATCTGATACTTCATCTCGCAGAAGGACAGCTTGCTGGAGCAGGTGTTGCCGCAGTGGAAGCCCATGAAGGTCTCGTTCAGGGTGTAGTCATAATTGCCCTTGATATCCTCTTTGTACAGATCCTTCGGAACGGTATTGTTGATATCCAGCAGGGTTACGATGTCATCGCTGACAACGGTACCGATGAACTCGCTCAGGCAGCCATAGATATCCACTTCGCAGGATACCGGGATGCCTCTGCCGGTCAGACGGCTGTTGACATAGCACGGAACAAAGCCGAACTGAGTCTGGAATGCCGGCCAGCATTTGCCTGCGATGGCAACATACTTGCGATATCCCTTGTGGGCCTCTACCCAGTCGCAAAGGGTCAGCTCATACTGAGCCAGCTTCGCAAGGACTTCCGGTTTTTTGTTGCCGGCGCCAAGCTCTGCTTCCATATCCTTGACAACCTCCGGGATTCTTTCGTCGCCGGCATGGTTGTTGAAGGCTTCGAACAGATCCAGCTCGGAGTTCTCTTCGATCTCGACACCAAGGTTATAGAGCTGCTTGATCGGAGCGTTGCAGGCCAGGAAGTTCAGCGGACGCGGTCCGAAGCTGATGATCTTCAGGTTTGCAAGTGCATAGACCGCCTTTGCGATCGGAATGAAATCGTGGATCATATCGGCACAGTCTTCCGCATCGCCTACCGGATATTCCGGAATATAGGCCTTGATGTTGCGAAGCTGCAGGTTATAGCTGGCATTCAGCATACCGCAGTATGCATCGCCTCTGCCGCCGATCAGGTTGCTGCCGGTCTCTTCTGCCGCTGCACAGAACATCTTCGGTCCGTCAAAATGCTTTGCAAGAAGCGTCTCGGAAATTTCCGGTCCGAAGTTTCCAAGATACACGCAAAGAGCGTTGCAGCCGGCCGCCTTGATATCCTCAAGAGCCTGGCACATATGAATCTCGCTCTCCACGATGCAGATCGGACATTCATAGATGTCTTCCGCATCATATTTTTTTGCATATGCTTCGACCAGGGCTTTACGTCTGTTTACAGAAAGCTCCTCCGGGAAACAGTCACGGCTGACCGCCACGATACCGATTTTCATTTTAGGCATGTTGTTCATTTTGATCGTCTCCTTTGCAGAATATATTGCGTAAGTTCACAAGAACCCTGTGTATATTATAACACAAATTGACAAAATTTGAGATGTAATTCTTGCTTTTCAATAGCATTTTTTTGCTATTCTCATTGTACGCCGTCCATCCTCTGCTGCGTATCCCGAAGCCTTCGCGCATGTCTCTTCACATCATCACGGATTTCCGCCGGCCTTTCTTTTCGTCAGACCCCGGTTGACAGGCTTTCAGGCAGATGGTACAATTTTTATGGACAATTGAATGTCTCTCAGTGCCTGCGGGTTCCTTCCGCGCAGGATAATAGGGAATCATGTGAGAATCATGAACGGTGCCGCCACTGTGAGTGTTTCGGACCGGTACGGGGCTTTGCCCGCCATTGGCTTCGGCCGAGAAGGTGTGTGCCGGTTCAGGCAGATATTCTGCCGGAAACATCAGTCAGGAGACCTGCTGAGAGCATGGCATGGACAGGCAGCGGTTCACTGCTCTGGTTCATTTGTTTCACAGAAATACGGCTGTGGCATTTTTTGTATGCCACGGTCTTTTTTTGTTCAAGGAGGAAAACCACATGAAGTACAACTCTTCACCCACAAAGACAAGCCACCGGATCCGGCGGCTTGTAGAGCATCTCTATGCAAAAATGCCGGAAATCGAAGCCTCCCGTGCTCTTCTGCTTACCGAATCCTATCTGGAGACGGAGGATCAGCCCATGGTCATGCGAAGAGCGCTGGCCTTTGCCCATATTCTGGACAACATCCCCATCATCATCCGGCCCGAGGAGCTGGTCGTCGGCAGCTCCACCATCGCTCCCCGGGGCTGCCAGACCTATCCGGAATTTTCGTGGGAATGGCTGGAACAGGAATTCGATACCGTCGAACACCGGGAGGCGGATCCCTTCTATATATCGGAAGAAACGAAGGAAAGCCTGAAGGCCATCCATCCCTACTGGAAGGGCCGTACCAGCAGCGAGCTGGCCACCTCCTATATGACCCAGGCCACCCGCAACGCCATCGATCACAACATCTTCACTCCGGGCAATTATTTCTACAACGGTGTGGGCCATGTATGCGTCAAATACTGGGACGTGCTGGAAAACGGTTTTGAAGGGATCATCGCACGGATCCGCCGTGAGCTGGACACCATGGACGTGGGAGACGCCGACTATTGTACCAAGGAACGTCTGCTGAAGGCCATGATCCTCTCCTGTGAAGGCGTCATCCGCTACGCGGAACGGTACAGTGTCCTGGCTGCTTCCATGGCGGAAAAGGAGACCGATCCTGTCCGGAAGGAGGAGTTGCAGGCCATCAGCCGCAACTGTCACAGGGTCCCCCGGAAAGGGGCCGAAACCTTCTGGGAGGCCTGCCAGAGCTTCTGGTTCATCCAGCAGCTTCTGCAGCTGGAATCCAGCGGCCACTCCATCTCCCCCGGACGCTTTGACCAGTACATGTATCCCTATTACGAAAAGGATCTGCAGGCCGGACGCCTTACCCGCGACCAGGCCCAGGAGCTGATCGACTGCATCTTTGTAAAGCTGAACGATCTGAACAAATGCCGGGACGCTGCCTCTGCCAGAGGCTTTGCAGGCTACAGCCTTTTCCAGAATATGATCGTCGGCGGGCAGAACGCCGAGGGCATGGATGTCACCAATGACCTTTCCTTCATGTGCATCTGGGCCTCGGATCACGTGGGACTGCCGGCACCTTCCCTCTCGATCCGGGTGTGGAACCTGTCTCCCCATGATCTGATGCATGAAGCCTGCCGCCTGACCCGGACCGGCATCGGTCTGCCGGCCTATTACAACGACGAGGTCATCATCCCCGCCCTCATGAACCGGGGGATCAGCCTGGAGGACGCCCGCAGCTACTGCATCATCGGCTGTGTGGAGCCTCATGTGCCCGGCAAGATGATGGGCTGGCACGATGCCGCTTTCTTTAACATGTGCCGTCCGCTGGAGCTGGTTTTCTCCAACGGGATGGACAAGGGCGTCCAGGTCGGGCTCCGGACCGGAGAGCTTTCGGAGCTGAAAACCTTTGAGGATTTCTGGAACGCATACAAAAAGCAGATGGAATACCAGATCGCCCTGCTGGTCAACGCGGACAACGCCATCGACCAGGCCCATGCAGAACGGATTCCTCTGCCCTGGCTGTCCTGCATGGTGGACGACTGCATCCGTCGTGGAAAAACCACCGAGCAGGGAGGCGCCGTCTATAACTTTACCGGGCCCCAGTGCTTCGGCATCGCCAACGTCTCCGATTCTCTGTACGCCATCAAGCAGCTGGTCTACGAACAGAAGCGTGTGACTCTTGAGCAGTACAAGCAGGCCCTGGATCTGAATTTCGGCAGAGGGCTCGATGACCAGGCTGTCAAGGATATGACCTGCACCATCGTTCACACCATGAAGCAGAATGGGAAAGAGGTCACGGAAAGGGAGATTCAGGAAATTGTAACGAATCTGAAAAGCTCTGTGATCCCGGAGGATCTGAAGAAGCACTGCGAACATCTTCTGGAAATGATCGAGGAGGTGCCGAAATACGGAAACGATATCCCGGAAGTGGATTATTTCGCCCGGGAAGTGGCCTATCTCTACACCAAACCGATCCAGAATTACAGGAATCCGAGAGGCGGCCAGTTCCACGCCGGAATCTACCCGGTTTCCGCCAATGTTCCGCTGGGCGAACAGACCGGCGCCACGCCGGACGGACGCTTTGCCCACACCCCGGTGGCGGACGGTATCGGGCCTGTGGCAGGCCACGACCTGAAGGGACCGACAGCGACGGCCAACTCGGTGGCGAGGATCGACCACATGATCGCTTCCAACGGAACCCTGCTGAACCAGAAGTTCCATCCCTCCGCCCTGGCGGGTGAAAAGGGTCTGAACGACTTTGAATCTCTGATCCGGACCTACTTTGACCAGAAGGGCATGCACATGCAGTTCAACGTGGTCGACAAACAGACCCTTCTGGACGCCCAGGCGCATCCGGAAAAATATCCCTACCTGGTGGTCCGGGTCGCCGGTTATTCCGCTTTGTTTACCACCCTGTCAAAATCCCTGCAGGATGACATTATCAACCGTACGGAGCAGGGCTATGAATTCTGACATGCGTTCTGTTTGAGAGCAAAGCACCTGTGAGAAACTGACAGGAGACCACTTTTCCATTTACGAAAACTGGATTTTAACTGCAAGGAGAATGGAGATCATCTATGGCATCTGAATCAGAAGCATACCTGAAAACAAAAGGCAGGATCTTTGATATTCAGCGGTATTCCGTCCATGACGGCATCGGAATCCGGACCATCGTCTTCCTGAAGGGCTGCGCCATGCGCTGCCGCTGGTGCTGCAATCCGGAATCCCAGTCTTATGAGATTGAAACCATGAAAGAACCGAACGGCAAGATCAAGACCGTCGGGGAAGATGTGACCGTGGAAGAAGTCATGCGGATCGTGGAGCAGGACCGGATCTACTACCGGCGTTCCCGGGGAGGCCTGACTCTCTCCGGAGGAGAATGCCTGCTGCAGCCGGATTTTGCCCGGGATCTGCTGCACGCGGCGAAGGATGCCGGATTTTCCACCGCCATCGAAAGCATGGCCCGGGTGGACTGGTCCGCCATCGAAGGCGTGCTGCCTTATCTGGACCAGTACCTGATGGACATCAAGCACACCGACCCTCAGAAGCACGAGACCTTCACGGGGAAGGACAACCGTCCGATCCTCGAAAATGCGCGGCGGGCGGCCGCATCCGGGCAATGTCAGCTGATCATCCGCACCCCGGTGATCCCCACCTTCAATGACACGCCCCGGGAGATCGACGGGATCGCCGCTTTCGCATCGTCCCTGCCCGGTGTGCATCAGATGCATATCCTGCCCTATCACAGGCTGGGATATGACAAATATGTCGGCCTCGGAAGGCCATACACGATGGGAGATCTTCCCACTCCCTCCATCGATAAGATGCGGGAGCTGAAGGCCGTTGTCGAAAGACACGGGCTGACCTGTATCATCGGGGGCTGAAAACAAGCCCGTTATGCAAAAAGACCTGGCACCGGGAGGTTCTCTCACCTCCGGGCGCCAGGTCTTTTTTTACAGAGCCAGAACCATGATCCGTTCCGTTATGAACACCGCGGCGCAGGCAACCAGGGCCACCGTGATCAGGCTTTTCTCTTTCCAGGCAGCGATCAGTGCAGCCAGAAAACCGGCTACTCCCGCAGCAGTCGTGACGGATACCAACATGCCCTCTGCAGCCGGTGCCGTCAGGATGGCCGGGAAGGTCATCGCCGCCAGACAGGCGTAGGGAACATAAAACAGAAACGACCGGACGGTACGGTTCGTGATCTCTTTTCTCGACAGGACCAGCGGCAGCATACGAATCAGGTACGTGACGCCTGCCATGACAAGGATATAAATGTAGATGTTATGGTTCATGTGTATCTCCTGCTCTTCCCGGTTTCCCGGGGATATCCATGTTCTCTGTCTGCGCGCATCAGGCCGGGTTCTCTTCTTCCACCGGGGCGATACAGGACGCCGCTCCGGCCACCAGTATCGTGATGATAATGATCGCGAATCCGGATGAAATCTGTTTCAGCACCGGCACATAGGCAAACGCGGTCCCCAGCAGCATCGCCGCAATCACCACCAGAAGCACCGACCGGTTCTTCTTGGAGGGAGGAATGATGATCGCCAGGAACATTCCGTAGATCGCCACGCTTAAGGGGCTCATGATAAATACAGGCAGCACGCTTCCCGACACGGCTCCTGCCAGTGTTCCCAGCGTCCAGCCAGGGATCGCCACGCACATGGCCCCATAGTTGTAAGAAGGATGAACCTTGCCCTTCTGGGCCGCGCTGATCCCGAAGATCTCGTCCGTCACTCCGAAGGCCACGCCGAAGCGGTGCCCCCAGGGAACGTCTCTCCGCAGCTTCTGCGCCAGAGAGAAGCTCATCAGGCAGTACCGAAGGTTGATGATCAGCTGGGTCAGCACCATCTCCCAATAGGAACCTCCGGCAAGAATAATCCCCAGACCGGCGAACTGCCCGGCCGAGGTAAGATTGGTCAGCGAAATCAGAACCGCCTGCCAGACGGACAGCCCTCCGGACACCGCCATGATCCCGAAGGTGAAGGATACCGCAAAGTATCCCAGTCCGATGGGGATTCCGTCTTTGATTCCTTGTTGAAAACTGTTTCTGTCCATAGTATTCTCAGTCCTGTCCATCGAATTCAAATAGGCCTTGTGTTCCGTCCGGAATACGGATCAGATCCGGATAAAGAATCTGCAAAGGCTCTGCCTCCCGGCATTCTTGTTCATACGCATATGCATTATATCCCATCTGTTCTATCCTTGCAATCACAAATCTCGCCGCCTCCGTCTCCTTCTGTTGCTGTTCGGCCCTGTTCCTTATTGACGAATTTCAATCAAAAATGTATAGTTAGGAACAGCTGCAGAATCACTTGAACAGTTTGCTCGCTTGCTGTAATTGCGACAGGAGGACATCATGGTTATTGACTTTCACACTCACCTTTTCCCCGAAAAAATCGCCGCCAAAGCGCTGCATCAGCTGGCCGTCACCAGCGGAATAACCCCTTCCACCGATGGTACCGCTGCAGGACTTCTTTCTTCGATGGAGCGCTGCGGGATCGACCTGAGCGTCGTGCTTCCCGTGGTCACCACACCGCACCAGTATGACTCGATCCTGCGGTTTGCCGCACGGATCAACGAGGAGAACGCCGGAAAGAAGGATCATCGCCTGCTTTCGCTGGGCGGTATCCATCCGGACTGCGACGACATTCCCGGAAAGATCGCGCAGCTTGCCCGGGAAGGCTTTAAGGGCATCAAGCTGCACCCCCATTACCAGGGCGTCGCCTTCGACGATATCCGGTACCTCCGGATTCTGGATGAAGCATCTGCGCGGGGGCTTTTCGTACTCACCCACGCCGGTTATGACCCCGTGGCTCCGGATCACGACTACTGTTCCGTCGATATGATCCTGCATGCCCTCACCCAGCTGACCCCCTTCCGTCTGATCCTGGCCCACATGGGCAGCAACTGCAATTATGAGGAATCCCTGGAACGGCTGTGCGGTCTGAATGTATACATGGACACCGGATACTCTCTGACCGACATCCCCGACGACCTTTTCGTCCGGATGGTCCATAAGCATGGTGCCGGCAAGATCCTCTTCGCCACCGACTGCCCCTGGGCTCATCAGGATGTCCTGGTGCAGCGCATCCGGAATCTCACCGGGCTCTCCCAGGAAGAAAAAAACCTGATTCTTTATGAGAATGCGTCTGTGCTGCTTGAGTTATGATTTCAATCATGACGAACTTTCTCCCGGTCCTGTGTCAAAACGGCTTCCGCGCCGGGAACTGCTAATCTGTTTATAAACTGCAAAAACCATGCCCCGGATTCACAAACTCACTGCGTTCAAACAGTGTGAATCCGGGGCATAAAGCATTTTATAAACAGATAAGAAGTTCCATCGGCTTGTGCAGAATGTTTTGACACAGGACCGGGAGAAAGTTCTGCTGTTGAGTTCCCGGCGCGGAAGCCGTTCTGAACCATACAAGAGGTGAAATCCGTAAGGTTTGAATATCCTTCCCAGATATGGTTTCTTTCCTTAGTAATCTTTGTCCTGCTCGGGAAGAGCAACCTTTCTCTGCACAGAAACAGGTTCATCATAGCAGGCGAAGATTTTTTCGACTCTCTTCTTGTCCGGAGACGGCGTTACGAGGCTGACGATCGGAACCACGATGAGTCCCGCGATCATCGCGAAAGCGCCTGCATTGATCGGAGAAGCAATAAATTTGATGAACATGTTCGCCACCGTGATGCCGACGCCGACGATAAAGCTCGCCCAGACAGATGCCGTTGTGGTTTTTTTCCAGAACAGGCCATACAGGAACGGAGCCAGGAAGGCACCGGCCAGAGCGCCCCAGGAAATACCCATCAGCTGTGCGATAAAGGTGGGCGGATCCAGAGCCAGGATGACCGAGATCACGATGAAGAACACGATCAGTACCCGCATGATCAGCAGCTGCTGTTTCTCCTTCATATCCTTCACGATATTCCCCTTGATCAGATCCAGGGTCAGGGTCGAACTGGAGGTCAGCACCAGGGAGGACAGCGTGGACATGGAAGCCGAAAGCACCAGGATCACCACCACGCCGATCAGCAGATCCGGCAGGGTGGAAAGCATGCTGGGGATAACCGCGTCATAAGCGATGGTTCCGTTCTCATTGTAGAGGGACGGATTGTCGAACAGCCGTCCGAAACCGCCCAGGAAATAACAGCCGCCCGCCACGATAATCGCAAAAAAGGTGGAAATGATGGTTCCGGTCTTGACGGCCTTTTCGTTTTTGATGGTATAGAATTTATGTACCATCTGGGGCAGACCCCAGGTTCCCAGGGAGGTCAGCACCACAACACCGACCAGGTTGACCGGATCCGGTCCGAAGAAGGAGGTGAAAGCCCCCGGCTGTCCCATGGTCACCGGGATATCGCTCTCCAGCTTTGCCAGCTCCGCCATAGCATTCATGAAGCCTCCCTTGCTGTTCAGGACCGCGGCGATAACGGCCACGATACCGAAGAGCATGATGATTCCCTGAATGAAATCGTTGACCGCGGTCGCCATATATCCGCCAAGGATGACATAGACGGCCGTCAGCGCAGCCATGATGATGACGCAGGCCGCATAGGGGATATCGAAGGCCATACCGAACAGTCTGGAAAGGCCGTTGTAAAGGGATGCCGTATAAGGAATCAGGAAAATAAACACGATAGCGGACGCAGCGATCCGGAGTGCATTGCTGTCAAACCGTTTTCCAAAGAAATCCGGCATGGTTGCCGCCTTCAGGTGATGGGTCATGATACGGGTTCTTCTGCCCAGGATCACCCAGGCCATCAGACTTCCGATGACTGCATTTCCGATCCCGACCCAGGTCGTGGCGATTCCATATTTCCAGCCGAACTGTCCGGCATAGCCGACAAACACAACAGCCGAGAAATACGATGTTCCGAAAGCAAAAGCCGTAAGCCACGGCCCCACGTTACGTCCACCCAGGACAAACCCCTCCACGGAAGCCGCGGAGTTGCGGGTCTTGAGACCCACAAAGATCATAACAGCAAAAAATGCAATCAACAGGATCAGTTTAATGGCCATGATGTTATTCCTCCTTTGTCCCCTCAGACCCGGGACTGATGCCTCTTTTTTCGGCAGCCTGGCTGCCGGACAGGAATTCGTTTTGCTTTGTCGCGTTGAAGCGTAACGCTTTTAATCGCTAAAGCAGATGAACATAGTATAGCTTTCTTTTCTTCAAAAGTCAAGCTGTTTTTTCGATGGTACACAGGGACCGGTTTCTTGTCCCATCTCCTATTTTTTTACAGCTGAAGATACCTCCTCATTTCCCGCAGAAACACGTCTCCCGCCCTGCTGTGCAGCTGTTTTTTCCGTGTCAGGGTTCCGATGGTCATCGTCGAATTCCTGTTTTCACTGTCCTCCTCGAAAGGAACCGCGATGAAATCATCTCCGTTCAGTTCCTCGCAGATGATCCCGGAACACAATGTATAGGCGTTCAATCCAACCATCAGATTAAGCATCGTGGCACGGTCGTTGGTCCGGATCATCCTCGGGCAGATCCGGTCGCTCAGAATCTCTTCCGCAAAATACGAGGAGCTCTCCTCCCCCTGTGAGAACGCAAGGCAAGGATACTTGTCCAGCTCCGCCATCGTGATGGAGGCCTTTCCCGCCAAAGGGTGTTTCCTCCACAGATAGACATAGGCTGCACATTCGATCAGCGGCACAAACTCCAGGTCTTTGGCATCGAACATTTTCTCCAGAATCTTCCGGTTATAATCACTTACGTACAGGATTCCGATCTCGCTGCGCATTTCCGCCACATCCGATATCACCTCCCGGGTCCTGGTCTCCTGAATGGAAAACTCATATTCCGATGCATCGAATTCTTTGACCGTCTCCACAAAAGCCTTGACAACAAAGGAATAGTGCTGTGTCGAAACGGAAAATTTCTTCTTTCTGGGAGTCCGTGCATCGTATCGTTCCAGCAGAAGTTCATACTGCTGATACAGCTGTCTTGCATCGAAAAGGAAATCGAGACCTTCATTGGTGGTGGTCACACCCTTGTTGGAGCGGAGAAAAATCTGTAAGCCGATCTCGTTCTCCAGTTCTTTCATCGCACTTGTCAATGTCGGCTGCGAAACAAACAGGCTGTCTGCGGCTTTGTTGATGGATCCTTCATGCGCGATCGTGAGGGCATATAGAAGTTGCTGCATTGTCATTGTTCTTTCTCCCGCAAAGACCCGCCGCACTCTCTGTCCTTGCTGCGGCGGGTATCTTCATCACCAATGTGTATACGGTTTCAGTTCCTCGTCCAGTTCTACCTGGAGAGTCTTGTTGATCAGGTTCGTCGCGATCATGATCGTCGCAAATGCCGTGATCGCCACGATCTGTTCTTCATTCCAGTGTTCCTTCAACCGGGCAAAAATCCCGGGGTCGACACGATTGGCATCCCGGACGATCGCCTTTCCGTACTCGATCAGGAGTTCTTCCTCCTCCGTAAAGGAAAACTCCGAAAACGTGATCCCCTCGTCATCCAGAATCTTCTTGAAAAACATTCCGCAGACCAGGCAGTCATTCTCTGTTGAGATCGCATAACAGAAAAAATTCACCGCACGCGGTCCCAGAAATGCCTCGATCTCCTCTTCCAGGGGAAACCACTCCATCAAAGCATGAAAAGCGGGGACCGAATGGATCAGAGTCTCCTTCATATTGGTAAGTGGACCATGGGAAGCGACCCATTCATCGATCACCTTTTTTGTTTTTTCATCGGCATTTTCATATTTCAGCTGCGATATATAAGCCATATCTCTTCTCCTCTCCTTCCGGCGGCACGTCGGATCATAAGCAGCCGTATTTTCCTACGCTGTCAATAACCCTGCGTCCAGAATAAACGGACTTCCCGTTATGTATCTGGCCTTGTCGCTCGCCAGATACCGGACCGCGTGTACCACATCCTCGGTTTCGATCCAGGGTGTTTTCAGCAGGTTTCCTGCGGACCGCTCTGCGATCTCCTCCGGCGTCGCTCCTTCCATCCAGGCCAGGCCGTCGTTCATGGGGGTGTTGACTCCCGTCGGGTGCAGGGTGATCACCCGGATATTATGAGGAGCCAGCTCGATGGCCTGCGCTTTTGCGAGCCCCACCAGCCCGTGCTTGGAGGCACTGTAATGGCTCATCCGGTTGAACCCCCGCAGTCCTGCCACCGAGGAATTATAGATGATCACGCCGCTTTCTTTTTTCAGAAGCTCGGGGATCACGTACTTGGAGGTCAGCCATCCACCCCGGAGGTTGATTTCGATCATGGCGTCCCACTCCTCTTCCGTCAGCTCCCAGGAATTCCCGTAGGCTGCGATCCCGGCATTGCTGAACAGAATATCGATTCCGCCGAACTCCTGTACACCCCGGCGGACCGCTTCCTGCAGATCAGCGGCTTTCCGCACATCCCCTGCAAAGATAACGATCTTTCCCCCGAGCGCTTCCACCTCGTCCTTCAGCTTCTCCAGATCCTCGTTGGAAGACCGGTTATAAGCAGGATAGGGGATCTTCTCTCCCAGGTCGAAGGCGATGATATTCGCGCCATCTTCGGCAAACGCTTTTGCCACAGCTCTTCCCTGCCCTTTGGCAGCACCGGTGATAAAAAACGTCTTGTTTTCGAATTCTCCCATGACTCAACCTCCCAATACCTTTGTAAATGCCTGATCCAGATCCTCGATCAGATCCTGTACGTCCTCCAGTCCCACAGAGACCCTGAGGAGATTCTGCGGGATATCCGCCAGAGACTGCAGATCCTCCGGTAGCTCCGTGTGGGTGTTTTCCGCGCAGTTTGTGATCAGCGTACGGACATCCCCGATGTTCACATGGTAGGAAAAATTATGAAGGGAACGGATGAATTCTCCCAGCTGCTCCCTGGTTCCGTCAAAGCCTAAGGAGAACAGTGCTCCCGGGCCTTTCGGGAAATCCCGGGAAGCAAGCCGGCTGTACGCGCTTCCTTCTGCCAGGGGATACCGGACCCACTGAACTCCCTTTCGTTTTTCCAGATATTCCACCAGTCTGCGGGTCGTCTGTATTTTTTTGTCCAGCCGGACCGGAAGGGTGGAGAGCCCCTGCAGTGTTAGGAAGGATTCAAAGGAGCCAAGCGCGCCGCCCAGAAACTCTGTATAGTAGAGCTTCAGTCCGGCGATCACCGGCGCTCCCGGGATAAATTCCACCGGAGACCGCGGATGATCCTTCAGATCCCGCAGCTTCCAGGTTTTTTCATAGAGATACGGGAAACGCTTTTCTTCGTAGGGGAAGTCCCCCTTTTCCACCACCAGACCGGCGATGGTATTTCCATGACCATTGATCTCTTTGGTCGCGGAATAGACCGTAATGTCCGCTCCATGCTCAAACGGCTTGTACAGATACGGAGTCGCCACCGTGTTGTCCACCACCACCGGAACGCCATGCCGGTGAGCGGCATTCGCGATGGCATCGATGTCATACAGCTCTATGTTCGGATTGCTGATGCTTTCCAGATAGACGACCTTCGTATCGTCATCGATCAGCTTCTCATAAGCTGCCGGATCGTTCCGTTCCTGCACGAACCGGGTCTCGATCCCGAACTTTCTGTAAAAGGAAGCCAGCGCCAGCTGTGCAGCTCCGTACAGAGACGACGCGGCCACGATATTGCCTCCGCCCTCTCCCAACAGCAGAAGCGTATACGAGATGGCTGCCATGCCGGAAGAAAGAGCGACGGCTGCTTTCCCTCCCTCCAGAGACGCGAACCGCTCTTCCAGAACCGCCGCCGTCGGATTGCCCACCCGGGAATAGATGCCTCCGCCTTCCGCGCCGGTCCAGAGCCGGCGTGTCCGGTCGATATCCTCCAGGTCGAACCCGGCGGTCTGATAGATGGGCGGATTGACCGAATAAAAATGCTTTGACGAATCATATCCGTCACGAATCGCTGCTGTGCTGAAGCTTCTCTCTCCCATAACTTCTCCTTCTGTTTTCTTCCGATGCAAACCAATGCTCAAACTGTTTTTTCCTTTTTCCCGCCTCCGGTGTCAGACAGAGCCCGCCTCTGGAGGTGCATTTAAGATCTGCCGCCATCGTCTCCCCATACGCTGCGGCGGCATCAAATACTTCGTCAAACGGCAGAACCGCTTTTCTGCCCGAGAGAGCCAGATCCGCAAATACGACTGCCATGACAGCCGCCGTCATAAACCGGCTTAGACAGGGCTGATTCTCTCCTCCCGGAACCGGATCACAAGGCCACCCATAGGCCATCTGTAAGGCAAGGGATGCGGCACTCTCCACCTGTTCCGATGTGCCGCCGCAGACATGACAGACTGCGCCGGCCGCCATCGCCCCGCAGACTCCGCATTCGCCCATGCAGCCCATGACTTCCCCGGTGGGATTTCCTCTGGAGTAGCAGACTGCCCCGATCCCGGCCGCCACCAGAAGTCCTTCTGTCTGCACTTCGTCCGGAATTTCCCGCTTTTCGCAGACGGCCCGAAGTGCCGCGTACAGAAAACCGCCGCCCGTTCCCATGGGTCCGGGTACCAGACAGGTTCCTTTTCGAAGTGCCTGCACGCCATACACATAATGGATCACCCGCGTGATCAGCCCGTCGGATACAGGACGCCGGCTTTTCGTATACTCTCCCCATTGCCGGAACCCATAGCCCGAAAACGGAGACTCCAGGATCCCTTCTTCTGCCCTGTATACGTCCTCCGTCTGTCTCTTCATGATTTGACGAAGTGCTTCCATTTTCTCCAGGATCTCTTTCCGTTCCAGCCCGGAAGAGACTTCTTCATACTGCAGTGCCGCCTCCGCCAGATCCACCTTTCTCTGCTCTGCCAGCTCTCTCCACTGTGTCATGGAACGGAAAAGCTGTGTTCTTCTTTTTTCCCCGGAGACGACCGGAAGAACCGGTCTGAGTCTGAACAGAAGCACCTCGGGATTGCCTTTATACTGCTCCCGCAGCTGTGCCAGGAGATCTGCAGGATCCGTTTCAGACACCGCATAATACAGTACGCCTTTTCCCTCCGTTCTGAACAATCCTGTCACGCTGCAGCCCTGCTCCGAAAAAAACAAAGGAACTTCTGCCGGAGAATCGTCCGGGATACAGACCCCCGTAAAGAAGATATCTCCGATATAAGAAAGCGCATACCCGCAGATACGGACGATCTCGATCCTTCCCCCTCCGGTGGAATTGCCCGTCAGTGAAATGCACCGGCCTGTTTCGTCCTCCAGCAGGAACTGTACCGCGTTCGGATGCGTACTCTCTGTCAGCTCTGTCCTTTCGAATTCATAATCGATCTTCCTGCTCCTCAGGATCTCCCGGATTTCGAAGATTCTCTCGTCATCCGGAAGCATTCCGAAGGCACCGGAGAGCATGCCCAGATCCTCATACATCAGACCGAAGGTCCCCGCAAAGGAACCCTTTCTGTCCAGTCGTACCGTGATGCGGGACGGTGTTTCGTCCAGCACACAGAAGGCTTCATATCCGATCCTGCAGGGTCCTGCCGTATGCGAACTGGAGCCGGGCTGCATGACCGGTCCAAATACATCATTAAAAAAATCCGGATAATACTCTGTCAATGCTTCTCCTCATATCGAATACGTGAATTTCTGCAGATAATAATCGAGGAACTGTCTCGTCCTCTCCTTCTCCGGATGCAGAAACAGTTTCTCCGGTTCGGCACATTCCAGGATCTGTCCCTCCGACATAAAGGCGATCTTGTCCGCCACATCCCTGGCAAAATCCATCTCATGGGTCACGATCAGCATCGTGACATTCGAGCGGGACACCTCCCGGATCACGTTCAGCACCTCCTGCACCAGTTCCGGATCCAGGGCGGAGGTCGGCTCGTCAAACAGAATGATCTGCGGGTCCAACGCCAGGGCCCGGGCAATGGCCACCCTCTGCTTCTGTCCTCCCGAAAGACCGGAAGGATAGTGACTGGCACGATCTGCAAGCCCGACTCGTTCCAGGTACTCTTCTCCAATCCTCCGGGCTTCGCTTTTGGTCTTTTTCTGTACCACGATCAATGCTTCCGTCACGTTTTCCAGGGCGGTCTTATTCTCAAAAAGTCCGAAGGTCTGAAACACCATCGCAGTCTTTCTCCGCGCTTCCAACCGGACTGCCCGGGTGATATTCCCCGCTTCGAAGGAGAAATCTCCGATCTGGATCGTCCCTTCATCCGGCGTTTCCAGGAGATTCACGCACCGCAGCAGGGTGGATTTCCCGGAACCGCTGGCTCCGATGAGCGCCACGGTCTGGCCTTCCTCCACCGTCAGATCCACGCCCTTCAGCACTTCGGTGCTGCCAAAGGCTTTCCGGATCCCCGTCATCCTGATCATGCCTGTACTCCCCCTTCCATCCTGGAGGACCGTTTCTCCAGATATGCCACCAGCCGTTCAAAGATGATACAGATGATCCAGTAGATCAGAGCCGCATCGATATACGCTTCGAAAAAGCGGGACGCCCGCCCGGCCTGGATTTTTGCCTGTCCCATGATCTCCGGCACAGCCGCTGAGAAAGCCAGGGACGTGTCCTTCAGAAGGCCGATAAAGAAATTGGCGAATACCGGGAGGCCTACCTTGACGGCCTGGGGCAGGATGATCCGGAACATGGCCTGCCGCGTCGTCATTCCTACGGAGTACGCAGCCTCGATCTGTCCTTTATTGACCGCCAGGATCGACGCGCGGATCGATTCGGTCAGATACGCCCCGGCACTCAGCGAGAAAGCCACCAGCATGAAATCCACCGCCGGGATATTCGAAATATTGATATTTGTTCCGAAACGTTCGTTGAACATCCGGATCAGGATCGGAATCCCGTAGTAGATCAGCAGGATCTGTACGATCAGCGGCGTTCCCCGGATGAAAGACACATATACTCCGGTGATTCTCCGGAGCACCGGAACCTTGTAGATCTTTGTAAGCGCTCCGAAGAATCCGATCACACAGCCGAAAAAGAAAGCCACGACTGCGATCAGCAGCGTATATGGGATGCCTTTCAGGATATTTGGAATAATCCCGATCATAAAATCCACGTCAAATATCTTGCCCATATACGCTGCTCCCTTTCCGTTTTGTTTCTCCCGTTATCCGCCATGCATCCTGCGCCGCCGGTTCAAAGCACTCCTTGTCCCGTATCCCGCACTTTACCTTCCTGTTATTCCCCCGCGGCTTCCACGCCCTGCGGTGTATAGTCCGCACCGAACCATTCCACGGAAAGTGCGGACAGTTCTCCGCTTTCGATCAGCTGTGTAAGAGCGGCATCCACGCGGTTACGGAGATCTTCGCCCGCCTCATCCTGTTTGAAGATGAAGTAGACCGGCGTCTTCACGAGCGGCTCGCCGACAGCCTTCACATCCAGCCCCTGAAGCTCCGCCTTGCTGACAGCCACAGCCGGATCATTGGGTGTCGCGTCGATCCTGCCATTCACGATATCCTGCAGAAGAGTGGTCACATCCTCCTGATAATAGACAAGCTCGATCGCATTGTCATGAGCTTCGTTCCATTCCTCCACAGCCGTATTATGCGCGTCGCCGACCGTCAGGCCGATGGACTTGCCGGCAAGATCCTCGATCCCGTTGATATCATCCCGGTCTCCCTTTACGATGATTGAATTGGTCGCCACATGATAGGAATTCTCCGTCAGGTAGTATTTCTCACGGCGCTCATCGGTTCCGGAAATCTGGTTGGCCAGCATCTGGTACTTATCGGAATCCAGTCCGGGGAAGAGCGTTTCCCAGGCACCGGAGGTAAACTCGAAATGCAGGGTCGGATCGATTTCTTCGATCTTCCGGACCACCTCGATATCATAGCCAGTCAGGTTTCCGTCTTCATCTTCATAACTGAAAGGACTGTAGGTTCCCATCGTACCCACCTGTACGGTGGTGACCTCCTCCGCAAGAACAGGCGAAATGATTACTGCCGCAGCTGCCAGTGAAAGAACTGTTGTCCTGATTCTTTTTTTCATAATAATCCTCCTCGTTTTTATATCCTATTGTTTCCATCGGGATTATAGGCATTATAGTTCTTCGATCCTCTCCTGTCAACATCAAATCTGTGATACTCAGCTATAAATTCTTCCTATAGGACGCGGAGAGAGTCACGGGGACAGGTACCCTGACTCACACTTACTTTCAGAAAAAAAATTAAAAAAAAAATCTCAGCTTGTTTGGATTCTTATTTAATGTACTATCCGTCACGCTGTACAGTACTGCAGTGAA
>CAMOUV010000031.1 GCA_946626695.1 uncultured Blautia sp.
TGCCCTTCAGCGGCAGATAGTAGTTCATCATGGAGAACATACCCTTCTTCATCTCGCCGCCGTACCAGGTGTTGATGATGACCTGCTCACGGCTGCTGATATTGAAGGCTACGCATGTCTCGGAGTTGAGGTTCAGCTCTTTGTAATTCTCAACCTTTGCCTTGGAAGCGTTGTAAACAACGAAATCTGGCTCAAAGGAAGCCAGCTCTTCTTCAGTCGGCTGGATGAACATGTTCTTGATGAAATGAGCCTGCCAGGCCACTTCCATAATGAAGCGGACAGCCATACGGGTATCCTTGTTGGCACCGCAGAAAGCATCAACTACAAACAGTCTCTTGTTGCAGAGTTCCTTCTTTGCGATATCCTTTACGATCGCCCAGGTCTCCTCGCTCATCGGATGATTGTCGTTCTTGTACTCGTCGGAGGTCCACCATACGGTATCCTTGGAGTTTTCATCCATAACAATATATTTGTCTTTGGGAGAACGTCCGGTGTAGATACCGGTCATAACGTTCACTGCGCCAAGCTCGCTGACCTTGCCGACCTCAAAACCTTCCAGACCCGGCTTGGTCTCCTCTTCAAACAGGAATTCGTACGAAGGATTGTGAACGATTTCCGTAGTGCCGGTAATGCCATACTTGGTTAAATCGATTGCTGCCATTCTGAATAACCTCTTTTCTTTAAACTGTAACTAAAGCACCAAAATCAGAGATATTATCGCATCTCAGGGCATAAATGTCAAGTAGAAACAACGGAGTCAAGAGTTACTGTTCACGGTCATCAGACCGCAGAATATGTTCTTGCAGATGTACGGCTTCTCGACGGACTGCCTGAATCAGAATGTACGTGAATGGGAGACATTGATGTCTCACAGGCACGAACAGACTGATTCAGGCAGTCAGGAGAGGGACGAACATGCAAAACATATTCTACGGTCTGAATGATCGTGAACAGTAACCGTCACGAGATCCCGTTGATCCTCTGATACAGATCCTTCGCGTAGCTGTCGGTCATGCCGCTTACAAAGTCGGTGACCAGCAGGATCCGCAGGTACAGCCGGTCTTTCTCACTGGTGCTGCGGCGGCTGTAGATATGATACACCTGCCGGTAGTTTTCCGAGATCAGGTGCAGCCATTTCTGCTCCATCGTGGAGAGCTGTTCGGGGGTGTCATAATACAGCACCGCTTCCATAAAATGATCCATCAGAAAATGAAGGATCGTCCCCGCCGTCACTTCCATCTGCAGGATCTGCTCCGACAGAAAGGCATACCGGTAGGCGATATCCTTCAGGGCATTGACGACCCAGGCTCCATAGGTCCCGGCAAACAGATCGGATGGATACTCTCCCTCCATAATCCTCCGGTAGTTGGAGGTAAAGCCGTAGGTGGCGCAGTACAGCAGGCGGCTCTGCAGGCGGACTGTCATGTTCTGCACGGCGTAGAGCTTTGGATCCCGCACGCCCATCCGGATGGCATGGTCATACTGGTGGTCCAGAATCTCCACCGGATCCAGGTGGGAGGTATCGATCCCGCTCCGGTCCCGGGCCCGTTCCAGCTCTTCCCGCAGTTTTTCATAGGAAAGGAATCCTTTCTTGAAGGCATCCTCGATATCCGCCGTGCTGTAGGCGATGTCGTCCGCCGCCTCCAGGATATAGGTCAGCGGATGACGGACTCCCCGGGTCCCCATCTCGCCTGCGATCTCCTCATACAGGTCCTGCTCCGCCAGGAAAAAGCCCATCTTCTTCTCCCGCACATTGCCCGTCTCCGGATGCATCTGCAGAGAAGACACCGGATATTTGATGATCGTGTTCAGCAGGGCGTAGGTCAGGTTCATCCCGTTTTCATTCACCAGGAAATGAAGCTTGGTGACCTGGCGAAGTGCCTGGGCATTGCCCTCGAAATGATACAGGTCCGACAGCATCTGCTTATCCAGGAACCGGGTCAGGGGCTTTCCGTAATAATTGATTTTTTTCAGATTCTGCACGAACCAGTCCCGGATAGCCTCCTCCCCGAAATGACCGAAGGGAGGATTCCCGATATCATGGATCAGCCCGGCACACTGGAGGATGTCACAGATGTCCGCCTTGGTCTGCTGGGTAAAATCCGGGTCCGTGTCGTTGTCGATCAGATACTGTCCGATATTATGCCCCAGGGACCGGGCAAAGGAAGAGACCTCCAGGGAATGGGTCAGTCTTGTCCGGATAAAATCGCTCTTGTCCAGGGCGAAGACCTGGGTCTTGTCCTGCAGTCTCCGGAAGGAAGCGCTGCCGATAATCCGGTGATAATCCTTCTCAAACTCGCTCCGCAGGTCACTGTTTCCGGCCCCGGAGCTTCGGACATAATTGCCGACCCGTTTGTCGCAGAGAAGCTGGTCCCAGTTCATTCTCATGAGCGGATCCCCAGAAGAGCCAGCACCGTATCCGGCATGTCTTCCGCATCCACGACCCGGTCATGCAGCACCGGAGCCGTGCGGATCTCCTCCACCGCCTTCGGAAGAGCCACACCGGTCATCTCCGATAGACGGTCCGCCAGAACGAAATCGTCCTCTTCCTTTCCGGCCTTGCCAAAGCATTCCAGCACAAAGCGGTTGAACTTGAAGGGGCTGGCCGTGGAAGCCACCACCGCTGGCGTTTCCGCATCGCCGGTCTCTTTTCTGTACTTATCCAGCACCCCGGCTCCCACCGCCGTGTGGGGATCGATCATATAGCCATAGTCTTCAAAGCAGCGGCGGATGGCTTCCGCAGTCTCCTCCTCGCTGCAGTAATTCCCGTAGAAATCGTCAAAAACCTTTTTCATTTCCGGCGTGATGGAATACGTTCCTGTGTCCGAAAGTCCGGCCATCCGCTCCCGGCAGGCTTCCCCGTCGCATCCGCCGGAAATATAGATCAGTCTTTCCAGATTGCTGGAAATCAGGATATCCATGGAAGGCGAAGCGGTGAGAATGAAGTCCCGGTTCCGGTCATAGCAGCCGGTGGTCAGGAAATCATACAGAACCTTGTTCTCATTGGAAGCGCAGATCAGCCGGCCCACCGGGATTCCGATCTGCTTTGCATACCAGGCGGCCAGGATATTGCCGAAATTGCCGGTCGGCACCACCATATTGACCTTGTCGCCCGGACAGATCTGCCCCTGCTTCACCAGAGAGGCATAGGCATAGACATAGTACACGATCTGCGGCACCAGACGGCCGATATTGATGGAGTTGGCCGAAGAGAAACGGAAGCCTTTTTCCTGCAGCAGCTGCTGCATCTCCTTGTCATGGAACATTTTTTTGACGCCGGTCTGAGCGTCGTCGAAATTGCCCGTGATCCCCACCACCGAAGTGTTGCCGCCCTTCTGGGTCACCATCTGTTTTTCCTGGATGGCGCTGACTCCGTACTTCGGGTAGAAAACGATGATCCGCGTTCCCGGTACATCGGCAAAGCCTGCCAGAGCCGCCTTACCCGTATCGCCGGAAGTAGCCGTAAGGATTACGATCTCATCGGTGATCCGGTTCTTTCTGGCCGCCGTGGTCATCAGATGCGGCAGGATCGAAAGCGCCATATCCTTGAAGGCAATGGTGGAGCCATGGAACAGCTCCAGAAACCAGGTGTGCTCTCCGGCCTGATGAAGCGGGGCGATCACCTCTGAGTCGAACTTGCTGTCATAGGCATTTGCGATGCACTCCTTCAGCTCCTCATCGGTAAAATCCGTGAGAAACAGCCGCATTACCTCAAAAGCCACCTCACGATAATCCATTCCGGCAAGCTTTTCCATCGGAACCGTAAGCGTCGGGATCCAGGTGGGGACATACAACCCCCCGTCCGGTGCCAGTCCGTTCAGAATTGCCTGGGAAGCGGTTATTTCCTCTGCACCGCCGCGGGTGCTTCTGTATCTGATCTGCATTTTTATTCCTGCCCTTCTTTATGATCTTATTGGATGCATTTATCTTTCGGAAATTATAGCAAAAAAAGAGCCTGCCTGCAATACGCAGACAGGCTCTTTTCCATTCCGGTTGCTGCAATCCAGGGCCATCCGACAGCAGAATATGTTCTTGCTGATGTACGGCTTTTCGACGGACTGGCTGAATCAGGATGTACGTGAATGGGAGACATTTATGTCTCACAGTCACGAACAGACTGATTCGGACAGTCAGGAGAAGGACGAACATGCAAAACATATTCTGCTGTCGGATGGCCCGTCAATGTGCTTCCCTTTCATGCCTGGGGATCGGCCTGCACCATGTCCACATAATCCGGCACGGTGTAGAATTCATGATAGCCGTATTTGAAAAGATACTTCAGATCCTTCTCAAACCAGTCTACATTATGCTCCTCCGCGGCGGATTTCGCCATGAAGTAGAGCGCTCCTTCGGAATAATCCACTCCGCTGAGCGCCTGGCGCACGGCTTCCCGGGTATCATCCGTCACCTTGACACGGTAGATCCTTCCGTCGTAGGTGGGCGAAAACTGGGGCACGCCTCCGGTATTCTGCCATACCACATCGTAGACCGTGTCCGGGAAGGCGGAGTCTGCCACGCGGTTCATGATCACGTTGGCCACCAGCACCTTGCCCTTGATGTCCTCGATGCCGGCCTCCGCTTCCACAATCCTTAGAAGCGCATCGTAATCCTTGTCGGACATGAGCTTTGGCGATGTCTGCAAGGCTGCCGCATAGCTGTTGAGAGCCGTCTCCATCTGGCTGCTGATGTTGATATCCACCGGCACATAGAGTGGCTGTTTCGGAGCGGATACTCTCTGGCCTACCAGTACGTTTTCACAGGAGCTGCCAACATGGTAGACCGGTGTTTCCTCCTCCGGAGTTCCGGTGATATTGGAAAGCAGATCGGCGATCCCCGTCGGCTGTACCTCCGTGTCCTCCGAGGCCGCATAAACCTGCCCTCTGTTCCCGGGATGACCCGGCAGAGTCAGACCGATCCCGCCCAGCACGACCGCGATGGCAGCAATGGCTGCGCCTGCGGTCCTGATCTTCAAAATCTTTGTTTTCCTTCTTCGTTGTCTGTGACAACGCTGTCTGTTATCTGTCCCCTTCATAGCGCATCCCCCTCGTGTTCCATTTGTTAATATATATGCAACATTTATCGTACGCTCACTTTGAATTATAGGCATAATAACGGACATTGTCAAGATTATAAGGCTTATTTTAGCCGTTATTCATGTATTATTTTTCATTTTTGTTAATAATTATGTTAACTGATTTAATATTATGTTAACCCAACGTCATTATGTCTACCTCCCTGAAAACGGACAAGAGGCCGCGAATCCGATTCGCAGCCTCTTGTCTTATTTTCGTCCCAGCAGCTCCAGGATCTGTTTTTTGTATTCCAGAAACTCTGTGGTAAGGGCAAAATCTCTTCGTTCCGTCTTCGGACGGCCGATCTTTACTTCTCCGGTGATGGTTCCGGGTTTACCGGACAAAATATACACCCGGTCGGACAGGATGATCGCTTCGTCGATATCATGGGTGATAAACAGGGTGGAAACCGGTATTTTTTCCATCACGTCCAGATACCATCGATGCATATCCCCTTTGGTCATGGTGTCCAAGGCGCTGAAGGGCTCGTCCAGCAGAGCCGCTTCCCCGGAAAACAGGTAGGTCCGCAGAAAGGCCGCGCGCTGCCGCATGCCGCCGGAAAGCTGGTGGGGATATTTCTTCTGTGTCCCTTCCAGACCAAATTCCGCAAACAGGGGAGATGCCGCCTCCCTGGCCGCTTTTTTAGACACATGGCGTACCAGAAGAGGCAGGATCACATTATCCTCGATCGTCCTGTAGGGAAGCAGAAGATCCTTCTGCAGCATATAGCTGATCTGCCCGGAGGTTCCGGTGATGTCCCTCCCGTTCAGAAGGATCCTCCCCTCCCCGGGAAACAGAAGGCCTGCGATCAGGTTGAAGATCGTGGTTTTTCCGCCGCCGCTTGCTCCCAGGATGCAGACGATCTCCCGGTCATGGAGCACCAGGTTCACATCCCGGAGCACATCCGCATCCTCATAGGCAAAGGACAGGTTCCGTATTTCCAGTTCCGCCATACTTTCCTCTCTCCGGCCGTTCTTTCAGGCCATACTGGTAGATATGAAAGCCTTGCTTTCATACTTTCCTCTCTCCGGCCATCCGTCAGGCCATATGGTTGCTCAGTTCAGATATTCGTTGGTAAAGCCGGTGTTCTCCGGGATCTCGGTCTCGGTGAGGCCCTTCTCGTTCAGCCAGTTGTAGAAGGCGTTCCATCTTTCGGGATCGATGTATCCCCACTGGGGAGCATCGGAAATATAATAGTCGTTCAGGTATTCCTGGCTTTTCAGCACCAGCTCCGGATCCAGCTCCGGTGCTGCGGCGCACAGGATATCGGCCGCCTCTTCCGGATTCTCCACCGCATATTCATACCCCTTCCGGGCAGCAGCAAGAAATGCTTTCGCCGCATCCGGATTTTCCGCCATCCAGTCGGTATTTCCGATCAGTACCGGCGTGTAATAGTCAAACACGGGATCGATGTCGATGAAGGAAAAATAATCCGTCGGAAGACCTGCCAGCTCGGTTGCCACGCCGGCCCAGCCGTAGAAGATCCAGATGGCGTCCACCTGATGGCTCTGGAGTGCGGACACTTCGTCCGTAACCGTGCTGGGGATCAGCTCAATCTTGGAAAAATCGCCGCCGTCCGCTTCCACCACCTGCTGCAGAGTCGCCTTCTCGATGGGCAGATCCCAGGTTGCATATTTCTTTCCTTCCATACCGGCAGGATGATCCATCCCTTCACCCTGACGGGAGATGATTCCCGAGGTATTATGCTGCAGCACTGCGGCCACCGCAGCCACAGGCATGGGATTCTCGCCTGATACGGCCGGCATCAGATAATCCTGGAAGGATACGCCGAACTGCGCTTTCCCCGATGCCACCAGCACCTCCGCGCCGTCATCCGGCGGCTGCACCACGGTCACCTGCAGGCCGGCCTCTTCAAAAAAGCCTTTTTCCTGGGCGACATAAATGCCGGTATGATTGGTATTGGGGGTCCAGTCCAGCACAAAGGTGATTTCCTGCAGCTCCTCCGCCTGTGCAGGCACTGTACCGCACGCCAGAGCAAAAAGAGCCGATGCTGCAACAATTGATGTCCATTTTCTTTTCATAGTGATTCCTCCCATGGCATTACTTTTTTCTGTATCACATCCACCAGCTTCATCAGAAGCAGGCTTGCCGCAGAGATCAGAAAGATCACCGCAAACATTTTGTCAAAGGAAAAGGATTTTTTGACCCGGGTCATATACACGCCCAGTCCGCTGAAGCCTCCCAGCCACTCGGATATGACAGCCCCCACGATGGCGTAGGAGACAGAGATCCGGAGGCTTCCGAAAAACTGCGGCAGGGCTCCGGGGAACTTGACATAACGGAAAATCTGCATCCTGTCCGCCCCCATGGACTGCAAAAGCCGTATCGTGTCCGTATCCGCAGAGCGGAAACCCGACAGCAGGCTGATTGTGATGGGGAAAAAGGTCGTCAGGATGATCAGCAGGATCTTCGGTGTCATCTCGTACCCGAACCACAGTACCAGAAGCGGCGCGATGGCTACCGTCGGTATCGTCTGGCTGAGTATGATCAGCGGATATACCGACAGATACAGGACTTCAAAGCGGTCCATCAGAAGGGCCATCGCAAATCCCACCACGATCCCGGCAAAAAGGCCCAGCATGGCTTCCGCGAGCGTCACCAGAGCGTGCTCCATCAGAAGCCGGAAGTCCGAAATAAAGGCCTTGAACACGTCCACCGGCGACGGCAGCAGGTACTTCGGAACCAGCCCGGCGCTGCACACGATCTGCCAGACAACGAGCAGGATCATCACCGCCGCAAAGGGCAGCAGCTTACTGATGATGTTTGGAGACTTTCTTTTCAATGGTCAGCACCTCTCCTTCCGGCCGGTACGTCACTTTGATATAGGCGCACACGGACGGGGCTCCTGCGCGGATCGCGATATGCTGGCATTCCTTGACGATATCCATCAGTTCATCATAGTCTCCCTCGATGGCCGTCTCAAAGGGCCCCACATAATAATTGAGCCCGGTGCTTTTGATATAATCGATCACCTCGTCCACGATGCGGATCAGCTCCTCATCGTCCTTTGCCTCGGGCAGTGTCTGAATGGCTACGCTTGCTTCCATGACTGGTTTCCTCCTTTACATAAAAAGTCCCCCGGACATGCCGGGGGGACAGACTGCACTGTTCAAAAATCTCCTACGCTGGCATTATCCAGATCAGGTTACGGGTCAAAGGAACACTCATCCTTACTCTCAGCCGGCCTGCCGCCAGCTCCCCTTTCTGTGCGTGATTCAGTTGTATCAGACGCGGGACAGATATTCACCCGTTCTGGTATCGATCTTCAGCTTGTCGCCGGTATTGACGAAAAGCGGAACCATGACCTGTGCACCGGTCTCCACCGTTGCAGGCTTTGTTGCGCCCTGGGCCGTGTTTCCTGCAAAGCCGGGCTCTGTCTCGGTCACTTCCAGCTCCACAAACAGCGGCGGCTCGATGGCGAACACATTTCCGTTGTAGGAGCAGATCTTTACGATCTCATTTTCTTTGACGAACTTAAGGGAATCCCCTACCTGGTCTCTGGTCAGAGCGATCTGATCAAAGGTCTCGTTGTTCATGAAGTTGAAGAATTCGCCATCGTCATACAGATAGCTCATGTCCACTCGTTCGATCCGGGCCTGCGGGAATTTCTCGGTGGGACGGAAGGATTTTTCAAGGACTGCGCCTGTGATGATGTTTTTGTACTTGGTCCGTACGAAAGCTGCACCCTTTCCGGGTTTTACATGCTGGAATTCTACGATCTGGCAAACATTGCCGTCTATTTCAAGTGTAATGCCGTTTTTGAAATCGCCTGCTGAAATCATGCGGGGTTCCTCCTTACTGTTTTACAATGTATCTTTAGATATTCTATACTACCCAAGGGGTTTTTTCAACTGTTTTTTTCCACGGCGCCGATTTTTTCGATGATCTCGGCCACCAGTTCTTCGAAGGGTTTGATCCCCGTCTCCACGGTCACATCCGCGAAGGATGCATAGACCGGATCCCGCTGCTTCAGCATTTTCTGGATCTTGATATCGTGATCCTCCTCCTCCAGCATCGGGTTGTTGGTGTCCTCCAGACGCTTCCGGAGGGTTTCATAGGAACCTTTGATATAGACCACGGTTCCCAGAGCCGGAATGATCTTCTGGTTCTGTTCCTGCATCGGAAGACCGGCTCCCAGCGAGATCACCTTTTTCTCCGGATCCCCTGCCAGCTCCTTGATGGTCATCGTTTCCAGTGCCCTGTAGAAGGGTTCGCCGAACTTCTGGAAAATCTCTTTGAGGCTCATGTTCAGCTTCCGGGTGATGGCTTTGTCCACATCCACGAAGGGCAGCCCCAGGTCCTGTGATATCTTCTTTCCCACTCTTGTTTTACCGGATCCCATAAATCCTATGATCACGATATGGTTCATTGTGATGTCCCCTCTCCTTTCCACAAAAGCAAAGACTGCTGATGAAACCTCCGTGACCGGCTTTATATTGCCTTGCCGGTGAGTTATCGTCTGGCCAGCGGAACATACTCGGCCGGCGGCAGAACATTTTTATATGCAGGACGGATGATCTTGTCGGTATTGATCAGCTCTTCCATCCGGTGCGCACTCCAGCCCACGATACGGGCAACAGCAAACATAGGGGTATAGAGTTCCAGCGGAAGATCCAGCATGCTGTAAACAAATCCGCTGTAAAAGTCCACATTCGCGCTGACGCCTTTGTAAATGCGCCGTTCCTCCGCGATTACCTCCGGTGCCAGCTTTTCCACCAGCGCATAGAGCCGGTAATCCTTGAGGCGGCCTTTTTCGTGGGCCAGGGCTTCCACAAAGCTCTTCAGCACCTCCGCTCTCGGGTCCGATACCGAGTAGATCGCATGCCCCATGCCATAGATCAGTCCCCGTCTGTCGAAGGCCTCTTTGTGCAGAAGCTTCCGTAGATAGCTGCGGACCTCGTCCTCATCCTCCCAGTCCCGGATCTCCTTCTGCATTTCCCGGAACATTTTGACCACCTTGATATTGGCGCCGCCGTGCTTGGGGCCCTTCAGGGAACCCAGCGCCGCCGCAATGGCCGAATAGGTATCCGTTCCCGAGGAAGACACCACATGGGTCGTAAAGGAAGAGTTATTGCCGCCGCCGTGCTCCATATGCAGGATCAGCGAAAGATCCAGGATGCGGGCCTCCAGCTCCGTATATTTCTTGTCCGGACGAAGCATCCGCAGGATGTTCTCCGCCGTGGAGAGACCCTTTTTGGGATTGTGGATGTACAGGCTTTTTCCTTTTTCGTAGTGATTGTAAGCCTGATAGCCATAAACCGAAAGGAGCGGGAACACGCTGATCAGGTTCAGGCACTGCCGCAGAACATTGGGCAGCGAAATATCATCGGGATTGCGGTCATAACAGTACAGCGTCAGCACGCTGCGGGACAGGGCGTTCATGATATCCCTGGATGGGGCTTTCATAATCACATCCCGGACAAAATTCTTGGGAAGCTGTCTCTGGTTTTCCAGCTGGACACAGAACGCATCCAGCTCCTCCCGGTCCGGGAGCTTTCCCATGAGCAGCAGGTATGCCGTCTCCTCAAAGCCCAGACGCTTGTCCGATATAAAACCACGCACGAGCTGTTTGATGTTATAGCCCCGGTATGACAGGCTTCCCGCACAGGGAACCTCTTTTCCATCTTCATCCACGCGCGTTGCCTGCACATTGGAAATCTGCGTCAGACCTGCAAGCACTCCCTTCCCGTTCAGGTCGCGGAGTCCCCTTTTTACATCATACTTTCCGTACAGGGACAGATCCAGGCTGCTGTTGTCGCGACAGATCTCTGTCAGGTGCTCGATCTCCGGAGTTACTCTCATATTAAAACCGCTCATGCAAAACCTCCCTTATGGTAATTTTCTGTATTTCCCTGATACAAAATCCTCCTTTGTATGGATCATCTCTGTCTGTAGGTCTTCAGGAATTCGGCGAGCTTACCGATGGCCTTGTCGATCTGCCTTACATTCGGCAGATACACGATCCGGAAATGATCCGGCTGCATCCAGTTAAAGCCCTTGCCCGGCACGATCAGCACCTGTTTTTCATGGAGGAAATCCAGGGCGAACTGTTCGTCATCCGTGATGGAGAACTTCTCCGTGTCGATCTTCGGGAATATATAGAAGGCCGCCTTCGGCTTCACCGCCGTGATGCCCGGAATATCGATCAGGGCTTTGTAGACCGCTTCTCTCTGTTCGTAGATTCTTCCGCCGGGGCGGATGTATTCGTTGACGCTCTGGTAGCCCCCGAGGGCTGTCTGCACGATGGACTGGGCCGGCACATTGGAGCACAGGCGCATGGAGGAAAGCATGTTCAGTCCTTCTATATATCCTTTTGCGATCTTTTTGGGTCCGGAAAGAACCATCCATCCGATCCGGAAACCGGCGATCATATGGGATTTCGACAGTCCGGAGAAGGTGACGCAGAACACATCCGGAGCCAGAGCGGCGATGGAGGTATGCTGATATTCATCCATCACCAGTCGGTCATAGATCTCGTCGCTGAAAATGATCAGCTCGTTTTCCCTGGCAATCTGTATGATTCCCTCCAGCAGCTCCTTCGGATAGACGGCTCCGGTCGGATTGTTCGGATTGATGATGACGATCGCCTTGGTCTTGTCCGTGATCTTGCTCCGGATGTCATCCAGATCCGGATACCATTCAGACTGCTCGTCACAGATATAATGAACCACGTTGCCCCCGGCCAGTGTGGCGGTAGCCGTCCACAGAGGATAATCCGGTGCCGGGATCAGGATCTCATCCCCGTTGTTCAGAAGTGCCTGCATGCACAGATTGATCAGCTCGCTCACACCGTTTCCGGTGTAGATGTCGCCCATGGTTACGCCGGCGATGCCCCGCAGCTGGCAATACTGCATAATCGCCTTTCTGGCAGAAAAGATTCCTTTCGAGTCCGAATACCCCTGGGAGGAACGGACATTGCTGAGCATGTCCAGGATCACCTCCTGGGGTGCCGAAAAGCCAAAAGGCGCCGGATTTCCTATATTAAGCTTCAGGATCTCCATTCCATCCTCTTCCATCCGGTTCGCCTCGTCCACGACCGGGCCGCGGACATCATACAGTACATTATCCAGTTTGGTTGACTTTTCAAATTTTCTCATTCTTTCAACGCCTCCTGGAGTTTATTTTCTCATATTCGGGACATTTTCGCAAGTATGAGGGGCGCATTTAAAAAAAATTATGGTAAACGAAAAAAAATTCTTTTCTTTTGTAACGCTTTAATGTATAATAGCACCGTGAATCTGAAAAAAACAGGTTCTTTCAGCGACGTTTGTGAAAATGTCCTTGTAAACAAACATTTTCACTGTACTAAAAATATGTGACACAAAAAAGAGGAGGATTTATTATGTCGTATACGGATGAAGTGTATGAGCGCGTCGTTGCCCAGAATCCCGGAGAACCGGAATTTCATCAGGCTGTCAGAGAAGTGCTGGATTCGCTCAAGGTGGTTATTGACAGAAATGAAGAAGAATATCGCAGCCTTTCTATCCTCGAGAGACTTGTAGAGCCGGAGCGCATCATCTCCTTCCGGGTTCCGTGGGTGGATGACAACGGAAATATTCAGGTCAACAAGGGATATCGTGTACAGTTCAACAGCGCGATCGGTCCGTATAAGGGCGGCCTTCGTTTCCATCCGACCGTAAACCAGGGCATTCTTAAGTTCCTTGGCTTTGAGCAGATTTTCAAAAATTCCCTGACCGGTCTTCCCATCGGCGGCGGCAAGGGCGGCTCCAACTTTGATCCCAAAGGCAAATCCGACCGCGAAGTGATGGCATTCTGCCAGAGCTTCATGACAGAGCTTTGCAAGTACATCGGTGCTGATCAGGACGTTCCGGCAGGCGATATCGGCGTAGGCGGACGTGAGATCGGCTTCCTGTACGGCCAGTACAAACGCATCAAAGGACTGTACGAAGGCGTTCTGACCGGCAAAGGCCTTACCTGGGGCGGTTCCCTGATCCGTACACAGGCCACCGGCTACGGCGTGGTCTACATTCTGGATGAGATCGCAAAGGCCCATAACGACACCCTGGAAGGCAAGACCGTCATCGTTACCGGTTCCGGCAACGTAGCCATCTATGCCGTAGAAAAAGTCACACAGCTGGGTGCCAAGGTTGTCGCCATGTGCGATTCCAACGGCTACGTTTATGATCCGGACGGCATCAAGCTGGATATCGTAAAAGATATCAAGGAAGTAAAGCGCGGACGAATCAAAGAATACGCAGACCGTGTCGAAGGCGCCGTTTATACCGAAGGCAAAGGCATCTGGACGATCCCGTGCGATATCTATCTTCCCTGCGCGACCCAGAACGAGCTGGATCTGGACGGTGCAAAGACTCTGGTCGCAAACGGCTGCAAGTATGTGGCTGAAGGCGCCAACATGCCCACCACGCTGGAAGGAACCGCTTATCTGCAGGAGAACGGCGTATGCTTCATGCCGGGCAAGGCTGCCAATGCAGGCGGCGTAGCCACCTCCGCTCTCGAGATGACCCAGAACTCCATGCGTCTTTCCTGGAGCGCCGAGGAAGTGGATGCGAAGCTTCACGACATCATGGTCAACATCTTCAAGAAGGTCGATGACGCCGCAAAGCGTTACGATATGCCGGACAACTATGTTGTCGGTGCAAACATCGCCGGCTTCGAGAAGGTCGTGGAAGCCATGAAGGCCCAGGGCATCGTGTGATCATTCTGACAAAGAACAACAAAAAACTGCAGGGGACCGGAAACGATCCTCTGCAGTTTTTTATTGTCGTGTATCAGTTTTCATATCCTCTGCGGGCTTTCAACGTATACCGGTGAGAAAGCTCCCGGGCCTGTACCGGATAAAACAGAAGATACCCGAACAGCGCCATGGTGCTTCCCAGGCAGACATCGATGACCGAGTGCTGCTTCAGGAACATCGTGGAGAGGATGATCAGGATCGTCAGGATCAACGAAGCCCTGCGGATCCCTCTCCGGTTCCTCATGGACGTGCTGTTGGCCAGGGACATATGGATTGCCAGCGAATTGAACACGTGGATGCTGGGAAGAATATTCGTGGGCGTATCCGCCGCATACAGCATCCGCACCGCATCCGCAAAGATATTCTCCCTCGGCAGGATTGCCGGGCGAAGATGCTGGATGTTGGGATACAGGTACGATACCACAAGGAAGATCGTCATCCCCATGATCATGTTTCCCGCCAGCTGATAATACTCCTTCTTGTCCTTATTGACAAAGATAAAATAAAGAACCGCAATCACCATATAAGGGAACCACAGCATGTAGGGCACGATGAAGAACTCGCAGAACGGGATCATATCGTCGAACATCGTGTGAACCACATGGTAGGCCGGCACATACCGGCTTTCCAGATAGCGGAAAATCACAATATAAAACAGGCTGTAGAACAGCATCCAAAGTCCATGTCTGTACTTACGGACAAACGAAACCAAAAAAATCCTCCCTTTCTCAAAACTCAAAGCAATATGTTTATTTTTTCCGACTCGAGACCCACCGTCAGTTTTTTGCGGACACCGCAGGGATCTCCGTCGATATGAACCGCACACGCGGATGCCGTGCGGATCTCCGCCCGTACGCATCGCATGATATGTACCCCGGGAGCCTTTGTATGGCCTCCCCAGAGTGCCGTCGGAAATGTGAGAAGCATCCGGAGCCGGGACATCCCCTCCACGGCGATCAGATCCAGCACATGGTCATCCGTTCTGGCCGAGGGGCAGAAACGGAAACCTCCGCCCTCGTATTTCTGATTCATCACCGCCGCAAAATACATCCGGGAGAAAAAGTATCTCCTGCCGCCGTCCAGATGGATCACCGCCGGGGTGGGCGCAACGAACAGCATCTGCTTCAGCGCCACAAGCAGGTAGACCAGCTTGCCCAGATGGATCCGGTTCAGTATCTCCTTGGCCGGCGAGGAAGCCACCTCGTGACAGACCGCGGCGTCATAGCCTATGCCGGTGCTGATCCCGAAGCGGAGCTTTCTTTTCCCATCCGTGATGAACGGAACATCCAGCTGTGCAGGACTTTTGCATGCAAGAATATTATGTAAAGCCTCCATCGAATCCGCCGGGATACCCATTCCTCTGCAGAAATCATTTCCGGATCCGGTAGGGATAAAACCGAACACAACGCCTGTCAGATCCCGAATTCCGGAGAAGACCTCATGGATCGTCCCGTCACCTCCCATGGCGATCAGCGTGACCGGTTTCTCCGCGGATGCATTCATTGTGATCCGGGAAGCCAGCTTCGTCGCATGTCCGGGATATCGTGTCATATAGGCTTTGAACGGAATCTGTCTCCGGTTCAATTCGGCACGGATGTCCGCCCAGATCATTTTTCCGGCGCCGGAACGCGAATTCGGATTGACGATAAAACAGTACATCTCTTCTCCTCCATTCCTTCAGCCCCTATCATAACACCGCAACTTTGATTTGACAAATACTATTTTTAAAAAAGTATTAATTTTCTGTTAAACGCCTTGCGGCAGGATTCCCGGATGTTCTATACTATTTATGTAAACCCAGTCCGCAATGTTAGAAAGGGGATTTCCATGAGGTGTCCGTTCTGTAATAAAGAAAACACAAGAGTCGTCGACTCCAGACCGGTGGAGGATACGAATTCCATCCGCCGCAGAAGGCTGTGTGATTCCTGCGGACGCAGGTTCACAACCTACGAGAAAGTCGAGACGATCCCACTGACCGTCATCAAAAAAGACCAGACCCGGGAACAGTACAACCGCCAGAAAATCCAGGGCGGCGTACTCCGGGCGTGCTACAAACGCCCCATCTCCATCGAAAAGATCGAGGAGATGATGGACTCCATCGAAGGCGAGATCTTCCACGAGGAAGAAAAGGAAATTCCCAGCTCCCGGATCGGCGACATCGTGATGGAACATCTGCGGAGCCTGGATGCCGTGGCCTATGTCCGCTTCGCCTCCGTATACCGGGAATTCAAGGATATCAGCACCTTTATGGATGAACTGAAAAAATTCATGAACTGAAAAGTGAGGGGACATCGCCCCTCACTTTTCAGTTGAACCCATAGAACTTCTGTGAGATCTTATATGCCGCCACAGCTACGCTTCTTCCGCTCTTACCGGGAAGGTTCATCACTCTTCCCATCAGGCTGTGGCGCAGTTCTTTATAGACTCTCCTGTCTTTGTTCCTGATATATTCCAGCAGCTCTTTCTTCTTTTCCAGTCCTTCTTCAGTGCCGGAACGGATCAGCATGATGGACGACACCGTCGTGATGATATCCAGATAGCTGAACATATATTTCTTCAGGTGCTTTTCCGTAAAGTTTCCTTCACTGTACACATCCACCATCCGTTTGTTGACACGGATCTGCTGGTCGATGCGGCGGATCATAACCTGTTCGTTTACCGACTGGTCTTCCCTCCCGATATAATACCGGTACAGATCCACGTTCAGATAGTACATCTTCCGGACATAGGGAAGGGGTTCATAGGCGTACAGATTGTCCACATAGAAGGTATGCTTCGGAAGCTCCAGACCGCAGTCCTTCAGCAGCTGGGTCCGGTAGATCAGGGAGTGCATCAGCAGATATTTGCCCTTCGGCAGATGCCCCATGTCTTTCCAGGTGAAAATCTCCTCCTGGGGGAAGAACCGGTTGAACCGCATCACCTTTTTATGCGTGGCTCCCTGCTTGTCATAGACAAAATTGGTGACGAACAGATCCACGGTCTCCGATCCCTTTGCGAGTTTTTCCAGATGGGTCAGGGTCTGCAGGTAAGCCTCCCGGCTCAGCCAGTCATCGCTGTCCACCACCTTGAAGTACAGGCCGGTGGCATTGCGGATGCCCGCGTTGACCGCCTCTCCGTGGCCTCCGTTCTCCTGATGGACGGCCTTGATGATCGTGGGATACTCTTCCGCATATCGGTCGGCGATGGCAGCCGTGCCGTCGGAGGATCCGTCATCGACGATGATGATCTCCACTTCTTCTCCGCCCGGCAGGATCGACTTGATGCATTTTTCCATATATGCTTCGGAATTGTAACAGGGTATTGCAACGCTCAGAAGCTTCATGACAGCTCCTCCTTTATGTATTTTTCGTAGGCCTGAAAAGCGGAAGGAATCGCAAAGCCTTCCGCGCGCTGGCCCCGGTGAATAAACTGAAGCGATCCGGTATCCGTCCGTTCCCGTGCCGCCACCCGTACAAGGCAGCCGCGCATTTTCCATTCGATGTGGGAAAAGATGTGCTCCGCCTCCGGCAGCGGTGTGATCTGCAGGGGAAGAAGCCCCAGACTCCGGATATACTCTTCGGTCTGTTTCTTTGTGTACCAGCCGGATTCGTTGGGAAGCTCATAGAGCCCCGCCAGAAGCCCTTTGTCCGGCCGTTTCCGGACAGCGGTAAGATCCCCGTCCCGGATGACAAAAACGGTTCTTTTTTCAATTTTCCGTTCTTTCGGCGGCTGTTTTACCGGAAGCTGCGGAACCACGTCCTCTTCGCAGGCTTTGCACAGGGTGCGGACCGGACATTCGCCGCAGCGGGCCTGGTTCTTTGGCAGACACACCAGCGCTCCCAGTTCCATCAGGGCCTGGTTGTAGTCTCCGGGCCGCTTTTCCGGGAGTCTCTCCTGCATGGCTTTTTTCGCTTCTTTTTTGGCCTCCTGGGCGGCGATGTTTTTCCGGTATCCGGACAGGCGGGCCCAGACCCGCAGTACATTTCCGTCTACCGCCACGCAGGGTTTTCCATAGGCGATGGATGCAATGGCGCCGGCCGTGTAATCGCCGATGCCCGGCAGCTTTATGAGTTCTTCGTATTTGTCCGGAAGCCGGCTGTTCCCGGCGGCGGTCAGCGTCTGTGCCGCTTTCTGCAGATTTCTTGCGCGGCTGTAGTAGCCCAGGCCTTCCCAGAGCTTCAGGAGTTTTTCTTCCGGACAGACTGCCAGGGCGTCGATGTCGGGGAGCTCCGATATGAAGCGGAGAAAATAGGGGCGGACCGTTTCTACGCGGGTCTGCTGCAGCATGATCTCGGAGATCCAGGTGTAGTAGGGATTGTTCTGGTCTCTCCAGGGGAGGTCGCGTTTGTTGGCGTCGTACCAGGCGAGGAGAGCTTCGGTGAAGGTTTTTTTCATTCTTGTGGTAATTTCTTAGGGACGCCCTGACCGGACAGACATCGCGATCTGCATGTCCGTCACTTCTTCGGACTGTACAATACTGTCTGTTCGTGTCTGTACGACACTTGCGTGTCGTCCATCCGCG
>CAMOUV010000032.1 GCA_946626695.1 uncultured Blautia sp.
GGCCGGATGTGTCAGCTGAGGGAAAGGGTCCGAGGAGGATGAACGTCCCATACCGGGAGACTGTGCGATTCTGTTCGGGCCGTTTTTCCGGGCGCTCTTCGATTCGATGAGATCCTGTGCTTACGGAGACTTGCGCGCGAAGGCTTTCCTGAGCGGGCGTAGTCGTAGTTAGCAACAAGCTTCCGCGAATCGTTGCCCGGGCGGCCAGAACAGAACGCACAGTCTTCCGGCATGGGATGGTCGTCCTCCTCGGTTCCTCTCCCTCAGCGTAAAGTTCGGAACCCATTTACGGAGCCCTCTTTGTAGAAACAGGAATATCCTGCCGGTGTAAGGAAAAACCACACCTGGAAGATCAAATCGTCACTCAAAGAATCAGGCATTTTTCTTTCGTGGATCTGTTGAAATATTCTGAAAGTAAGGATGAGTCGCGAAACCTGTGACTCTCTTATATTACGAATTTAACAGAGGCATGGGTGAGTCGCGGAACCTCTCCCCTTGACTCACTCAACGCAAAAAACTGCAGAAATATGTGCATTGACATATTCCTGCAGTTTCCGGTTTGTCTGTGTTCTTCTGTTATGAAAGTACAGTATTAAAGGCTTTTCGATCAGGCTTCCGGCGCAGAGATCGTGATGGTGTATTCGATCTCCGTGGAGCGTCCCAGTGCCGTGGAATTCGCAATCACAGGGATGGGGGCGTCAAAATACAGAGCCGGGATATCAAAGGTGGAATTTCCTTCCGGATTCTGGTTTTCATATTTTTCGCCGTCCAGGATCACAGAATCATAATTGCTGCTGTTGATGACCAGCCGGATCAAGGCCTGTCCGTCTGTAACCGTCAGAAGGGCCGGGGATTCGGCTGTGGTTTTGCCGGAGCCTCCTTCAAGGACAAGTTCCGCCTGGTATTCTCCGTCGGCCAGCCCCAGGGTTTCCGGAGTGACGCGCTCGATGGTCAGACAGTCCGACGGGATCGAAGCGGATTTGAATGCCAATGTCCGTCCATACCACTGCTCTTTTCTCTTGCTGTAGGCAGCACAGTCGACCGGAGCGTCCAGGGCTTCCACCGGGAAGGTGAAGGTATGCTGGCCTTCTTCATTCTCTGCATAGGTGATATAGTCCTCTTCCGGGGCCGCCGCTGCCTCTTCCGGGGTACCGGGATACAGATACAGATAGCCCGTGCCGCCCATGGTCATGAGTGCGGTCATCTCACCATCCGCTACAGTCAGTTCACAGCTTTCTATTGAAAACATGGATGAACTGCTGTTGACATCGATCTGGTAGACTCCATCCTGAATCTGATCACCATAAACCGGGATCATTCCTTCTTCCACCACTTCTTCCACCGTGGTCATCTCGCTGGAATCTGCGATTTTTGAATGATCTTCGGCTTCTGTCGTCTCACCCCATGTGAGGGACGTTATGGAAAACAGAAGCAGAAGGGCTGAAACAATTTTCTTTTTAATCATATACTCCTCCGAAGGGCTGAATACCGAAGTTATCATGGCAGGCAGAAAACCTTTTTATTCTGCTGCAGCTTCTGTGCCGATCACCGCATTCAGATGATCCACATACATGGCCTGGATCTCTTCGATGGAGCCAAGTCCGCGAAGAACCGGAGTCACCTCGTATCCAAGCTGTTCAAACTCATACTTCCATGCCCCTTCTTCGTCTCCGGCCATATCATTGTTGGCATGGTCTCCGGCTACGACCATCAGAGGCTCCAGGATCACTTTCTTATAGTCGCCGGCCTGCACCGCCGCGATCACATCTTCAAGGGAGGGACTCGCTTCCACGGTGCCCACAAAGTAGTTTGCATAGCCGTCGGCGGTCAGAAGATCCTGCATCTTTGCATAGACGGCATTGGATTCAGCTTCGGTTCCGTGTCCCATGAATACGATTGCGGTCTCTCCGTCATCATATTCCGCGGTGGCTGCGGTGATGGCTTTTTCCACCTGGGCGAAATCCTCGTCGGAGGTGAGAAGAGGCTCTGCAACGGAAATATCCATGACATCGGCGTAGGCAGCCAGTTCATCCAGAACATCATTGTATTCCAGACCGTTCATCAGATGGGTGGGCTGCACCACCAGGGTCTTCACTCCGTTTTCCACGCAGCGGTCCAGGGCCTGGGTCACGTTGTCGATGACCACATTGTCACGGCGGGCCACATGATCGATGATGATCTGTGCGGTGAACGCACGGTAGACATCGTAATCCGGAAACGCCTCTGCAATGGTATTTTCTACAGCACAGATGGTCTCGGAACGATTCTGGTTAAAGCTGGTGCCGAAGCTTACGACCAGGATGGCCTGTTCCTTCGGATTTTCGGCGTCTACGCTCGGCTCGTACACCACGCCCGGCTCCTCCGGAGCGACTCCCGTGTCTTCTTCCTCTTCAACAGCTTCTTCTGCCTCTTCTGACTCTTCCGCAGTCTCTTCCACGGCTTCTTCTGCTTCTTCAACAGTCTCTTCCACGGCTTCTTCCGTCTCTTCGGCAAAAGAAGCGGTGCTTCCCATTGAAATCATGGCACTCATCGTAAGACCAAGCATCATTGTTCTGAACAGTTTGTTTTTCATAAAGTTCCTCCTTTAGTGTGATTGAAAAACCATTCTGAACGGGCTGTAGCCATACGGTCGAAAAGAAAAGAGTCCTTATCCTGATTCTGGGCATAAGGACTCCTTGTGATCGTATCTGCAGTACAGTCAATTCCTCGTGACCCGGAGCATTTCTGCTCCCGTACCAGCATGCAGGCAGGTTTCCTGGCTTACAGATCTCCATGTCTGTCCTGCCTTCCCGGTTACCCAGTGACATACAATCGGACAGCCACTCCCTGTTCACAGTGACGGGCTCGTACAGGATTTGCACCTGTTTCCCTTTTAACATCGGGGATCGCCGGAAAATAGCGGCTTCTTCCCTTTGCACCTGCAGCTTCTATTAAATTTACAAGCAAAATGTATCACATTTCAGGAAGACTGTCAATCCTGTGGCTCCGGATCATTCTCTTCTCGCCAGCTCCGACGTGACATCTTCCCAGCTGACGCCTTTTTCGGCCATCAGGACCATCAGATGATACAGATAATCGGCGATCTCGTAACGGATTTCATCCTTGTCCGGGTTTTTGGCGGCGATCACAATCTCGGTGCATTCCTCTCCGACCTTTTTCAGGATCTTGTCGATCCCTTTGTCAAAAAGATAATTCGTGTAGGAGCCTTCCTTCGGGTTGGCCTTCCGGTCCATGATCACATCATACACGTCCTGGAACACGCGTAGCGGATTGGCGCTTTTGCCGCCTTTGTCCAGCAGGGGCTGGAAGAAGCAGGTACGGCTGCCGGTATGGCAGGCCGCCCCGATCTGTTCGACCCGTGCCAGGATCGTATCGTTGTCGCAGTCCAGTGTCAGCGAACGCACATGCTGGTAATGGCCGGAGGTCAGTCCTTTGACCCACAGCTCCTGCCGGCTTCGGCTGAAATATGTCATCTTTCCGGTTTTGACCGTATGGTCGAAGGCTTCTTCGTTCATATAGGCCACCATCAGGACTTCGTCCGTCCGGTCATCCTGCACCACCACGGGGATCAGCCCGTCACTGTTCAGCTTGAAGTCGGACCAGGCAATGCGGCTCTCGAAGATCCGTACAGGGATTTCCCGGCTTTGCAGAAAAGCTTTGAAGGCAAGAAGGTCCGTTTCGCGGCTGCTCACATATCCTCCCGACAGACCCGCGGCGTTTTCCAGCTGCAGCAGCTCTGTCAGCGCATTTGTATCGGTGTCGTCCGTATGAAGAAGAACCGGCAGATCCTCTGCCAGCGCAAGGACCTCCCTGTAGGCATCGAGGGTCAGGATTCCGTGGGCATATTTGCGGATCACATCCAGGTTTTCCGCAACCTCCTGGGCATCTGAGGCGCAGACAAGCATTTTGTTTTTGCCGAACCGCGCGGATACCTCCGGAAGGAGGTTTACATTGTCTTTCCTGGAGAGATTCAGCAGCACCTTTGCACATCCGGCATAGACCAGTTTTTTGACGTCCTCCAGACGGCGGATATGGCCGGCCGCATACACGGGGATCCCGGATATTTCACAGATCCGGCGGATCATGGCAATGGCTTTTTCGTGTTCCTCATCGGAGGAGGAAAAGTCGAAGACCACCAGGGCATCTGCCCCGTGTTCTCCGTACCAGGCCGCCAGCTTCAGGACATCGCCTCCGTCAAAAAGATTTCGCTGTCCGAATCCGGTCACAGCCTTTTCCGACTGCAGATACAGACAGGGAATCATCCATCGTTCCATCATATCACAACGCTCCTTTGGTCGAGAGAACATCGGTTATCCGGTCATCATATCCGACGGCCATGTCCAGGGCTTTTGCAAAGCTTTTGAACATGGCTTCCGCCATATGATGGCTGTTGCCCGGTGTAAGAATCTTAAAATGAAGGTTCATGGCAGCGCTGTAGGATACGGCATAGAAAAACTCCCGTACCATTTCGGTGTTCATGTCTCCCATTTTTCCGGCCGGAAAAACGGCATCGCAGGAATAATACGGCCTGCCGCAAAGATCCACGGCGCAAAGGACCAGGACCTCATCCATGGGAAGGATGCAGCTTCCGTACCTGCGGATCCCTTTTTTATCGCCCAGGGCTTCCAGAATGGCTTTTCCCAGCACGATCCCGGTATCCTCGATGGTGTGATGATCATCCACCTGCAGGTCTCCCTGGATCTGGGCCTTCAGATCAAAAAGCCCGTGCCGGGAGAAACCCTCAAGCATGTGATCAAAGAAACCGACCCCGGAATGGACATCCGCGGTGCCCGTCCCGTCCAGGTTCAGAGAAAGACGGATCTTCGTCTCTTTGGTATTCCGTTCCACAAACGCTTTTCTTTCTGGCATCAGTCGTCTCCTTTTTCAAACCGTACAGCGATGGAATTCGCATGGGCGGTAAGCTGTTCCGCCTTAGCAAACTGCTCGATGTCCTTGTGGATCTTCTGCAGGGCTTCTCTGGAATAATAGACAACGCTGGATTTCTTGATAAAATCATCCACGGACAGCGGCGAGAAGAACCGTGCGGTGCCGTTGGTGGGAAGAACATGATTCGGTCCGGCAAAATAATCGCCAAGGGGCTCGGAGCTGTATTCTCCCAGGAAGATCGCGCCGGCATTTTTCACCTTCATCATCACTTCGAAGGGATTCTTCGTGACGATCTCCATATGCTCGGAGGCGATGGCATCCGCTGCTGCGATGGCCTCATCCATGGAATCGGCGATCAGGATATAGCCGAACTGATCCAGGGATTTCCGGATGATCTCCTTTCTGGACAGCACCTGGATGAAGGCTTCCACCTCTTTTTCCACCTGTTCCGCCAGCTCGGGGCTGGTCGTCACCAGGATCGCGCTGGCCAGCTCGTCATGCTCTGCCTGGGACAGAAGATCCGCCGCCACATAGCGGGGATTGGCGGTTTCATCCGCCAGCACAAGGATTTCGCTGGGACCTGCGATGGAATCGATGCTCACAAAGCCGTAGACCGCTTTTTTGGCCAGGGCCACGAACATGTTGCCGGGACCTACGATCTTGTCCACCTTGGGGATGGACTCGGTTCCGAAGGCCAGAGCTCCGATTGCCTGGGCACCGCCGGCCTTATAGATCACATCGGCACCGGCTTCCCGGGCAGCCACAAGGGTGGAGGCACAGACATGTCCTTCCCGGTCAGGAGGCGTGGTCATGACGATTTCGGGCACGCCTGCGACCTTGGCCGGAACGATGTTCATCAGAACGGAGGAAGGATAGACCGCCTTGCCGCCCGGCACATAGACTCCGACCCGGGAAAGGGGCGTCACCTTCTGCCCGAGCAGCGTGCCCTCCGTGGTGGTGGTGAACCAGCTATTCTGCAGCTGCTTCTGGTGAAAATCACGGATATTCACAAGCGCCTTCCGGATCACGGCCAGAAGAGACGGATCGATCTCCCGGTATGCTGCCTCGATCTCTTCGTCCGTCACCCGGATGTTTCCGGCGTCAATACGGACATGGTCAAACTGTTCGGTGTAAGAGAAAACAGCCGCATCTCCCTTCGCGCGTACGTTGCGCAGTATTTCCTGCACGGCCTCCTCGTGGCTTTTGTACTGCTGGGGGCTGCGTTTCAGAAGATTCTGCAGAAGATCCTGAATGGACTGGCTGTTCAGATTGATTTTTTTCATCGGTCTTCTTCCTTTCGTTTACAGACTGGCCCGGAGCTTACGGATCAGCTCCCGGATCCGCTCATCTTCCATTTTCATGCTGACCTGGTTCACGACCATCCGGGCAGACAGAGGACAGACCTCCTCCAGAACCATCAGGCCGTTTTCTTTCAGTGTGCTGCCGGTCTCCACGATATCCACGATCACCTCGGAAAGGCCGACGATGGGCGCCAGCTCGATGGATCCGTTCAATTTGATCAGCTCCACCGTCTGATGCCTCTGGTTGAAAAAGTATTCCCGGGCGATATTCGGATATTTGGTTGCGACCCGGAGAAGCTGATTCGTATTCAGAAGCTCCCGGGCCGATTCCGGACCGCATACACACATGCGGCAGGCTCCGAAGCCCAGATCCAGCACTTCGTAAAGCTTCCGCCCTTCCTCCAGAAGCGTGTCCTTTCCCACGACTCCGATGTCGGCTGCGCCGTACTCCACGTAGGTCGGCACATCTGGACCCTTGGCCAGGAAAAAGCGCAGCTTCAGCTCTTCATTGACAAAGATCAGACGGCGGGTGTTCTTGTCCTGCATCTCTTCGCAGGTGATGCCGATCTTTCCAAGAAGATCCAGCGTTTTGGAGGCAAGGCGTCCTTTGGTCAAAGCAAATGTCAGATATCTCATCGCGCAGGCCCCTCCTTTTTCAGTGTCAGCCGGACCGGTTTTCCGGCGCTGCGGAGCTCCATGGCTTTCCGGATCGCCTCAGCGCGTTCCCCCGGTGCGTACAGGATCTCCTCGGTCTCATCCTTCAGGGGCTGCAGAAGCTTCTGTCTGGACAATGCCAGGAGCAGGGTCTCGATCACAATGCCGAAGCCGACGGACGGGGCCGGCGTGCCAAAATGCCGGAGAAGCTGATCGTATCGTCCGCCCTTGATGAGGGGCTCTCCGGTCTGGTAGGTATAGGCGTGAAAAATGATGCCGGTGTAGTACCGGTATTTGCTCAGCATACCGAAATCAAACGAGATGTATTTTTCGTACCCGTACAGGGACAGAATATCGTAAATCTGCTGCAGGCGTTCCACCGCCTTCAGGGCCACCTCGTTTTCCGTGATGCTGCGGGCTTTGTCCAGTACATCCCTTCCGCCGTAGAGGGTCGGAAGCGCCGTGAAGGCATCCGTCTGATGAATCGGAAGCTTCTTCTCTCTCATCAGGGTCTCCACGCCGAATTCGTTTTTCTGCGAGATCAGTTCCCGCAGTTCCTGCACGGTCTCCTCATCCAGTCCGGCCTCGGCCACCAGGGATTTGAAATAATTGACCTCCCCCACGCTTACCTGAAATTCGGTAAGTCCGGAGGCGAGCAGACACTCCACGGTCATGGCGAGAAGCTCCGCATCGGCATCGGCGGATGCATCTCCGAAACGCTCCACGCCGATTTGGGTGGTTTCCTTCAGCTGTCCCCGCAGGCTGGAATGATTGATGAAGGTTTTTCCTGTATAGAACAGGGAGACCGGGCTGCCCGCCGGATCAAAATACGAAGCGCAGGCTCTGGAAACGGAAGGCGTAAAGTCCGGCCGCAGGACCAGCGTGTTTCCCTCCCGGTCAAAAAACTTATAAAGCTCTCTGGAAGGAATGGTTCCGACTTCGTTTCCAAAGACCTCAAAAAACTCAAAGGTCGGAGTCTCGATCTCATGGCAGCCGTAGCGGCGGAAGACATCCCGCAGTTTTTCCTGCAGCAGCTGTTTCTGTGCGCATTCCTCACCGATGATATCCCGGACTCCTTCCGGGGTATGGAAAATTCTTTGCATGGGAGTATCCTCCGTAAAAAAGCGCCGTATTCCGTACGGCAGATTGCTTTACTTTGCTGTCACTCTGTCATGGCAGCGTGTGAAATCATTCTCCGATTATAACGGACACGGGGCAAATTGTCAATCCCGGTCCTCCAGATCCATTTTCAGCCCTTCCAGGTAAGGGACCAGGACCCCGTTTTTCTGCGGCAGATAGTAGGCCGGATTCAGCTCATCCTGCCGGAAGCTTTTGCGTCCGCCCTCCTGCATCCGTTCCCAGAAGACCAAAAGGTCCGAGAGACGCAGATAGTAATACCGGTTCTCGGCGCTGAAAAACAGCAGAAAGAACGCAATGCCTTTCTGCCGCTCAAATTCCACCATGAAATTCACCTGATGCGGGTGGATGTTTGCCAGAGGAAAGGTTGGAACACTGCATTCCTTGGCGTCAAAGCAGACAGGGATCCCCTGTACCACTCCGATATAATCCACCGTGCTCTTCTGTTCGAAATAGGCCAGGGTGATATGGCGGGATTCCTTGTCCATCCGAACCGGCGTGATGGGGGTCGGGATCTTCTGGATCAATCCCAGACCCTTTTCACGGTATTGCTCGTTTGTACGGTTTACCAGCTCTTCAAAGGTAGACCCCCGAAGGCCTCGGCTGTTCCAGGTTCCCATAGATCACTCCCACAGGATCTTCGGTTTTGTGATCGGCCAGTACCGGAAAAGAGCTTTTCCGACGATTTTCTCAAAGGCGACAAACTGGTTGTCCCAGTACCGGGAATCCTTCGAATTCTGCCGGTTGTCCCCCAGCATGAAATAATGCCCTTCCGGCACGGTTACGATCCCGTTCGGCTCGGAAGCGCTCCAGAAATAGGTCACTCCGTTGGTAAAGGAGTCGTCCAGCGGCTCGGAAGAGCCGTCCACATAGATCTTCCCGTCCCTGAATTCCAGGGTTTCGCCCGGAAGACCGATGATCCGCTTGATGAACAGCTTTTTCTCATCGTCCGGATAATGGAAGATCACGATGTCGTACCGCTCCGGATCCTTCATCTTTGTGTGGATCTGAAGAGGGCCGGCGTCCAGATTGATGCCGTAAGCCATTCTGAATCCGAAGATCCGGTCTCCCGTCATGATGGTTTTTTCCATGGAGGCAGAGGGAATCTTTGCGTTGATCAGGATCACACCGTCCACCACGACCACCACAAGGGCGACCACGATGATCATTTTCACATATTCAAGCACTTCTTTTTTGATATCCTTTTTTTCTTCCGCGGCTTCGGGAAGATTTTCATTTCCTCTGTTCATCTGTTTCTCCTTGCTGTTTAATGGGAAATAAGGGAAGCTGCTCCAGCACCTGCCGGAACGGATCCGGAAGATCTGCGGTAAAATGCCGGCCCTCCAGGGCTTCCAGCTCCGGAAGCGGCGCGGGGAAAACCAGCTCGTGGGCATGCAGCAGCTGAAAGCGGATCTGATGCTCGGATGCAAACCGCCGTGAACGGGGATCCTGGTTGTATTTGGGATCCCCGATGAGAGGATGTCCGATCGAAGCCAGATGAGCCCGGATCTGATGCGGTTTGCCGGTGAGAAGCCGGACCCGGAGAAGCGTGTGCTCTCCATCCGTGGAAACCGGTTCATATTCGGTTTCTATGTAGGAGCTGTCCTCTTCTCCCCGACTCCGGATCCGCACGGTATTGGACCGTGAATCCTTTGTCAGATAGCCGGAAATATGCTTCTTCTCGAGCAGAACGCCTTCCGTGAGGCACAGATAGTATTTCCGGAGAGACCGGGAACGGAAAAGGGAGGAGGCCGTCTGCAGACCGTGAAGGCTTTTCCCGCAGACCAGGATCCCGCTGGTGTTCCGGTCCAGCCGGTTTACGACCCCGGGATGAAAGGTCCGGAGATCTTCCGGAGTCAGCTGCCCCGATTTCAGAAGATATCCCGTAAGATATTCCACTGCGGACGCTTCCCTGCTCCTGTCCGGCTGGGAAAGCATCCCTGCGGGTTTGTTGAGCAGAAGGAGATCCCGGTCTTCATAGAGGATATCCAGACTGCCGTTCTCTGCCGAAGGGACCGGATCCCCGGAAAACCGTTCGATCGTCTCGTCCGAGAGAAAGAGGACGACCCTGTCCCCCTGCACCAGCCGTTCATTTCCCTCGGCCCTGTGACCGTTCAGGGTGATATTCTTTTTGCGGAGCATTTTGTAGAAAAAGCTTTTGGGCGCTTCACGAAGCAGCTTGGCCAGATATTTGTCCAGCCGCTGTCCGGCCTCGTTTTCGCCGATCTGATATTCCTTCATATCGATGTCCTAGAGGCACAGGGCCAGAAGCGTGTGACAGATCAGCTCCTCGCGGGAAAGCTCCGGATATTTTTCATCCGGCGTGAAAAGGATCCCTTCCCGGAGCGATTCCTGATGCAGATTCATGGAATCAAGCCGTTCCAGAAAGGCTTTCTTCTCTTTCAGCAGCTTCACATCCGCCTTGTACCCGTTCTTCCGCAGGATCTTCTGCGCGTTTTCCGCGATGAAGGGAGCATCCGTCTTCGGATCGGAAGAAAAAAGAACGACGGAATTGCCGCAGACCGCCAGCGCATCGATGGCCGCATTCTTTTCATAAAAGGTCATGTACATCTCATAGGCCATGGTCAGGCTTCCCTGGTGCTCCGAGATTTCCCGGTACAGCGCTGCATCCATCGGTCTGCATCGCAGCAGCATGATCAGATTGACCAGCGAACGGCACCCGGGCAGACTGCTGACCACCGCCAGCACGGTCCACACATTCATGCGGGTCCCGTAGTAGATCCAGGCCGAGATCAGGATCACCACCGGCGCCGCAAAAAGCCCGGCCGTGATCAGGATCCTGCGTTTCTTTTCGCTCCTGAAATACCCATATTCACCTTTTACGGCCCGTTTTTTTGTTTTTTCTCGTGTTGTCATGTTTTATTCCTGGTTGATCCGGCCGGATCAGACATTTCGGACCATATCCGATCAGATCCGTGCGGCCGGCTTTTCGGAGTCCTTCCAGAACCAGCTTCCGGTTCTGCGGGACCTTATACTGCATCAGTGCCCGCTGGATCGCTTTTTCATGCGGATCCCGGGGCACATACACCTTTTCCCCCGTAAGGGGATGGATCCCCGTATAGTACATACAGGTGGAAAGCGTCGAAGGAGTCGGATAAAAATCCTGCACCTGCTCCGGCGTAAAATGCAGATCCCGTATATATTCGGCCAGAAGTACCGCATCTTTTACGGTGCTCCCGGGATGAGACGAAATAAAATAGGGAACGGCATACTGCTCACGGCCTATTTCACGGTTGATCTGCCGGCAGGTTTTCAGAAATTCCTCGTAGACCTTATGCTCCGGTTTTCCCATCAGCCGCAGTACCCGGGGCGATACATGCTCGGGAGCCACCCGAAGCTGTCCGCTCACATGATACCGGCAAAGCTCCCGGAAAAACGTCTGATCCTTGTCTGCCATCAGGTAATCGAACCGGATCCCCGAACGGACAAAAACCTTTTTGACGCCCTTCAGGGACCGCAGGGACCGGAGAAGCTCCAGATAATCCCGGTGATCCACCTTCAGATTCGGACAGGGCCTGGGAAACAGGCACTGCCGGTCGGGACAGACTCCCTTTTTCAGCTGTTTGCTGCAGGAGGGGCTGCGGAAGTCCGCGGTGGGTCCTCCCACATCATGGATATAGCCCTTAAAATCCGGATCCCGGGTCATCCGCTCTGCCTCCCGCAGAATGGAATCGTGGCTCCGGGTCTGTACGATCCTCCCCTGATGAAAGGTCAGGGCACAGAAGCTGCAGCCGCCGAAGCAGCCGCGGTTGCTGGTAAGGCTGAAACGGATCTCGGAAAGCGCCGGGATCCCGCCTGCCGTATCGTACATAGGGTGGGCCCGTCCCGTGAAGGGAAGGTCGTAGACATCGTCCATCTCCTGCTGAGACAGGGGGAAGGACGGCGGATTCTGGACCACATATCCTTTGCCCGGATAACTCTCACAGAGAGGGACCGCCGTAAAGGGATCCGTGTTGCGGTACTGGACGGCAAAGCTTTGCGCATAGGCCGCCCGGTCCCCGGAGAGGCTCTGAAAATCCGGCAGGATATGGGCATTCGGAATCCCGGAAACGTCTTTCGTCTTGTAACAGGTGCCCCGGACAAAGGTGATCTGGGATACCGGGATCCCGCTGTCCAGAGCCTCCGCGATCTCCAGGATCGAACGCTCTCCCATTCCGTAGGAGATGAGATCCGCTCCGCTGTCCATCAGCACGCTCCTCCGGAGGGAGTCGGACCAGTAGTCATAGTGGGCCAGTCTGCGGAGACTGGCTTCGATCCCGCCCAGGATGACCGGGGTATGCTTGTAGGTTTTCCGGATCAGGTTCCCGTATACCGTGACCGCCCGGTCCGGGCGAAGGCCCATCTTCCCGCCGGGGGAATAGGCATCCGTACTCCGGCGTTTATGATTGACCGTAAAATGATTCACCATGGAATCCATGTTTCCGGCGGAAACCAGAAATGCAAGTCTGGGTTCACCGAATTCGCACACGGAACGGTCATCCTTCCAGTCCGGCTGGGCAAGGATACACACCCGGTACCCGTAGCGCTCCAGCAGGCGGCTGATGATGGCGGTTCCGAAGGAGGAGTGGTCCACATAGGCGTCGCCGGTCACATAGACGAAGTCCGGCCGGTCCCAGCCTCTGTTTTCCATGTCTGCACGGCAGACAGGCAGAAAATCCTGCATTTTTATCTCCTGTAGGTTGTTATTTCAACGCCTGGGCGCGATAGCCCTCTGCGATGATATCCAGCTGACGGTGGAACCGTTCCAGCTGCTGCATGTCTTTGGTACTGTAGATCCGCAGAAATTCATCCTGGATCTTACGGACCTCCCGCTGGTTCGAGACCTTATACAGGTTCTCGATACAGAGAAGGATGTCCTGTACGATGTCGGACTGAAGACGGGAAGAATTCTGTGCATCCATGATCTCCTCCCGCACCGAAGACATCTCATGATCGAGGGCGTGGATCGCTTCCGCGGCTTTGGTAAGCCGTTCGGTCACGTGGGGAGGGATCTCTCCCTTGTATTTATACTGGAGAGAATGCTCGATGGTGGCCCAGAAATCCATGGCCATGGTGCGGATCTGCAGCTCGGCCTGGATCTTTTTGGGACCCTCGATGGTCTCCACGGTATAGTAAATGATCAGATGATAGCTTCGGTAGCCGCTCTCTTTGATGTTTTTCAGATAGTTTTTTTCGCTCTTGATGACCATATCCGAGCGGTGCTGCAGCATTTTCGCAACTGTCTCGATATCTTCCTCAAACTGACAGATGATACGGATCCCGGCAATGTCCTCGATCTCCTCTTCCATCCGTTCCATGGGGATGTTCTTCCTCTGAAGCTTCTCAAGAATGCTGGCCACGCTTTTGACGCGGCCGCTGACCTGTTCGATGGGGGAATAAAGGTTGTTTTTCCGGTGCTCTTCAATAATATGTTCAAATTTGAGGATCAGTTCTCTGACTGCAAGCTCATATGGGCATAATATTTTTCGCCAAAGCTGTATTTCCAAATTTGGATCCTCCAATGCGGGAATCGGTTTGCAGCGTCAGTCTTTCAGCTCCTTCAGGACCTCCAGCAGATACTTCCAGACCCGTTCCGTGGAATCGATGGCCAGATGCTCCTCCGAGGTGTGGATATCCGACATATCCGGGCCGATGGAGACACAGTCCAGTCCTTCAATACGGTCATAGAAAAGGCCGCATTCCAGCCCGGCATGAATCGCAAGAATCTGCGGTTCCTTCTGATACATGGAACGGAAAACCGAGGCCATACGGTCGCGCAGAGGAGATTTCTCGCGGTATTCCCATGCGGGATAATCTCCGGTCACTTCGCATTCTCCGCCGAGAAACTCGGTCAGATAGATCACCTGGCTCTGAAGGTCTTTTTTGGCACTTCCCACGGAGCTGCGCACACTGTTTTCCGCATAGAGACGGTCCTCCTCCAGGGAAAGGATCCCCAGATTCAAAGAGGTTTCCACCAGCCCGGGAATCGTTCCGCTCATTTTCTGAATGCCGAAGGGCAGATTCCGAAGGAAGAAAAGGACCTTCTCACGGCTTGTGGGATGCAGGACTGCATATTCTCCCTCTTCAAGCCTTGTGACGCGAAGCGTGGCGCCGGGATCGGAACCGGCATATTCGGTGCGGAGATCCTTCTGCAGGCGTTCGGCTGTCTTTTCGGCTGCAGTGACTTCCTCTTCGGAGACACAGATCCGGCAGGATGCGCTCCTGGGAATGGCGTTGTCCTTCAGTCCGCCGGCCAGAGACACAAGGCCGAATTCGGCCTCTTCTTTCAGCTCCGAAAGATAACGGGCCATCATGTGGTCGGCATTCATGCGGATCTTGTCGATTTCTCCGCCGGAGTGTCCTCCCAGCAGTCCGTCCAGATCAATCTGCAGGAGAACCCCGCTCTGGGTCGTACGCTTTACAGGAAGGGAAGATTTCAGGCAGGAACCGCCGGCGCAGGCGATCCACAGGATTCCTTCTGCTTCCGAATCAAGGTTGATCATCCGTTTTCCCGAAAGCACCGAAGTGTCCAGGGCGGCTGCTCCCAGAAGACCGATCTCCTCATCCACGGTAAAAACACATTCCAGTGCCGGATGGGGAATAGAGGGATCCGAAAGCAGGGCCAGCATCATGGCCACAGCGATTCCGTCATCGCCGCCCAGCGTGGTCCCGTTGGCGGTGATATAGCCGTTCTCGACCGAAATATTCAGTCCGTCCTTTTCAAAGTCATGTTCCAGGTCGGGCCGTTTTTCACAGACCATGTCCATGTGCCCCTGCAGAATCACCGGCGCGGCCTCTTCATAGCCCGGTGACGCATCCATCCAGATAATGCAGTTGTTCATTTCGTCCTTCACATAGCGGAGTCCGTGCTCCGAAGCAAAGGAAGCGATATAGGCGCTGATTTCGTCGGTGTTGCCGGAACCATGGGGGATTCCGCAAATCTCTTCAAAATACCGGAATACCCGTTCCGGCTGTATGTTTTCCAGTTTTCTCATTGTATCTCCTTTTCAGGCTCACAACAAAAGTGCCGGAGGTTACCCCTCCGGCACCTTTTTTGTAGATGCTTTATTCGTATCCGTACAGTACCTTCACAGTCACCCTTATTCTTCATCCAGATCATCCAGATCATCCAGCAGATCGTCATCGTCCTCTTCCGGAACCTCCTCTTCCATTCTGGAAGGCTTGGAAGCCGGTCTGGAGGAAAGGGACGGTGCCGGTGTGTCATCCACTTCCGGTACCTGGAAGCTGGAAGACATGGCGGCGGCCTGCGCCGTCTGCGGAGCCAGCTCCTGGCGGTTCTGGTTTACGATATCCAGACAGCTCTGGAGAGAATCGATAAAGCTGTGATATTTGCTTCCCGCGTCATCCAGCGTATCGTTCAGCACATTGCCGATGGTGCTCATCATGTCATCCGTATAGGTGATGGCGCTCAGGCGGATGCTGTTGGCATCCTGTGTCGCGGAGTCCAGGATCTCCTGGGCCTGACGGTTTGCTTCGTTGATCGTGTCGTTTGCCTGGGCATAGGCCTTCTGCATGATCTCATGCTGCTGCACCAGCTCCTGGGCCCGTTCCTGCGCATCCGCGATCAAGGCATCGGCCTTGGCCTGGGCATCCTCCAAGATGGCATCCTTGTTGCTGATGATCTTCTGATACCGTTTGATCTCATCCGGCGTTTTCAGCCGGAGCTCACGCAGATATTCCGAGATCTCTTCCTTGTCCACAACGATCTTCCGCGTGGAAAGAGGCTGATATTTACAGCTCTCAATAAATTCTTCGATTTCTTCGATGATCTGTTCAATCCTGCTGCTCATTCCCTTTACTCTCCTTACTTTTCTGACTCACTCAACATGCTGAGTTTGCGCCGCACCTCGGAGGTGATCTCCGGCGGAGCAAAACGGCTCAGGTCTCCCCCGAACCTGGCAACTTCTTTCATGATCGTCGAACTCAGGTATGCATATTCAAGGCTGGTGGTCATAAATACGGTGTCGATATCGGGTGCCAGCACACGGTTCGTCTGTGCCATCTGAAGCTCATATTCAAAGTCTGTGACTGCCCGAAGCCCGCGCACAATCACCTGTGCGCCGTTTTCCCGTGCAAAATTAACCGAGAGGCCTTCGAATGGTTTTACAATAATATTATGTATACCTTGTGTTGCCTTTTCCAGTATCTTAACACGTTCTTCCACAGAAAACAATGGACTTTTTGCAGAATTATGTAAAACTCCCACGACGATCCTGTCAAAGGCATCGCTGGCTCTTTTGATCACATCCAGGTGTCCATAGGTTGCCGGGTCAAAGCTCCCGGGATAAACAGCTACAACCATAGGTTTCTTACTCTCTTTCTTTCTGTACGAAAATATGTTTATTGGTTTTGTACGTTTTTTCCCGGACAAGCCGGTATCCGATGCTGCTCAGATACGAAAAGTCCGTTTCCAGGGACGCTTCCGCGATGATGAGGGTATCCGCGGTGATCAGGCTGCTCCTGAAAAGGGCCTGCAAGGCTTCCTTCTCCAGTTCCTTTCCGTAGGGCGGGTCCATAAAAACGCAGTCAAAAACAGCCCTTCCCTCCAGTGAGCGAAGCGCCTGCATCACATCCATATTCAGTACCTGCCCGCCGGAAAGCCTGGTGAATTCCAGATTCCGGCGGATGCATGCACAGGCTTTCGGATTTTTATCGACAAAGACAGCCTTCTCAGCTCCGCGGCTCAGGGCTTCGATTCCGATGGCGCCGCTTCCGGCAAAAAGATCCAGAAAAGAAGAACCGGGAATGTCCGCCTGCAGTATGTTGAACAAGGTCTCTTTGATCCGGTCGGTGGTGGGCCTGGTTTCCAGACCCGGCAGCGTTTCCAGATTCAGCCGCCTGGCTTTTCCTGCGATCACTCTCATTTCAGATTCAGTCTCCAGTCCAGATCGCCTCTTGCAAGGCCCAGGATCAAAAGCTCAGCCGTGGCGATATTGGTAGCAACGGGTATGTTATACTGATCGCAGCGTTTGACGATGGCATGCAGATTCGGTTCGTGGGGATCGATCATGACCGGATTGTAAAACAGAATGACCAGATCCAGATCTTCCCTTTCCACCATCTCCATGAACTGTTTGTCTCCACCGATGCTGCCGGCAAGAAATTTGTGTACATGAAGGCCGGTGGCGTCTTCGATGCGTCTGCCGGTGGTCCCGGTGGCATAGACTTCGTGCTTTGCCAGAATATTCTTATACGCGATGCAGAAATCCTCGATCAGTACTTTCTTGCTGTTATGTGCTATAATACCCAGATTCATCACATTTTCCCCCGTTTTCTCGAATTGAACCATTTTCGATCATGGTTTTTTGGGATTTTGCAGATACTCATGACTAACCATATCATATTATAACAAACAGACAAATAAAGTGCAAATAAAAAACTTATAAATATACAAAATTTACAAATTGTTCATCTTTTCACAATCCTCATCCGGGTAAAAAAACTGCCGCACCGCAAATCACTCTGTGCGGTACGGCAATCTCTGTTCGCTTGGGCAAACCGGGGAACTGCCCCGGGCAGAAAAACAGGATTAAAGGCCTACAAAACCTGTAATCTCTCCGTTGATGACATAATGAGCGCCGTTGTCCTCAGGTTTAATATACACTTTCAGGTCCTTCAGATCTTCGGCTTTCTTGCCCATCTCGTCGGTCCAGATTTTCTTTACGCTTTCGACCACATCCTTGGCATAGACTTCCTTGCCCCACCATTGGATGTAGACTTCTGTATTGGTTTCTGTCTTAACAGCAGCTTTGACAGTCTTTGCCGTTTTTTCGACAGCTTCCTTTACGGTTTCCTTCACAGCCTTGGCTGTCTTTGCGGCTGCAGGAGCAGCTTTTCTGGCAGTCGTTTTTTTGGCCGGTTTCTTCTCCGCAGGAGCAGCTTCTTTCTTTTCTTCAGCAGTTGCCTCTGCAACAGTCTTTGCAGCTTCTTTTACCTCTGCAGTTTCAGCAGCTTTAGCAGTTGCTTTCTTTACCATCTGTATTGCCTCCTCGATAAAATAATAATACTATTTTACGGGAACTAGGATACTACGTTTTTTTTTGATTTGCAACTG
>CAMOUV010000033.1 GCA_946626695.1 uncultured Blautia sp.
CGTTCTCCACCCATTTTCCGATCATATTGCACATGATCCGGCGGAAATAGTCATGTCTGGTATAAGAAAGGAAGGATCTGGAGTCCGTCAGCATACCGATAAAGTTGCCCAGGATTCCCAGATTGGCCAGGGATTTCATCTGCTCCTCCATGCCGCTCTTTGTGTCATTGAACCACCAAGCGGGACCGTGCTGGATCTTTCCGGGCACTTCGTCGGACTGGAAGCAGCCGAGGATGGTTCCGATCTGCTCGTTGTCCGCCGGGTTCAGGGAGAAGAGGACGGTCTTCGGCAGTTCACCGGTCTTTTCAAGCTCGGAAAGAAGGGCGGCGATGTTTCCGCCGCAGGTGTTCTGGGCGATCATGTCGAAGCCGGTATCCGGGCCTTCCTTTGCAAACATCCGCTCATTAACGTTTCGCAGGCAGGAATAATGGATCTCCATCACGATATCATATTTGTGATAGGCGCGTCCCAGAGTCAGCAGCATGGCGGTCTGGAATTTCTCAGCCTCTTCCAGGGTCAGCTCTTCACCGGCCATGGCCTTCTGGAATACCGCTTCCACTTCCTCCATGGGAGCCGGGCGGAACATCACATAATCGATGCCATGATCGCTGGCCACACAGCCGTGATCCTTGAAGAAACGGATCCGGTCCACGATGGCATCCAGCACTTCCTGGGCGGATGCGAAGGTTTCTTTTCCGACCACCTTCGCCAGCTTGTCGATATATTCACGCCAGCCGGCTTTGTTGATGTTGATGGCCTTGTCCGGACGGAAGGAGGGGCGGACGATGGTGGTGAAGGTCTCATCCGCAGCGATCTTCTCATGCCATTCCAGGCTGTCGACGGGATCGTCGGTGGTGCCGATATAAGCTACGTTCGACTGGCGGATCAGACCGCGTACGGAGCAGTCCGGATCATTCTGCAGCTTTTCATTGCACTGATCCCAGATTTCCTTCGCCGTCGCCTTGCAGAGAGGCTTCGTCACGCCGAAGTATTTGCGCAGCTCCAGGTTGCACCAGTGATACATCGGATTGCCGATGCAGAGCTCGAGGGCTTCCGCAAATTTCTCGAACCGCTCAAAGGGATGCTCTGTCCCGGTGACGTTCTCCTCGGAAACGCCGTTGGAACGCATGATCCTCCATTTATAATGGTCTCCGAAATAGCTGCCGTCGGGATTGCGTCCGCCCAGCCATACCTCTCCGATATTGTTGAAGCGGCGGTCCTCATAGATCTCCTGCGGATTCAGGTGGCAGTGATAGTCCACCAGAGGCTGATTTTCGGAAAAGTCGTGAAACAGATGCTTTGCGGTTTCTGTCTCCAGCAGAAAATCCTTGTCCATAAACTCCTTCATTTTTCTGTCTCCTCCTGTCATTCTTTCTCGTTCAACAAAGTTTCTTTATAAACCGGAATGTTCGCTTTGTCCTCGTCGGACATTTCCGGATACTGCGGATCGATCTCTTCCATCGCCTCCAGGATCGCCTCGGACACCAGATAGCGGGCGTACCATTTCTGATCCGCAGGAATCACATACCAGGGATTCTCCGGAGTACCGGTCTCGTTGATGGTCTTCTCGTAGACCCTCATATAGTCGTCCCAAAGCTCTCTCTCCTTCAGATCGCCTGCGGAGAACTTCCAGTTTTTCTCCGGAGTATCCAGCCGTTCCAGGAAACGTTCTTTCTGTTTCTCTTTGGACACATTCAGGAAGATCTTCACCATCCGGTAACTGTTCTCATACAGATATTCTTCATAATTGCGGATGTGTTTGTAGCGTTTTTTGAAAAAGTCCTCCGTCGACTGGCCGATCACGCGGTCCGCCATGTGGTATCCCTTGTTCATCTCCTTCACCTGCACCACGAGCACGTCCTCATAGTGGGAACGGTTGAAGATGGCGATATAGCCTCTCCTCGGGAGGCAGTTGTTGACTCTCCAGAGGATATCGTGAGCCAGTTCCTCGGAGGACGGGGCTTTAAAGGGATGCACCTCGACCCCCTGGGGATTCATGCCGGTCATCACATGCTTGATCGTGCTGTCCTTGCCGGCAGCGTCCATGGCCTGCAGCACAATGATGAGGCCCTCCCTGCCGTCCGCATACAGTTTATCCTGCAGTGCGCGCATCTTTTCAAGGTTTTCCTCGGTTTTTTTCAGGATCTCTTCTTTGTCCGCCTTATCCTTTTTGCTGTTGGTAGGCAGCTTTTTCAGATTCAGCTTTTTGCTTCCGTCGAAGCGATATTTATCCAAAGACATTTCTGTTCCTTTCTCCGCGGAGAATCCTTCCGGAATCCGCGAAAAATGCCTTGACTTACTCTGACCATCTGGTAAGGTAGTAAGTAACATGACAACTTCATCAAAGAAAAGAGAGGTAGAATATCATGAAAATGACATTCCGTTGGTATGGAAGCGAGAGCGACAATATCACCCTGAAACAGATCCGTCAGATCCCCGGCATGTCCGGACTGATGGGCGTGCTGGATTACAAAGCCGCCGGTGAAGTCTGGGAAGAGGACGAGATCAAGGCTTATGTGGACGAAGTCCATGCAGCCGGCCTGGAATGCGAAGTGATCGAGAGTGTGAATGTCCATGAAGACATCAAGCTCGGCCGCCCCACCAGAGACCAGTATATCGAGAACTACTGCACTACGATCCGGAACCTGGCCAAATACGGCGTCAAGGTGATCGTGTACAATTTCATGCCGGTGCTGGACTGGCTCCGGACCGATCTCGCCCGCATCATTGAAGAAGACGGTTCCAACAGTCTGTATTTTGATGAAAAAGACCTGGGCGAAATGACTCCTCTGGAGATCGTACGCAAAACAGCCGAGAATTCCAACGGCTTCTCCCTCCCCGGCTGGGAGCCGGAGCGTCTCGCAGAGCTGGAGAGCACGCTGGAAGCCTATAAGAGCGTCACGCCGGATATCCTCCGGGAGAACTACAAGTACTTCCTTGACGGCATCATCCCAACCTGCGAAGAAGTCGGCATCCGCATGGCGGTTCATCCCGACGATCCCGCATGGCCTATTTTCGGTCTTCCCAGGATCTCCCACAGTCAGGAAGATTTCGACAAGATCGTAGCCCTGCATGACAGCCCCTGCAATGCCATCTGCCTCTGCACCGGTTCCCTCGGCTCCAACCCGGACAACGACATTCCCGCCATTATCCGTCATTTCGGAGAAATGGACCGGATCGGCTGCCTGCATGTGCGGAACGTGAAATATCTGGGATACCACCATTTCCGTGAGGCCGCTCATCTGTCAGAGACCGGTGACCTGGATCTGTATGAGATCATGAAGGCTGTGTATGACACCTGCCCCGATACCTACATCCGGCCGGATCACGGCCGCATGATCTGGGATGAAGTGGGCCGCCCGGGATACGGACTGTATGACAGAGCTCTCGGCGCCTGCTATCTGAACGGGCTCTGGGAAGCGATCTGCAAAGAGAACGCCTGAGGATCAGGCTTTCTTCTTGACATGGGCCTCCAGGGCTTTACCCACCTTCGCGGGGTCGAGCCCCCGGTCCTCCAGAAAACGATCCCCCTTCAGGATTTCCATCATCGCCTTCTGCGTACAGCAGTGAGTGTTCTTATGATCCTTTAAGATGGTTCCGGATGCCGTGAATACACCATAGATCTCTGTGGGAATGTTCAGAAAACCACATTCCTTCAGCACGGCATCCAGAATCTCTTTCTGTCTCCGGTTCCGTACCACAGGACTGTCTATCTTCTTTTCTTCCCCGTTCAGGACCTGTGTCCAGTCATCGTCGCCGAATCCGGCGGTTACCGTACCTCCATATCCAAAACAGTTGAATCCGAGGACTTTGCCCTTCGTCACCACGATCGCCGCCAGAGAAGCCACCTTATCTTCGTGCATCAGCGTTCCCGGAACGATGCAGTAATAATGATTTCTCCGGCTGTAGGTCAGAAATGCGGAAATCGCAGTCATCAGCTCCTGCCGGCTGCTGTTTTTCTGTACTTCCTCTTTCTTCTTTCCTCCCGCTTTCCCCGATGCTCCTTTCGCATCATCGCCGCCGGAAGCTGTTCCTTCCTTCTTTTTTTTCTTTCCGAACAGGCCTTCCGCCTGTTTCCCGAAAAGGGCCTCCAGAGGGCTGATGCCGGCCTTTCTCCCGAGAACGATCGGGAGGACGATCAGCACAAGAATGATAATGATATACACCGGCAGCATCTTCAGATCCATTTTCTTTTCCTCTCCTTCTCGGGAACCGCGCCGGGTAAGCCGGACGACGGTTCCTTATTCAAGGACATCTATCGAATATACTTTTACATAGTTCCCGCTTCGCGAATTGAAATAAATCCGGTCTCCCGCATGGGAGTAGATCGGATGGGGATGGGCGTCCTGGCCGAGCCAGTCGCTCTCATGCCTGCACTGCGGCACCCACCGGAGCACGCCTTCGTCCCAGTCCGGAATCACCTTGCAGATATACTCGCCGTCCTTCTTGTGCGGGTCCGGCCCGTTATCCGTACTGTTCTCCCGGACGATCTTCACATCCTCCGGGAACTTGAAGTATCCGTCGCATACCAGGTTCATATCATGATCCATGGTAAAATGACCGTAGGCATTGTAATCATCCGGAAGAGCGATCTCCCAGTACCGTCCGGAAGCCAGCTCATAGCGTCCTGTAATGGCCGGACCATTCTCATAGCCGCCATGATAAATGACGATCGTTCCGTCATCGCTCCACATCTCATGGCAGACCCAGTCGCCGCGTTTCCGTGGATATCCGCGGGTATCGCCCAGGGTATCATCCCCTTCTGTCCGGACCGGACGGATCTCATCCTTCCGGTGGTCGTAGATCCAGATCCTGCGGATCCCGCAGTCGAAGGAAGACCACTCGTGATTGTACATGATGATCTCCGGATCGACGGGATTGAACTGTACATGGGTGATCCAGCATTTCGGCACCGTTTTCTCGTAGAGCAGCTTCCCGCTCCCGGTGTCATACACACAGAGCCAGCTGGAGAGGCCTTCCTCCTGCACCCGTCCGTCAATATCATACACCGGCCGGCGGTCCAGTCCGCTGCCCTCCGTCTCCGGATCGTAATCCAGAGCCCGGGCATCCGTCATGGGAACGCAGAGAAGTTTCCCATCCTGGGAGACATGAGTGAAAGCGGTAACGCGGTCCTGCGGAACCTCCGCAAGGATCTTCTCTTCTCTGTCAAGCCCCACCTTACAGATCCGGTTATCCCGGATGTAGTAGGCGATGGCTCTGTCCGTATCCAGGCAGACGCTCGCTTTGCTGAGACCTGTTCCCGGCTGACAGTCAAAATAGACATAGCTCTTCATGACGCCGTTCCGGTTGTCCGTGAGGATGGTCTCGTCTCCGGTCCTAAGATCCTTCACGCAGATATTCGGCGACCCGCCTTTGTCCGTTATGAGAAAAAGGTACCGGTCATCCCTCGAAAGAGAGGAACAGGTAAAATACAAAAGCTGGGTATTATAGCCGTTCTCTTCGCCCTCACATCCGCTGACAAGGACCCTGTTTCGAACATTTTCTTTCATAGCCGCCTCCTTGCAGAAAGCAAAAGGAGGCTGTCACGCAGCATTGGTTTCTCCGCGTGACAGCCTGTCCTGTTATCATACGCAGGCAGCCACGGGAACCTTCAGGACGATCTTCCGATAGCCTTTCGGCCCGTCCGCATCGCACTGTCCCGGAATATGGACATCCCACGGGAAGTAAATCGCATAGGCACCGGGTTCCATGACGACACGCCCTTCGATTTTGGCGGTCTCTGCACGGTTTTCATAGAACAGGATATCGCGCGGGGAATCCAGCAGATCTTCCTTGACCGTCTCCTTGCCTTCATCGACAAAGAAGGTCGAGACCTCCGGCCCTCCCGACACGAAAAGCTGCAGATCGACATACTTACGATGGATCTCCGGATCATGAGCCTCTCTCGGGCTGGTCTCCAGATCCATAACCTGAAGGATCATGTCCACTCCCCCGATCTCAATGGGGAAAGCGCCGGTCTCATGTCCGGCCAGATCCATTTCCTTCAGCACATGCAGCGCTTCGCAAAGCGGCTTTGGCAGCACGGCTGCCTGCTGCTCGAAAAATTCATTATTCACATTGCCGTAGAACATACAGAATCTCCTTTCCGGTTCTGCCTTACTTCCTGTTTTCCATCGCGTGGACCATATTCACCAGGAACTCATGGGCAGGAACCGCCACTCCATGCTTCTTCGCCGCACGGATCACAGAACCGCTGATGGTATCCACCTCTGTCTTCCGCCCCTGCGAAAGATCGGCGCAGATGGATGTGATGCCTTCCGGCACCCGTTTCGAAGTCGCGATAATCTCCTGCAGCAGATGCTCTTCGTCCGCTTCCAGCCCCATGGCATGAGCCGTTTCCACCGCTTCATGCAAAAGCTGTTTCGACAGGGCCAGGGCATAGGGATCTTCCGCGATAAAGCCCATCTTCACATTCAGGACAGCCGTGACCGCGCTCAGAGCGACATTGACAAAAAGCTTGTTCCAGATCAGCTGCTGGATGTTCTCATGAAGTTTTCCGTTAAATCCGCACAGATCCAGGGTCTCCTTGAGCTTCGGCAGGATCCCTTCCGTGTCGGGGCAAAGCATTCCCAGATTCGTACCGCCGGTGCCGCCGTGGCGTATATGGGCCATTCCAAGGATCGTACCCTGATCCTCCGTAGTCCCGATGATGATACGCTCCTTCGGGACGAATTCACCCAGGATATCTTCGTGGCCGGAACCGTTCTGCAGGGTCAGAAGATAGGTTTTCTTTCCGATCAGGCGGCGGTTCCCCGCAAGAGCCGCACGGGAGAACAGCGCTTTCACAAAGAGGATGACCAGATCCATCTCGGGAAGATCCGCGGTATCCGTCACTGCCTTCGGACGGTAGACATGGTCTTCTCCGCCTTCCTCCAGCGTGATCCCGTCCTCGTTGATGATGCGGACCACATCGGGATTGGTATCTACCAGCCAGACTTCATTCTGCAGCGACAGATGTCCTCCATAGATGGAGCCCATGGCGCCTGCTCCAATGACTGCTATTTTCATTTCTCTACTGCTCCTTTCCTGAACCCCGGTTCAAAGATATCTCATGAAAACTCTGCAATACCCTCGATGGCGTACGCGCGCACCGGGCTGGAATCCAGACCCTTGATGGGGAGCGGCGAGAAGGACATGAAGAAGACATCCTTCTCCAGATATTCCAGATTCTTCAGAACTTCGATAAAGACGATATTCTCGGCCAGAAGGATATCATGGAACGGCTTCACATCTTCGTTGCAGTTTTCAATGGAGACACCGTCGCCGAAGCCTACAGCTTTCACCTTCTTCGCCTTGAACCATTCGGCCGTTTCACCGTTCACGAACAGTCTCTTGTCCTTCTCGGTGTTGGTGTCCTTCGTGAAGGGATTGAGTTTGTAGGATGAGTCGATGATGACAATATCTCCCTCGCGGACTTTTCCTGCTTCTCTGTCAAGATCAGCCGCTGTGATATGGCTGTTCGGAGCACAGCTTTCCTTGAAGTCCACATACACGCCGCGTCCCACAAAGGTCGTCAGCGGAACACTCGTCACATCCGGCCAGTTGTCATCGTGATGATACGGGCACTCTGCATGGGTGCCGAGATGGCTCATTATATCAAAATTCGTATGGAAATCCGGGATCGGTCCGCCAGTGTTGAAACGGTCCAGTTTGCAGCGGCGCGTCTCTGTAGCCGGATCCACAAGCTTGGAAAGATCCACCATTCTCATTCCATTTCCAAAATCATAAACGATCTGCATTTTACGTGTCCTCCTTTGTATATTGTTTATATTGAATCTACAGTTTCTTACAGTGCACAGATTTCAGCCCAGACAGAATCGTCCACAAAAACGCCGTTCTCGTCATGGTCCTTATGAAATTTCAGGATGCCTTCGCCCGGTGCCCTCACCCCGCCGGAATGTTCGGACGGTTCTGCGCTCTTAATATATTCTATTGCGCGTTTCACTGTCTCGTACATGTTTTCGGTGGTCGTAGTCTTCTTTGGATCTATGACGATCATGACCTGGGAGCAGCCCCCGCAGCTTCCCTTGGTGGCTGCGTTCATATCGACGGCACCGACACCGTCCGCGAGAACAGAACCTAGGATATCCAGCATAAATGCAAATGCAGAACCCTTCCAGTAGCCGATCGGCAGGACTCTCATGGATTCTTCGATCGGTCCGGGATCGTCGGTAAGATTTCCGTCTTTGTCAAAGCCTCCGGGGAAGGGCAGTTTTTTTCCGGCCAGCCTTGTAACCTGAAGCTTGCCATAGGAATACTGTGACATCGCCATATCCATCAGTACGACAGGACCTCCGTCCGGTCCGGGCATCGCCATCACGAACGGATTGTTTCCCAGTCGGATCTCCTTTGCTCCCCAGGGAGGCATGCAGGCTTCCGTATTGGTCCACATGATCGCGACGTATCCTTTTTCTGCCGCATATTTTCCGTATGTCCCCCCGCGCATCCAGTGGGTGGTGTTCTTGAGTCCGACCATTCCGATCCCATACTGGTCCGCCAGCTCCATGGCCCGGTCTGCGCCGTACAGTGCGTTCAGGATCCCGGGGCCGAGATTTCCGTTATAGATCCGGATGGCTCCCATTTCGCGCTCCAGAGTCGGCTCAGCGTTCACATCCACCCAGCCCTTCTGGATATAGTCGACAAAACGGGCTACCCGGTTGGTTCCGTGGGAATAGATCCCGTCATAGGTGGTCTCCGTATGGATCCGGGCACAGATTTCCGCCTTCTCTTCCGAGAGACCGTATTTCATGAAGACCCGTTTGATCTCGCTCTTAATCTCTTCAAATGATAATCTCATAGTATGCCTTTCTTAAATGAAGAATTTCTGCCCTGCTAAAAAAGAACGGCATATTGCAATGGTTAACAATATGCCGTTCGGATTATTATTTCATGAGAAGTCCCGGCAGCCACAGGCTGATCTGAGGAACGAATGTGATCAGAAGCAGCGTAATGATCATGCACAGATAGAAGGGAAGGGTCGCCTTAACCACCTTCTCAATGGGAAGCTTCGCAACGGCAGAACCGATGAACAAAACGCTTCCGACAGGAGGTGTCAGCAGACCGATACCACAGTTCAGGATGACCATGATACCGAACTGGATCGGATCGATACCGATGCCCTGCGCGATGGGAAGCAGGATCGGCGTTGCGATCAGGATGATCGGAGCCATATCCATGATGCAGCCCAGGACCAGGAGAATCACGTTCAGAAGAAGCGCGATGACGATCCGGTTGTCACTGACGCCTGTGATCGCTTTCGCAGCCATATCCGGAACGTGCAGAAGGGTCAGGCAGTTACCGAAGATCGCAGAGGTAGCGATCAGGATCAGTACGATCGAAAGCGTATCCACGCAGTCGCCCAGAACCTTCCATACACCCTTCCAGGTAAGTCCTTTGTAGATGAAAACAGAAACGATCAGACTGTAGATAACAGCGATGGCGGCGGATTCCGTTGCGGTAAAGACACCGCCGATAACGCCGACCACAACGATGATGATCGCTGCCAGAGCCCAGATGGACACGCCCAGCTGTTTCAGGAATTTCATCAGGTTGAATTTCTCACCCTTCGGGTAATGACGCTTTTTGGAAATAATGTAGGAGCCGATCATCAGGGACGCTGCCAGAAGAGCTCCGGGAACATATCCTGCCAGGAACAGAGCGCCTACGGAAACGCTGCCCGCTGTGGTCGAATAAATAACCATGTTGTGGCTGGGCGGAACCAGAAGGCCTTCGCAGGAGGATGTGATGGTAACAGCCGTGGAGAAATCCCTGTCATAACCCTGTTCTTCCATCATGGGGATCAGAATAGAGCCGAGGGATGCCGTGTCTGCCGCAGCCGAGCCGGAAATACCACCGAAGAAATAAGAAGCAACAATGTTAACCATGGCCATACCGCCGGTCATCCAGCCTACCAGCGAGTTGGCCAGGTCTATCAGTTTATCCGATATACCTCCGCTTCCCATGAGACAGCCCATGGTGATGAAGAATGGTACTGCCATCAGGGAGAAGGACCAGACGCCCTTGATCATCAGCTTGCCGATGGCCTGAAGGCTCTGTCCCATGATCGACATACAGATAATGGACGCGATCGCAACTGCATATGCGATCGGGAACCGCAAAAGGACAAGGATCAGGAAGCCACCCAGAAGGGCAAAAATCGCAAGATTCGTATTCATTGTTCATTATCCCCCTTCGATACCTGCTCCTCAAGGCTCTCTTCTCTCTGAATGAGCTGTTCCTTGCCGATGAGCTTCAGAATATTGTTGAAAAGTGACTCTACTTCAAATATGACCATGGCGATGCCGGCGATCGGAATGGGCAGGTACATATACTTCTTGCTCAGCCAGAGAAGGCTGGGGTAGAAGCCCTTCGCGCCAATACCGTTGGCAAATTCGAAACCGTACTTGATCATGACAAAAGCCAGGATCAGGACGCCGATATCGGCAAGCACGTCGAGGATATTGACCACGACCTTCGGAAGATAACGGTCAAAGCTGGTCATACGGATATGGGCGCCTCTGCGGATGGCCAGTGCTGCCGACAGAACGGCCATATAGCACATCAGTGTAAGTGTGATCTCCTCCGACCAGGAAGGATCGGGGATAAAGGACACATACCGTCCGAGCACCGCAAAGCTGACGACCAGGATATCCGCAATCAGAAGCAGCTTGCAGATAAACATTACGATTTTGTACATCCAGTCATAAAAGACCTTCAGCGCTTGTAGCATAACAACTTTCCTCCCTTCAAAAGATGCAGGGAAAGAAGTACTCTCCCTGCATCCGTTTCAACGAAAGTATGATTCAGAATCGTCCCGGGACTTACTGAAGGTCTTCAATCTGCTGATACAGATCTGCATAATCTGCAGTAGCTTCTGCGATAACGTCTGCGCACTTGTCGATCCATTCCTGCTTGTCAACTTCTACTACAGTGATCTGATCGCCGAGCTCTGCAAGGGTATCCTCTTCGATCTTCTCAGAGAGCTCTTTGTTGTATGCCTGGCATTCCTGTGCAGCGATCTTGATGCATTCCTGCTGTCCCTCGGTCAGCTTAGCCCATGCCATATCGGTGATGACCAGCTCGATAACGCCCAGCTGATGTCCGTCAAGAAGCAGATACGGAGCTACCTCGTAGAAGGAGTTGGACTTATAGTTGCCGACCGGGTTCTCAGCGCCGTCTACAACGCCGGACTGCAGAGACTGATACAGCTCGCCGTACGGAATAGCGGTAGCGTTTGCGCCGAAAGCATTGATCATGGCCATCATGGTCGGGTCGGTGGAAACACGGATCTTCAGACCCTGAAGGTCATCCAGGCTGGAAACTTCCTTGTTGCAGAAAATGTGACGGAAGCCTTCCTCGCCGAGGAACAGGCCGCGGATTCCAAGTCCGTTCTCTTCCGGCTCATCCAGGAATTGCTGCGCCAGATCGCTAGCTGCGAAGTTCCAGAAATGATCACGGCTGGTGAAGGTGAACGGCAGGCAAAGCAGTGTGGACTTCGGAACGCCGTAGCCGGTCAGTGTGGAAACAGAAAGACGAGCCATGTCGATCGTGCCGATTCCGCCGATCATATCGTCACAGAAGTCGCCTTCTGCGCCGAGGACGCCGCCGCCCTGTACGTCGATGGTCACGGTACCGCTGGTCAGTTCATTGACTCTCTCTGCAAAGTGTGTTGCAACCTGTCCGACAACGGTGGTATCCAGCGGGTTAACCTCCGCATAAACCAATGTGACCTCGGGATCGCCGGAGCAATCCGGTGTTTCTTCTGCCATTGCCATTGTGGAGAAACCGCCGAAAGCAAGAACTGCTGCCATCGTAACACCTAAAACATTGCGAAGCATTTTTTTACTCATTATCCATCCTCCTGAAGTATAAAATGATAAGTAATAGTTACGATATCGTCCGGCGTACCGCCTGACAATAACACGCTGATACCATATTAACACATTGTCCAAAATATTTCAATAAAAAATCCGGTTCTTCGTCGAAATTTGCGCCTGAGTTAGTGCCATAAAACTATTTTTCGCTCATTTTTGCCGAATATCCATCTCTCAGTCATCAAAAGTCAACACGATCTTACGGATGGAGGGATCCCTGGAATCCACAAAGTCGAACGCCTTCTGCGCATCCAGGAAATGGAAGGTGTGGGATATCTTGTGATCCAGATCCAGCTTCCCGTCCAGAATCAGATCAATAGCGGTCTGGAATTTCTTATTCTGCAGCCTGGAACCCCGGATATCCAGTTCTTTGGAGGTGATCCCGAAATTCGTGACCTCGGTCGGAGACACGGAGAAGCCCATGGTGATCACTCTTCCCGCGTTTCCGGTGACCCGGATCAGGGTTCCCAGAGAATCCTTCGTGCAGGCGCAGTCGATCGAGAGTGTGGGGCCGTAGGCGTCCGTGGTATATTCCTTTACTTTCTCATCCAGGTTTTCCTTCAGAAGATTGATGGCGTGATCGGCGCCGGCGTCCAGCGCTTCCTGCAGCTTCTCATCCACCACGTCCGCCACGATGATCTTCGCCCCGGAAAGCTTCGCGATGCTGAGCATCCTGGTTCCGAGAGCTCCCACTCCCATGATCAGGACTTCATCCTCAGCGCTGATCTCAGCCCTGGAGCATGCCTGGATCGCGATGGTGGTCGGCTCGATGAGGACCGCATCCTCATAACGCAGACTGTCCGGCAGGATATAGCAGTCCGTATCCGGCACGGCCATATATTCCCGGTAGCCTCCGTCGATATGCACGCCCCGGACAGCCAGATGCTGGCAGACGTTCGGCCGGTTATGACGGCAGGCCCAGCAATGACCGCAGGAGGTCACCTGATCGATGATGACACGGTCTCCCACCTTTACTTTCTTTGCCGAAGGGCCGGTCTCGACCACCTCACCCACCATCTCATGTCCGATCACCCGGGGATAGGTAGCCGCCGCATTGGTTCCGTGATAGATCCCCACGTCCGAACCGCAGATCCCGGCCGCCTTGATCTTGACCAGGACGTTGTTCTTCTCATTCAGCTCCGGCATGTCCATATCAATGATTCGGAGCACCTCCGGCTCAGCGATCTGGATTCCCTTGATTGTTTTCATTGTTGAGTCCTCCTTTGTCATAATTTGTGCCCTTTTCATAAAACCATTCTATCACCGCATAGTCCGGTTCACAAGAAAGAATCAGCTCAGGATCCAGGATACATGACTTCCTTCCTCATCCTTCTTCACCTCCAGCTGATCCTCAATCATCTGCTTCAGCTCCGTCACATGAGAAATGATGCCGATGAGCCTGGCACCGCCCGCCATCCGGGTCAGCACCTTTACAGCCTGGTTCCGGGAATGTTCGTCCAGAGAACCAAAGCCTTCGTCGATGAACATCATGTCCAGATTGACAGATGCGGATCCTTCCCGGATCTGATCCGCCATCCCGAGTGCCAGCGACAAGGCTGCCATGAAGGATTCGCCTCCGGAAAGAGTCCGGACCTCCCTTTCCTTCCCGGTGACGGCGGAATACACCATGAGATCCAGTCCCCGGTTCTTTCCTTCCCCGGCCTGCTCCTCTCCGATCATCCGGAACTCGAACTGCCCCGCGGACATGTCCCGGAAACGCCCGTTCGCCGCGTACAGGATCCGCTCGAGATAGTATCTCTGCACATAGGTCTCGATATCCATCCGCGCCCCTGTCTTCTTCCCGGCCAGCCGTTCATACAGACTCTCGATCCGGGCGTACTCCCGGATCACGCCGGCCCGCTCCTCCATGATCGGTGCCAGGGCCTTATACGCGCCGCGGTCCGTATTCTGCGTGGTCTTGACCGTCTCCAGTCTCTCCGCCGCCTCATCGAATCGCTGCTGGGAAAGGGCACGCTGTGCTTCCAAAGCCTCCATGTCCGGTCTCTCCCTGTCTCCGACGGCTTTCCGGGCTGTCTCGAAAGAGCCCTCCGCCAGAGCTTTCTTCCTCCGGTGTGCCTCAACCCGGCTGACAAGCGCCTCCAGATCCTTTTTCCCGTAGGCTGCCGTCCGTTCCTTCCATTCGCTCTCCGACAGATTCTTCTGCGCCAGAGTGTCTTCGTACTCCTCTTTCCGCCGCTTCCGCTCCTCTTCCCTTTCAGGAAGCTCCCGGGTATATCGCTCGATCAGGGTCCGGGCCTGCTGGCTGGCCGCATGCACCTTCTGTGCCTCCTCCCGGGCGGCACTTCGCCTTTTCTCGGCCTCCTTTCTCCGCATTTCTGCGGACCGGAGAGCTTCCCGGGCTTCCTCTTCCGTGGAAAACACGACCTGCTCCTGCAGGGCTTCCAAGGAGGTCTGCGCGCCTGCAAGGGCAACCGCAGCCGCCTCTGCCGACTTCGAAGCCGCTTCCGACTTCTCTCGCAGAGCCTTCTTTCTTTCATCGGTGCCCTGCAGGGAATCCCGCACTTCATGAAGGAGATCCGCCGCTTTCCGGACCGCCGCCCCTTCCTCTGTCAGTCTCTCCCGCAGGGAGGCATAGATGCCTTCCGCCTCTTCCGGCGTGATGGCTCCCGGGACCTCCGGGACCAGTTCTGCAAGATGGTTCCGCATCTTTCGAAGCGTCGCTTCCAGATGCACCTCTTTCTCCCGGGCAAGCCCTGAAGCGACTTCCGATACATTCGCCTGATTCTGGCGCTCTTTATCCAGCCCGTCTCTCTCTGCCGCCAGTCTGTCGATATCTTCCCTCGTCAGGTCTCTGTGTTCCTCCGACATGGGGCAGGGAGAGGGGTGGTCGGTTGCGCCGCAGACCGGACATGGCTCCCCCGGTTTCAGCGTCCGGGCGATAAAACCCGCCTGGGCGTCCAGGAACGCATCATACGCGCGGTCATACTCCTCCTTTTTCCGGTGGTATGCCGTGCGGATCTTTTCGTAGGCTTCCTTCGCCTTCTGTTCCTTCAGCCTCTGCCGTTCGGTTTCTTTCTGCTCCTTTCCGGCCGCTTCGATCTCCGGACGCAGTTTTTCCGCTTCATCTACTTTCACCTTCCACAAGGCCAGGCGCGTATCCGCATCGGCAAGCTCCTCCGCCTGCCGTCTCCAGGTTTTTTCTTTTGTCTCCAGCTCCTCCAGATCCGAAGATGCCCGAAGAGCCGTCTTCACCGCTGTCTCACGTTCTTTCTTTTTTTCGTTCAGACGGCTGCTTTCTTCCCGGATCCGACGCAGGATCTCCAGAGCCTTCTCCACCCTTTCGGACACTTTGGTGAAAGCGCCGATCTCTTTCTCCGCCTCTTCGGAGGTCTTCTGTTCCTGCGCGGCCGCCTGTTCGGAGAGAAGCGTAAGACGCGGAAGCTTTTCTTTATTTTTCTCCAGGTTGTTCCTGATTTCCTCCAAAACAATGTCAGCATCCTGCACGCGCTGCCAGACCGGCAGGATCTCATAAGCCGCCCGGATCTCTGCGATCAGGACATCGGTTTCCCGGATGACCGGCTCTTCCTCCTGGCACTCCTCCAGATCCCTTCCGGCCTTTTCCAGCTGCTCAAAGGATTTCTGCAGCGTCTGCGCCGCTGTACAGGCCTCGCGTGCCGCATCCCTGTCTTTCCCGCAGGACGCAGAGTCCTTTTCCGCCTTTTCCCTTTCTCCATCCAGGAATTCACAGAGCAGGGCCAGTTCCTCCAGCAGGCGCTCCATATCCGTCACATTCAGGCGGGCGGAACCTGTGACCCTTCGAAGCAGCTCCCGCATTTCCCCTGCTCTCTCGTAGTTCTCCGGAACCAGAATATGCCCGGCTTCCTGCCGGCAGGCCGATGTGATCTGTTCTCTCTCGGCGTATTTCCTCTTTTTGCGGAATTCCAGTTCAATAACCAGCTTCTGATAAAGCTCTGTGTTGAAAAGCCGCCGGAAAATTTCCTTCTTCTTGTTGGAGTCAGCCCGGAGAAGCTCCATGAACTCACCCTGGGCGATCATCGCCACCTGCATGAACTGGCTCTTTGTGAGGCCGACGATCTCCTCGATCTTTTTGTCCGTCTCCTTTTCCGGATAGACGGACCCGTCCGGCAGAGTCAGCGACACCGATTCGCTGATGGTCTGGTCTTTCGCCTTGCTTCTTTTTGCCGGCCGGACATGCCTGGGGATCCGGTGTACGGTATATTCTTCCTCCAGCCCGCCGCGCTTCTCCGTAAAAGTCAGTTCCACGAAGGGCTCCGTGTCCAGTCCGATATACTGGCTCTGGAGCTCCACCCCGTCCTTCTTGTTGCTGCCGGAGCTGGCTTCCCCGTACAAAGCAAAGACAATGGCGTCAAAAATCGTGGTTTTTCCTGCTCCGGTGTCTCCCGTGATCAGAAAAAGGTTCTGGTCTGTTTTGGAAAAATCGACCTCGGTCCTCCTTCCATAGGACCCGAAGGCCTGCATACTGACGCGTACCGGTTTCATATGGCTGCCTCCTGTACCTGATTGATCACATCCTTCAGAAGTTCCTTTTCCTCCTCATCCAGATCCTTGAGGAATGCGGCGCAAAGCTCAAACGTATCCAGCTCTTTTTCCGGAGAAAAACGGGCATTGTAGTCCGCTTTCCGCTGCACGTCTCTCCGGATCTCCAGAAGATTCGGGAAAGCGTACCGCAGACGGTCCTGCATATCGATCACATCCAGGTCCGCTTTGTCCGTCAGCACGATCCGCACATAATCATCGCAGGCTTCCCGGAGCACCTCCTCCAGGGTCCCCGTTACGATCCGCACCTCATGCAGCGGCGTCAGAGGAAGAACCCTGGTCTCCACAGAACCCTTCTCTTCCAGTTCCACCAGAATTATGCCCTTCTGCTGGCCTGCTTCACTGACGGAGCAGGCCAATGGCGTCCCGCAATACCGGTACTCACCGGAACCGATCTTCATCGGCTTATGAATATGCCCAAGAGCGGCATAATCAAAGGCCTGCAGTACATCGGCTCCGATCCCGTCGATATTTCCGACCGTCCGGACCTCTGACTCCATCCGCTCCACCTCATCCGGGCTCTTCCCTGCCGGAACGAAAAACTGATGACTGACCAGGATATTCCGCTCGGCGGGCTCAATGCTTTCCCGCCCGATGAGTCTGCGGAACGATTCGTCATACGAAAGATTGTTTCCATTCTCATCCACTCCCACGATCTGCTTGACCATGGAGGGTTTCACAAAGGGAAGAAGATAGAAATTCACCGGGCCATATGCGTCCCGCAGCACCACTTTTTCAATGTGATCCTCCGGTCTTTCCGGCGGAAGACCGATCATACGGATGTGCTGCTGCCGCAGAATATCCCGGAACAGATTCACCCGCGGCCCGCTGTCATGATTCCCGCTGATCATCATGATCTCCGTCTCAGGCAGCGCCTGGACAAGCCTCGAAACAAACCCGTCAAAAAGGCGGACAGCCTCTGCCGACGGCACAGCCTTGTCATAAATATCGCCAGCGATCACGATGGCATCCGGCATCTCCTGCTGTGCCAGGGATACGACCTGTTCCAGAATATAAGCCTGATCCTCCATCAGGTCCCGGTTGATAAGCTTCAGTCCGATATGCAGATCGGACAGATGAAAAAAACGCATACCTCGCTCTCCTCCCATTGTGAAAAGATCCTGTTGAATCCTTCCGGTATCAGTCTTCTTCCCGGGGCACCTTCATCCTCAGCTCTCCATTCTCAATCTTTCTTTTGCATTCTCTTCAATCCGCTTCGGATTTCATTATCATTTTCACTCCGGCTTCGTACTGTTCGTACGTCTTCGCTTTCCGGATCTGCTTCAGGCCTTTTTTATGATCCGGAAACAGGTCTGCCATGAAGCCCCACACTTCCTTCATCTTTGCCACCACATCTCTCTCCCCGGTGATAGCCTCCCCATAACGATGACAGAGCTCCTGCTGATAAGACCACAGGCGGGATTTTTCGGACCCGGCA
>CAMOUV010000034.1 GCA_946626695.1 uncultured Blautia sp.
TGTCTCCGTGTAATGCAGGCAGGCATTCTGCCCTTTTTCGTGACTCCTCAGGAAATATCATACCATTGTTTGTTGAACCGCACAATAGAAGATCCGAAAAAATGCAGGTATTGTCTATTATAGACAATCAAGAGCCTTATTGAACGCGTCAATAAGGCTCTGGTTTCTTTCCGCTGTATGCAATTTTCCGTCTTTGATCAGGGCTGCAGAAATCCTTTCACTGCCTCCGTCACCTGCTCCAGATGATGGTCATAGCAGTGGGTATCCCCGGGAACGATCACAAGCTTCGCGTTTTTGTACCGTTCGGCCGCCTTGTATGCGTATTCCACCGGCACGGCTTCATCCTCATCCCCGTGAATGATCAGCACCGGACCGGGATAGCGGTCGATCTCGTCCTCGGGATGGATCGTCTGGGCGACCCGGATATAATTGCCGCTCAGGGTCCGTTCCTCATTGTGGATCTCCTCCGGAATGTCCAGGGGATCGAAGGTCATGCCCAGCACCTCTCCGGCCCGGGCTTTTTCCGGGATCATCCAGGCGGGGGACAGGGGAATCAGCGCTTTGATCTGCTTCGGCCGCATGCCGGCCAGGAGCATGACCAGAAGCCCTCCCTGGGAATGCCCGGTGATGTACAGATCCGTGACAAAATCAAGACCCAGGGCGTAATCAATGACCGCCAGTCCGCCGGTCACCCATTTATAAAGCGTATGGTTTCTGAATTCGCCGTCGCTCTGTCCATGGCCGTACATTTCCACCCGCAGGGCGGCGATCCCGAGGGATCGGATCGCTTCGGAGACTGCCACGATATGGCGTTCCTCCATATGACCGGTGAAACCATGAAACACGATGGCAAGGGGACATTTTTCAACGCCTTCCGGCCTGTCCAGCTTGGCATGATAGCGGATCCCGTCCTCGGTGATAAATAATTCCTGCATCCGTATTCCTCCTGAATGCTTCTTTTACAGCATTTCCTGGTCATACACGGCCCGTACGCCGCCGATGAATTTCGGCCGCACCCTCGCCGCATTGACATGGGCGCTTCCGATCCTGTGATTTTCAAGACGCACCGGAACCGCTACCTTCTTCAGGTGCATCCCGATCAGCGTGTTTCCGATGTCGAGCCCCGCATCGGCCTTGATCTCTTCCACCGCCACCGGATCCGAAAACCTGCGGTACGCCGTGGTGGCAAAGGATCCGCCGGCTTTGGGCTGGGGAACCACATTCACGATCTCCGCAAACGGCACGGCGGCCCGTTCCGTGATGATCGCCCGGTTCAGATGCTCGCAGCACTGGGCTGCCAGAAAGATCCCACGCTGTGTCACTTCCTCATATATACCCTCGAAGACCGCTTCCGCCGCCTCCAGATTCGATCCTTTTCCGATCCGCTCGCCGCAGACCTCGCTGGAGGAGCATCCCACCACCAGGATCTGACCTTTTTTCAGTCCGGCTGTCTCGCAGATCTCACGGGCAGCCAGGTGTGCCTGTTCTTTCAGTTCTTCGTACATTCCCTGTTCTTCCTTTCCTTTTCGGTATCCCGCAGGATATCTCAATACTGGCCGGCAAAATATTTCTGCGGAACCCGGGCCGCATGAAGCCCGCCGATACAGATGACCGCCAGCACCGAGCAGGTGGCTCCCTGAATCAGATTCCCGGGGATCGATACCGATGCCGCAAGGCCGTAGCCCAGAAACAGACACTGGTAGGTAAAATAACCCAGCATCATGAAAAGCTCCGCCGCCGCTGCGCTGATGATATAGGAAATCATCTTCGGCAGCCGCCTGGACAGGACGGAAAGCAAGGCCCACGCGATCATCGCCGACAGGAATTTGATGACCAGTGTACCGGGCACATAATGGGAATAACCGGACAGCAGGTCTGCCATGGCCGCGCCGATCCCTCCGGCAAGAGAGCCGTACAGCCCTCCCAGAAGCCAGGCTCCCAGAAGCACGACCGTATCGCCGATATTTACGTATCCGTTTGTCCCGAAGGTAGGCACACGCAGTGTCATGGTCGCCACACAGGTCAGTGCCGCAAACATCGCCGCCGTCACCAGTTGTCTGATTTTTCTGTCATTCATTCTTCCGCCCTCCTTCTTGCTCCGGGCTTTTTGTTGTATCCGGTTCTGTGCAGATCCAGGTCCTCCTGTCCTGCTTTCGGATAGAATAACAGAAAATTGTCATCTTTTAAATATCCAAAATATACAAATTTTCAGGGGTCAGTTTGATCAGGCCATCTCCTCCGGATGGAAAACCTTGTCAAATTCCTCCTCCGTCAGGAAGCCCAGCTTCACGCAGGCCTCCTTCAGTGAAATATCTTCTTCATAGGCCAGATGGGCCGTTTTGGCCGCATTCTCATATCCGATATGGGGATTCAGGGCCGTCACCAGCATCAGGGAATGATGCAGGTTGTGATGCATTTTTTCCCGGTCGGCAACGATGCCCGTCACACAGTTCCGGGTGAAGGAAACCATGGATTCCGCCAACAGCCGTGCGGACTGGAGGAAATTATACGCCATCACCGGCATGAACACATTCAGCTCGAAATTTCCCTGGGAAGCCGCCATGGAGATGGCCGTGTCATTTCCCATGACCTGGACTGCCACCATGGTGACCTGCTCGCACTGGGTGGGGTTCACCTTCCCCGGCATGATGGAGGAGCCGGGCTCGTTGGCCGGAATCCGGATCTCTCCGAGACCCAGTCTGGGTCCCGATGCCAGCCACCGGATGTCATTGGCGATCTTCATCAGGTCCGCCGCCAGAGCCTTCAGGGCTCCGTGGGCGAACACCAGCTCATCCTTGGAGGTCAGGGCATGAAATTTGTTTTTCGCCGTGACAAAGCTTTTCCCCGTAAGGAGGGAGATCCTCTCCGCCACCAGGAAATCAAAGCCCTCCGGCGCGTTCAGTCCCGTTCCCACGGCGGTTCCACCGAGCGCCAGCTCCCGAAGCGGTTCAAGAGAGGCACGGATCAGCTCTGCATCCCTCTCCAGAGAACTCCGCCATCCGCTGATTTCCTGGGAGAAACGGATGGGCACCGCATCCTGCAGATGGGTCCTTCCGGATTTCACGACCCCCTCGTTCTGGATCTCCAGGATCCGGAACTCCCGGGCCAGGGCTTCCACTGCGGGAAGCACTCGGTCCTCCAGGATCATCACCGCGGAAATATGCATGGCCGTCGGGAAGGTGTCGTTGGAGGACTGGCTCATGTTGATGTCGTCGTTGGGATGACAAAGCTTAAAGGTGGCAAGCCGGTTGGCCACATGGGCGATCACCTCGTTGGCATTCATGTTGGACTGCGTGCCGGAGCCCGTCTGCCAGACCACCAGCGGAAAATGCTCCATAAGGGCTCCGGAGATCACCTGATCGCAGGCTGCGGAGATCACATCCAGCTTCTTATCCGTCATTTTGTCCGGCCGCAGCTGATGATTCGCCTGGGCCGCCGCCTTCTTCAGGTACCCGAAGGCCGTAATGATCTCCCGGGGCATGGTCTCAATGCCCACGCCGATCTCAAAATTTTCATGGCTCCGCTGCGTCTGGGCTCCCCAGAAACGGTCTGCAGGGACCCTCACTTCTCCCATCGAATCATGCTCTTTCCGATATTCCATAGTTCTTCTCCCATAGGAGTCACGGAGACAGATTCCGTGACTCACCCTTACTTTCAAATTCTTCTGTATTATTTCAGCCGAAGCACCATCGTACCATAGGGCTTCAGGGTACAGCTCCCGCTCACATGCTGGTCCGTGATCAGCTCATGGAAGGCTGCATGCAGCTGAAGAGTCTGTTCCGTCTCCTGATAGTTCAGGACAAAGAAAAACTCCGTGTCTTCCTTTTTTCTGACTGCCAGTTCAACCCCTTCCGGCAGATCAAACAGCTTTTTGTACGGTTCTCTGATCCCGAGCTTTTCAAAAAAGACCTCGGCCGTCTTTTCGGTAAAGGCCCCGCCAAAATAATAGGCTTCGCCTTTTCCGAGTTTTTTCCGGATCAAGGCCGGCTCACCCGCATAGTAGTTTTCCGTATAGCGTGCGAGGACCTCTCCTCCCTCCAGAGGAGTGAGCCGGTCATTGAATACCGCGGTCTCGATCGATGCGCCGTCCCATTCCGCATGGACGATTCCGTCAAATTTCGGAGAGATCAGCGTATACTCCGGAATATCCGTTCCCGTCAGATCCCGGAGATGTCCGGGCAGAAGATCCATGACACACTGCCCGTCCATATCTTTGTAACCGCTGCGGCAGCCGAACACCAGCTTCCCGCCGTTTTCCACATAAGCCTTCAGCATGGCGGCACGTTCCGCATTCATGATGGATGCATGAGGATAAAACAGTACCTTGTAGCGTTCCAGATCCTTCAGCTCCGCATGGTCCAGATAGAGATAGTCAAAGGGCGTGTGGGTCTGCTGGAAGGCCTCGAACAAGGCTTTTCCGCTCTGTCTTTCCACCATCTCATGCCACCGGTCCAGCTGGGCGTCAAAGGTGTTGTCATAGTCACAGACAACCGCGGCCTGGGCCTGGTATATGCCCCCGGCAGCATCATCGAGCTTCTGCACGATCTGGTGGATCGCCTTTGTCTCGGCCAGTCTGGCATTGTCCCTTCCGGAATAATCCAGGATCCCGTGCCAGTACATTTCCGTTCCGAAGGGAGCCGTACGCCAGCGGAAGAAGCTGACAAAATCCGCTCCGTGGGCGATGCTCTGCAGGGTCCAGAGGGTCATCTGCCCCGGCTCGGGAGTCGGAGCCATCATCCGTGTATTCCAGCCGTTGGCGCCGGACTGCTGCTCCATGATCCCGAAGGGCTGACAGACTGCACGGGTCTCCGCCAGATGCCGGCTCCATTTCCGGTCCTTCATAGGATCCTTTGCCTTATAAGCTTCGACACAGTAAGCAAAATTCGGATAGGAGTCGTAGGTGTAGACATTCAGACTCTCCTCTGTCAGCCGGTTATTGTCCAGATTAAACATACCGTTGGTGGTGATGAAATCACCCGGTTTCACGTATTTTCTCAGAATGTCGCTCTGCAGCTTCGCAAAGCGGCAGACGCTGTCGGAGACAAAACGCTTGTAATCCAGCACCTGATGGGGATTGACCGTCCCGTGGATCGTGTACCGCGGAACGAAAATCTCCTCCCAGCCGGTATAGCACTGGCTCCAGACGACAGCGCCCCAGGCCTTGTTCAGCTTCTCCACCGTCCCGTATTTTTTCTTCAGAAACTCCCGGAAGGCAACGGTATCGCTCTCCGAATAAAACTCATCCAGCTCACAGTTCAGCTCGTTGTCGATCTGCCAGCCGACAACGGAAGGATGCTTTGCGTAGGCTTCTGCCATCTTCTCCACGATCCGGGTGCAAAGCTCCCGGTATTTCGGCGAGTTGTAATTGTACTGTCTCCGGGCGCCGTGGCGGTACAGCGTGCCCCGGATGTCCGCATTCAGGACCTCCGGATATTTTTCCGTGAGCCATGCCGGCGGAGTCGCCGTGGGTGTTCCCACGATCACATTCATTCCCTTCGAATCGGCCAGATTGAGAAAATCCTCGAAAAGGGAAAAGTCAAAGCATCCCTCCGAGGGTTCCATCAGGATCCACGCGAACTCCGCGATCCGGACGGTTTCGATCCCCGCTTCCTTCATCCGGTCCAGATCCTCTTCCCACAGTGTCCGGTCCCAGTGCTCCGGATAATAGCATGTACCGAGTGTGATCCGTTTTCTGTCAAACAGCTTCATTTCAGCCTCCTGTATTTGTCATTATTGTACAAACAGAGGATATATCCTTCATTATATTTGTACAGTTTTAAATTACCTCATCCATTTTCTATCATATAATATCCACTTATTTTGGTCAATAATACATGTTGCATTACGGCCGGTTTTCCTCTTTAAAAAAGCGCTGTCTTGAATTTTCTGACAGTATGATGTATTGTAAAATGGGTGTAAATCCATATTCAAAAACAGACCGGCATGGTCTGCGGCCGGTAAGGAATTTACATAATAAAGTTATGAGGATGGAGGATCAACATGTTAGTTCCAGTTTTATTGTTTCTTGTCGGACTTGTTCTTCTGATCAAGGGCGGAGATCTGTTTGTGGACGGAGCCACGGGAATCGCCCAGCATTTTCATCTTCCCGAGCTGCTGATCGGGGCCACGGTCGTTTCCATCGGCACCACGCTTCCCGAAGTGATGGTCTCATGCCAGGCAGCGTTAAAAGGCAGCGGCGGAATCTCCTACGGCAATGCCATCGGATCCATCATCTGCAACACGAGCCTGATTGCGGCCATCACGGTCGCCGTAAAGCCCTCCCTGGTGAAGCGGAAAAGCCTGATGCTTCCGGCCGGCTTCTTTTTCGGAGCCGCCATCTTCTATTCCATCGTTGCCTATTCCACCGGCCGGTTTGAACGCTGGCAGGGTCTGACGCTGCTGGCCTGTTTTGTGGTCTATATGTGCGTGCTTCTGGTCCAGATGAAAAAAAATCCCGAAGAACCCTCCTCGGATCCTTCGGAATCGGTGCAGGAAAAACCCATGGTCCAAAATGTGGTCATGCTGGTGATCGGCGCTGCGGCCATCGCGGTCGGCGCCAATCTTCTGGTCGATAACGGAACCAAGATCGCCCAGGCTCTGGGCGTACCCGATTCGGTCATCGGCCTTACCATGGTGGCTCTTGGCACTTCCCTTCCGGAGCTTGTCACGGCCATCACGGCTCTTTCCAAGGGCCACGGAGCCCTTTCCCTGGGCAACGTGATCGGGGCAAACCTGTTCAATCTGGTGCTGGTTTCCGGCCTCGCAATCACCATCGCACCCTTCGGCATCCCCACGGAACGGACCATCAACGGGATCAATTCCTCCCTGATGGTGGATATCCCGGTGATGTTCATCGTCATGGGGCTTCTGTGTGTCCCGGCTCTTTTAAAGGAGAAGCTCGCCCGCTGGCAGGGAATCCTGCTGCTGGCCATCTATGCCGGCTTTACCGTATATCAGTTTGTCGGCTGATCCGGCACCTCTGCCCGGGCCTTTGCCAGGAACGGCCTCGCCGCTTTTTCGTTAAAGAATTCGATCAGCGGTCCCATAAAGAATGCGGTGATGATCGTTCCGATCCCGACCTCTCCGAAAACCTGCCGCCAGGTAAATCCCGCAGCCAGGCAGAGGATCGTCCCCAGCACCACGCAGGTCAGGTCGCTGATGATCCGGCAGTAGCGGAAGGGAACCTTCTGCTGCTTTTCCGAGATGATCAGGGACACGGCATCGTAGGTCGAGACCCCCAGATCCGCCGTAAAATAAAAGGCGGACGCCAGGCACATGATGACCACGGCGATCAGAAGAAGCACCAGACTGCCGGCCAGATTCAGCTCCGGCAGCAGCTTCTCCAGGCCCTTCTGGGTAAATTCCGCCACAAAGCCCAGCAGAAACAGATTGATCAGGGTCGCCAGACCGATCTTTCTCCTGTCCTGGGTAAAGGCGAAGGACAGAAGCAGAATGTTGACGATCACATACAGAACTCCGAAGCTGATGGGGATCATGGCATTCAGCCCGCTCATGAACGACTGGAAGGGATCCACGCCCAGGGCGGCCCGTTTAAACATTCCCACGCTGATCCCGCAGATCAGAACGCCGATGGCACTCATTCCCACCCGGCGTCGAAAGACCCTGTCATGAAAATTGACAGGGCTTTTTTTATCGGCAGCTTGATTTTCTTTTATCAGTTTGTTTGACATGATTCCATATTCTCCGTTTCGCAGGCAGGCTTCGCAATCCGCTGCTGCCTGCTTATTTTCCTGTATCCAGCACATCCTTCGCTTCCGAAAGCCGGACATAGAACTCTTCATAGAATGCCCGGTAAAACGCCGGGCCGGATGCTCCGTAGGGCTTCGAAAAGAACAGCTTCAGCAGATACATGGACGCCTGACTCTGCTCTTCCGTGGTATACGAGGGCATTTTTTCTTCCAGAGCCTTCACAAAATAATGCCAGTCGCAGATATACCGGTCATACGCTGCCGGATCCGGCGTATCGATCCACTGCTTCACCTTGACCTTATACCGTCCGGACTTCACACACTCATGCACCTGCAGGAAATACCGGAAGGATCCCTCCTCATAATACCTGCCCAGAGGAAAGATCCGGCAGATGCCCGGCCGGAAAGCATGAATCCGGCAGCGGCCTTCTTCATTCAGGAAGGGACAGGCCTCTTCCTCCCCCGAAAGCCGCAGGGACGGAAGGATCACCCCGTCCGTCATCGTAAGCTCCAGTTCCTTGCCGATCATGCTTTCAAAGGATTTTCCCGTCCCGGCGGTCAGCCTGGCACAGTCCAGGGGATCCAGCAGGATCGAGGACCCCATTCCACGGCAGCAGGCGGAACAGCCCTCACAGCCTCCGCAGTCCGCTTTCACCATGTCATTCAGCCCGTAAAAACGGCCGTCCGACACTTCCTTCATATCGATATCCCGAAGCATTGGGCACACCTCATTCTGCCAGAATCCTGTCCAGAATCCGTACCATCTCGTCGATATCCGCCCGGGTGATAACCAGAGGCGGAACCAGCCGCAGCACATTGCTGCCCGCGGAGATGATCACCAGGCCCTCCTCCAGGGCTCTGGATACGATCCCGGAAACCGGCCGGCCGTTGATCTCCAGCCCCTGCATGAAGCCCATGCCGCGGCGCGCTGTCACACAGTCATATTTAGCAGCCAGACCGTCCAGCGCATTTTCCAGATACGGCGTCAGCTCCTGCACATGGGTCAGGATCATGTCTCTCTGATAGATTTCAAAGACCTTGCTCACCGCCGCGCAGGCAAAGGGATTGCCTCCGTAGGTGGTTCCGTGATCGCCGGGCATCAGGGAAGCGGAAGCCGCCTTCTCATTCAGCACGAAGGCGCCCACCGGCACGCCGCAGCCCAGGGCCTTTGCGCAGGTCATGATGTCCGGCTGCACGCCGTAGGCCTGCCAGGCGAAATAATGTCCCGTCCGGCCCATGCCGCACTGGATCTCGTCCAGGATCAGCAGGATGTCGTTTTCATCGCAGAGGCGGCGAACCCCCTCCAGGAATTCCTGGGTCGCCGGGTAGATCCCGCCCTCTCCCTGCACGGTTTCCATGATCACGGCGCAGGTATTTTCATTCACAAGGGCCTTCACGCTCTCCAGATCATTGAAATCCGCAAAACGCACACCGCCCATCAGCGGTTCAAAGGGGTCCCGGTAGTGCGCGTTGCCTGTGACCGAAAGGGCTCCCACGGTACGTCCGTGGAAGGAATTGTTCATGGCGATGATCTCATGCCCCGCATGTCCCGTCTTGCTGCAGGCGTATTTTTTGGCCGCCTTCAGCGCGCCTTCGATGGCCTCCGCGCCGCTGTTGGTGAAAAACGCCTTGTGCATATGGCTGGCCACCAGAAGCTTTGCACCTGCTTCCGCCATCGGTTGATTGTAATAGAGATTGGATATGTGAGTCAGCTTGTCGATCTGCGCCTTCAGCCCTTCATCGTATCCGGGATAGTGATAGCCCAGAGAATTCACCGCGATGCCCGCCGCAAAATCCAGGTATCTTTTCCCTTCCGTGTCATAAAGAGACACGCCCTCGCCCCGGTCAAAAACCACCGGAAAACGGTTATAGGTGTGAAGAATGCTGACCTCCGCTTCTTCGATCTGATTAGTCATTCCCATGATTGAATTTCTCCCCGTCGTCTCTCAGGATCGCTGTCCCGATTCCTTTGTTTGTAAAGATCTCCAGCAGCAGGCTGTGGGGGATCCGGCCGTCCAGGATATGGACCCGGCTGACGCCTTCGTCGATGGCATGGATGCAGTTGCCCAGCTTCGGGATCATGCCTCCGCCCACATAGCCCCCGTCGATCAGAGCCTGGGCCTCGCTGACCCGCAGCTCGGAGATCAGGGTGGAAGGATCCGTGTGATCCTTGTAGACCCCTTCAATATCGGACAGGAAGGCCAGCTTTTCGGCATGGACCGCCTCCGCGATGGCGCAGGCCGCGTCATCCGCGTTGATGTTGTAGGTGTTGAAGCTGTCGTCATAGCCCACGGGAAAAACGATGGGCAGGAAGTCTTTTTCCAGAAGATCGTACAGGATCTTCGGATCCACCTGCTTTACGTTTCCCACAAAACCGATGTCTTCCCCGTCCGCGTATTTCTTTTCCACCTTCAAAAGGCCGCCGTCCTTGCCGCTGATGCCGACTCCCTTTACGCCCAGCGACTGCACCATGGTCACCAGCTCCTGGTTCACCTTGGCCAGAACCATCTCGGCGATCTCCATCGTATCCTTGTCCGTGACCCTGAGACCATTCACAAAATGCGGCTCCATGCCTACCTTGCCCACCCAGCGGCTGATCTCCTTGCCGCCGCCGTGGACGATGATGGGCTTAAAGCCTACCAGCTTTAAAAGCACCACGTCCTTGATCACGTTCTGCTTCAGTTCTTCATCCAGCATGGCGCTGCCGCCGTATTTGACCACGACGATCTTCCGGTTGAAGCGTTGGATATAGGGAAGGGCCTCGATCAGCACCTCTGCCTTTTCCAGATATTTCTGTTTTACCATGATATCCTCCCTTTTGTATCAGGAACGGTAATCCGCATTGATCTTCACATAATCATAGGTCAGGTCGCAGCCCCAGGCGGTGGCTTCGGCCGTACCTTCTTTGATATCCGCGATGGCGGTCACCGCGTTTTCCGAAAGGACAGCGGTGGCTTCCTCCTCGCTGTAGGCGGTCAGCATCCCGTTCTCGATGACCTTGATCTTTCCGGCCTTGCTCTCAAACCACAGATCCACCTTGTCCGGGTCAAAATCCACGCCGGCGTATCCCATGGCGCAGAGTACACGGCCGCAGTTGGCGTCATGTCCGTAGATGGCAGCCTTTGTGAGGGACGAGCTGACCACCGACCGGGCCAGAACCGCCGCCTGCTCCCAGGTCTTTGCGCCCTGCACCGTCACCTCAAAAAGAGCGGTGGCTCCTTCGCCGTCCCCGGCCATCATCTTTGCAAGGGTCGTATTGACAAAACGGAGGGCTTCACAGAAGGTCTCATAATCCTCATTCTTCTCCGTGATCTCCGGATTTTCCGCCAGTCCGCTGGCCAGCAGAATCACCGTGTCGTTGGTGGAGGTGTCGCCGTCCACCGAAATCATATTAAACGTCTTCTTCACATCCTCCTGCAGCGCTTCCAGCAGAAGCTTCCGGGAGATGCAGGCATCCGTGGTCAGAAATCCCAGCATGGTACACATATTGGGGTGGATCATTCCGGAGCCCTTGCTCATGCCGCCCAGGGTGACGGTCTTCCCGCCCAGGGTAAAGGTCACGGCCACCTCCTTCGGATGGGTGTCCGTGGTCATGATGGCCTTTGCCGCCGCATGGCCCGCTTCCCGTGTGTCGGAAAGCGCCGGTGCCATGGCGGCCACCCCTGCCTCGATCCGGTCGATGGGAAGCTGCATTCCGATCACGCCGGTGGAAGCGACCAGCACGCTGTCTGAAGGGATCTGAAGGGCTTTTGCCGCTGCTTCCGCGGTCTTTCTGCAATATTCATATCCGTCCCTGCCGGTGCAGGCATTGGCGATCCCGCTGTTTACCACCACGGCCTGGGCAGATCCCCGGTCATACACCACGGACTGGTCCCATTTTACCGGCGCTGCCTTCACCAGGTTTTTCGTAAAGGTTCCGGCTGCCCTGCAGGGTACGGTGCTGTACACCATGGCCATGTCGGTGCGGCCTTTGTATTTTATGTTTGCCTCGGTGGCTGCCGCCTTAAAACCCTTTGCGGCGGTCACGCCTCCTTCGATCTGTTTCAACATGTCAGAATCCTCCTGTTATCACGGAATGGCCGGTACGATCTTCAGCCCCGTATCTTCCGCAAGACCGAACATCAGGTTCATATTCTGGACCGCCTGCCCGGCGGCACCCTTGACCAGATTGTCGATGGCTCCCATCATGATCAGCCGGTGGGTCCGGGAATCGATCTTGAAGTTCACATCCACATAGTTGCTGCCCTCCACAAACCGTGTCTGGGGACATTCATTTTCTTTCAGTACACGGATGAAGGTTTCTTTATCATAATAGCTGTGGAGCAGCTCCCGCAGTTCGCCGTCTGTCACCGGACGGGTCAGGGACGCGTAGGCCGTCACCAGGATGCCGCGGTTCATGGGAACAAGATGCGGCGTAAAGCTCAGCCGGATTTCACGCCCGCAGGCGTATCCCAGCTGATCCTCGATTTCCGGCGTGTGCCGGTGGGACGCCACCCCGTAGGCCTTGATATTCTCGTTCACTTCGCAGAACAGATTGTCCACCTTGGCACTCCGGCCAGCCCCGGAGGTGCCGGATTTGGCATCGATAATGACGGTGGAGGGATCGATGATCCCTTCCTTTATGAAAGGATAGATGGAAAGGGTCGAACAGGTCGGGTAGCATCCCGGATTGGCCACCAGACGGGCTCCTCTGATCTGTTCCCGGTTGATCTCACACAGCCCGTACACCGCTTCCTCCACGAACTGCGGTGCCTTGTGTTCGATTCCATACCATTCCTCATACTTTTTCACATCCTTGATCCGGAAATCCGCACTCAGGTCGATGATCTTCGACCGGGACAGGATCTCTTCCGAAACCAGGGAAGCACACAGCCCCTGGGGCGTTGCGGTGAAAATCACGTCCGCCTCCCGGGACAGCTCTTCCATATTGTCATCCAGACAGTCCGCCTCCACCAGACGGAAGAAATTTCTGTATATATCTGCATAGGGCTGCCCCGTGTAGCTTCTGGAGCCGTACCACACGACCTCCGCTTCCGGATGGTTCATCAGAAGCCGCACGATCTCATTGCCGGCATAGCCGGTGGCACCGATAATTCCTGCTTTGATCATATTCTCTCTCCTCTTTTACGATACTTCCCCGATTATACATCTCCTCTGCATATTATGCAACGATTTTTTGAACTTTTTCAAAATAGGGGTTGCATGTTGGAAGAAACTGTTGTATATTATCCATTGTCAATTTCAAAAAGGGGTCCCCCGCGGGGGCTTCCCGGATCCGATTCATTCACAATAATGCATAATTATACATTTATAATGCATATTTTATCAGGAGGAACATCATGAAAGAAAAAGTAGTACTTGCGTATTCAGGCGGACTTGACACCACAGCCCTTATCCCCTGGCTGAAGGAGAACTTCGATTATGAAGTCATCTGCTGCTGCATCAACTGCGGACAGGGCAGCGAGCTGGACGGACTGGAGGAAAGAGCAAAGCTCTCCGGCGCCGCAAAGCTTTATATCGAAGATATCATCGACGAGTTCTGCGATGAGTATATCATGCCCTGCGTAAAAGCCGGTTCCGTGTATGAGCACAAGTATCTGCTTGGCACTTCCATGGCCCGTCCCGCCATCGCCAAGAGGCTGGTGGAGATCGCCCGCAAGGAAAACGCCACCGCCATCTGCCACGGTGCCACCGGCAAGGGCAATGACCAGATCCGTTTCGAGCTTGGCATCAAAGCCCTGGCTCCCGACATCAAGATCATCGCTCCCTGGCGTATGACGGATGTATGGAAAATGCAGTCCCGTGAAGACGAGATCGCCTACTGCGAGGCCCACGGCATCCATCTTCCCTTCGATGCCAGCCACAGCTACAGCCGCGACCGCAATCTGTGGCACATCAGCCACGAAGGACTGGAGCTGGAGGATCCCGCCAACGAGCCCAATTATGACGATCTTCTGGTGCTGGGCGTGACTCCGCAGAAAGCTCCGGACAAAGAGACCGAAGTGACGATGACCTTCGAAGCCGGCGTTCCCAAGACCCTGAACGGCAAGGCCATGAAGGTTTCCGAGATCATCACCGAGCTCAACCGTCTGGGCGGCGAGAACGGCATCGGTATCGTCGATATCGTGGAAAACCGTGTTGTCGGCATGAAATCCCGCGGTATCTATGAGACACCCGGAGGAACCATCCTGATGGAGGCCCATGAACAGCTGGAAGAGCTGATCCTCGACCGCGAGACCATGGAGACCAAAAAGAAACTGGGCAGCCAGTTCGCCCAGATCGTATACGAAGGAAAATGGTTCACGCCGCTGCGCGAAGCCATCCAGGCCTTCGTGGACTCCACCCAGCAGTATGTCACCGGCGAAGTGAAATTCAAGCTGTATAAAGGCAACATCATCAAAGCGGGAACCAAATCTCCCTACAGCCTCTACAGCGAATCCCTGGCTTCCTTTACCACCGGCGATCTCTACGATCATCACGATGCATCCGGCTTCATCACCCTGTTCGGCCTTCCGCTGAAGGTTCGTGCAATGAAGATGGCCGAAGCAGAAAACAAATAAGCCGCCCGTACACCTTTATTCACACATGACTTCATTATGATGGACAAAAAAACTTCCCCTCTGCGGGGATCTCTTCTGCTGCTTCTGACCGCTGCCATCTGGGGTGTGGCCTTTGTCGCCCAAAGCGTAGGCATGGACTATGTGGGGCCTCTGACCTTCAACAGCGTCCGGTCCCTGATCGGCGCCCTGGTCCTGCTGCCGGTCATGCTGGTTCTGGACCAGCGGGAAAAAGCACAGAATCAGGATGCTTCCGGCTCTGCCCGGACCATGAAGGACAAAAAAACAGACCGCACTCTCCTCATCGGAGGTGCGGTCTGCGGTGTGTTTCTGTGTCTGGCCAGCAATTTCCAGCAGTTCGGCATTCAGTATTCCACGGTGGGCAAGGCCGGTTTTATCACGGCCTTTTATATCATCCTGGTGCCGGTTTTCGGCCTTTTCCTGAAAAGAAAATGCGGCCCCTTCATCTGGATCGCGGTTGCGATGGCCCTTGCGGGGCTTTACCTTCTGTGCATGACAGACGGATTTTCTTCCGTGGACAGGGGAGATCTTTATCTTCTGATCTGTGCGGTCCTGTTTTCCTTTCAGATTCTGGCCGTAGACCATTATTCACCCCTTGTAAGCGGTGTAAAGCTTTCCATGATGCAGTTTCTGATCTGCGGCATCGGCTCCGGAATCCCGGCGCTTTTATTTGAGCATCCGCAGGTCCCCTCCATCCTGGCGGCCTGGCAGCCGATCCTGTACGCCGGTGTCCTCTCCTGCGGAGTCGCCTATACCCTGCAGATCATCGGGCAGAGAGACCTGAATCCCACGGTAGCCTCCCTGATCATGAGCCTGGAATCCTGTATCTCCGTGCTCGCAGGCTGGCTGATCCTCGGGCAGTCTCTTACCCGCCGGGAAATTACCGGCTGCATCGTCATGTTTGCCGCCATTATCCTGGCCCAGCTGCCCACGCCGCAGAAAGGCTTCGTCAAAGATTGATCTCTTCTCCGCCCATCCTGAAATAGCACTCTCTGATCTTGTCAAAGGTCTCTTCGCTCAGGTCATGCTCTACTTTACAGGCATCATCCATGGCCGTTTCCGAAGAGACCCCTATTTTTTCAAGAATGCGCGAAAGCACAAGATGTCTCTCGTAGATTCGCTTCGCGATGACCGCTCCCTTTTCCAGAAGTGTCACCGTACCGTACCGGTCCATGGCGATATAGCCGTCTTCGCGGAGGAGTTTCATGGCATGGCTCACGCTGGGCTTGCTGACCTCCAGCATGGCCGCAATATCCACAGATCTTACCTCGCTGCTTTTTTCGGATAACCGGAGAATGGCCTCCAGATAATCTTCTGCCGATTCATGAATTTGCATAGTCTAACTCCGTTTCTTCTGCATATTCCAATGAGATAAACAGAATTGTACCACAATTCAAGGGAATATGCAACCCAAACCGCTTTCTCCGGCTTTTCCTCTATACTTTATGCAATCTCTGTTTCTACGCGGTCTCCCGTTCCACCAGACGGACCGGCAGAACGATCCGACGTCGGATTTCTTATTCTCTGTCGCAAAAGGCCCCGGCAGGATTTTCCTGCCGGAGCCGTCTTATATCATCTCGGTCTTCGTATCTTGACAAACGCCTCTTTTGTCCTTCCCCTCCGGTTTGTCCGGAACAGTGGAAACGCTGCCAGCGCAATGGCAGCCGCTCCTGCCAGAAAGATATTGCCATTGGGGATGTATTCTGTCTGCCCGCTCACCGCATTCACAAAGGTTTCTCCGCCGGCACTGACCACCGCCTGTCCCAGAAGAGAGCCCCCGATCATGGGGATCAAAACAAAAAACAAGATCCAGATTCCCTCAAACTGCCCCCGGGACTGCGCCGGATACAGCTGCTTTGCCCAAACCTTGACCGTCTGGAGAAAGCCCACATATCCCATCCCGACCACGAAGATGCCCGCCCATAAGCGAAAATTAAAAAGCTTCGACGGATCCACATCCTCAGGCCGAATCGGATACAGCAGCAGAAGACCTGCTATGATCACGGCGATGGAGAGAATCGAAACATAGGTGTGATAGTTGCGGTTGATCAGCCGGCTTACCGGAACCGCAACAAACATGGACAGAACCAGCGGAACCGCCTCGATAATGCCCATCATGTCCGGCGTATAGCCCAGATAATAGATGATATAGTTTCCGATATAAGCAAAGAACGCATTAAATCCGATGAAAAAGAGGGTTACGGACACATCCACAAGCACCAGCTCGGGAATCGCCTTAAACTCCCGGAAATTAAACACGCGGACAAACTGTTCCCAGAAGCTCCCTTCCTGATACGGCGGCATGTCATCGCCGCCATTCATGAACACCAGAGAGATTATGCCGGACAGAATGACAAAAACACCCATCACCAGGAAAAGCCGCATGTAATTGTCATCGCTTCCGACCAGAAACCCGCCGGCCACAGTGCCCAGAATCGTTCCCAGCACCGGCTGCGTCGCAAGCGCAGCACCGATCTGGCCGCGGTTCTTATGATTCATGATATCATTGGTCCAGGTGCTGAAGCCCGCGTCGTTGCCCATGGAGCCAAAGAAGCTCATCACGGTATCCGCCAGCACCACGGCAGAGGCCACCAGCAGATACTGATCCCGGCTGATAAACTGGGTAAGCCCGAAGGCGATGGTAAAAATGCCCCAGAGAATATAGCCAAGTCCGATAAAGATCCGCCTCTTTCCGGTCCGGTCGATCCAGGTGCCGAAAAAGAACGTGGAGAAGGTTGTGGCTGCCGCCGAGCAGAAAAGCATCCCCGTGATGATGGACGGATCCTTCCCGATTTTGGCATACACGAAGGTGTTGAACCATTGATTCTCAATATTCCAGCAGATCTGCCCCGCAATTCCAAGGCCCCAGACCAGCAGCCACAATGTGACCGCGTTTCTCGTTTTTCCCTGCTTTTCTTTCATGATCTTTCCTCATGCAAACATGACCGGTTTTTTATTTCTTCTGATTCATCTTCTTGACGATATAGATGGCAAGCGCGACGGAGAAGATAAAGCCGAACACCGCGACTCTTCCCGATATTTTTATTCCAGTCTGATGCGCATTCCTTCGATATCCGCTTCTTTTATCCCTTCCGCCACATCTCCCATTGCCGCTTCTTCCTCTTCCATCAGATCCACTGCTTCCCCGACCGAATCGATCGCATCATCGATATCCTCCAGGGCATCGAAGAGTGCCTTGGCAACGGGATCCTCCTCATCCATTTCACAGGTGATATCAGCCATCACAGACTTAATTCTTTCCAGCGTCTCCGATAACTGCAGCAGCTTTTCTTCCTTTGGTGCGATTTCGGGTATTTCAATGATCATGGCTGTCCTCCCTTTATGTATGCGTTCGTAT
>CAMOUV010000035.1 GCA_946626695.1 uncultured Blautia sp.
TTTCAAAGAAAGGAACCGTCCATGCAAAAAAATTATCGGCGAACCTTGATCGCCTGTTATATGGGCTTTATCACGCAGGCAATCTCGGCAAACTTTGCTCCGCTTCTGTTTCTGACGTTCCATAAAAATTACAACATCCCCCTTGGAAAGATTGCCTTGATCTCCACCGTTTTTTTCCTGACGCAGCTGGTCGTGGATCTGTTCTGTGCTCATTTTGTGGACCGGATCGGATACCGGAAGTGCATCGTTGCTTCCGAAATCTCCTCGGCGGCCGGTCTGATCGGCCTTGCCGTACTGCCCGGTATTCTCCCGGATCCTTTTACGGGAATTCTTCTGTGTGTTGTCATCTACGCGATCGGAAGCGGCCTGATCGAAGTCCTGTGCAGTCCCATCGTGGAAGCCTGTCCCTTCGACAACAAGGAGTCCGTCATGAGCCTCCTGCATTCCTTCTACTGCTGGGGAAGTGTCGGAGTGATTCTCCTGTCCACTCTTTTCTTTGCCGCTTTCGGGATCGGTTCCTGGAAGGTCCTTGCCTGTCTGTGGGCACTTGTACCTATCTATAATATTTTCAACTTCGCCACCTGTCCCATCGAGCATCTGGTGGAAGACGGGGAAGGGATGTCCATCGGAAAACTGTTCACCGTTCCGGTTTTCTGGCTTGCGATCCTGCTGATGGCCTGTTCCGGTGCTTCCGAACTGGCCATGTCCCAGTGGGCATCCGCCTTTGTGGAATCTGCTTTGGGCCTCTCCAAGACCCTCGGTGATCTGGTCGGCCCGTGCCTTTTTGCGGTCACCATGGGGATCAGCCGGGTCATCTTCGGGAAATACGGAGAAAAACTGGATCTGGTCAAATATATGATAGGCTCAGGACTTCTGTGCCTGTTCTGCTATATCCTGGCTTCCATGACAAGCAGCCCTGCAGCCGGCCTGACCGGATGCATATTCTGCGGCTTCTCCGTCGGCATCATGTGGCCCGGTACCCTCAGCATCTCATCCAAGGCTCTTCCCACCGGCGGAACCGCCTTGTTTGCCCTGCTCGCCATGGCCGGAGACCTGGGCGGCGCCGCCGGTCCCGGGCTGGTCGGTATTTCGGCACAGATTCTGGGAAATGATCTGCGCTCCGGGATGCGGATCGGATGCATTTTTCCACTCCTGCTGATTGTCGGACTGTTCGTCATGAAGCAAACCCTGAACCATCGTAACGAACACTGATCTTTTACCTTCAGGAAAGAAGTGTTCCATCGATCGATCAAAATGAGAATACTTCATCCGGAGGATTCAGATGAACCGAACAATACAGTACACCATATCCGTTTCAGATGACAACCGGATCGCCGCCCGCTTTCTTCGCGGGATCGGGTATTCCCGCCGGAATCTTTCATGGTTGAAAGAAGACCCCTTTGGCGTTCTCCTGAATGAAGAACCTGTTCATCTGAATGCCCGCCTCCACACCGGAGACATCCTGAAAATTCAAATCAGGGAGGACGAAACGTCCTCCCTGTCTGCAGTTCCATTACCTTTTGGAATCCTCTATGAAGATGAAGATCTGATGATCGTGGACAAACCGGCCGGCATGCCCCTGCATCCGTCCTTCCAGAACACGGACAACACCCTGGCCAATGCTCTGACCTGGTATTTCCGGGAAAAGCAGGAACCCTTCGTTTTCCGGTGCAGCAACCGGCTGGACCGGGATACTTCGGGCCTTACCATCGTATCCAAACACCGGATCGCCGCCGGAATGATCTCCGAGATGGGCGTCCGTCGGGAAATCCACCGGGAGTATCTGGCCATCGTCCGGGGTTCCGTCACTCCCCCCTCCGGGACCGTCGACGCTCCGATCGGCCGGGCGGAGGATTCGATCATCGCGCGGCGGATCGATCATGAACATGGAGAACGTGCTGTCACTCACTATCAGACCGTCCGTGAAAGCAACGGCCTCACGCTGCTCTCCCTGGTCCTGGAAACCGGCCGTACGCACCAGATCCGGGTTCATATGCAATATCTGGGATACCCTCTTCTCGGCGATCATCTGTATAACCCGGAAGACCGCACATTGATCAGCCGGCAGGCTCTTCACGCCCACTGCCTTTCCTTTGTACATCCCCTTACAAAACAGCCCCTGACCTTCACTTCACCCCTGCCTGCGGATATGGCCGGACTGATGGGTAACTATAATGGGGTCTGACCCCGGGTCAGACCCCATTCGTATTATATCATTCCATACTGTCTCTCATATCCTGCAGTACTTCCTGTTTGGTCCGGGAAGTCCAGTGCCCGGTCAGGCAATAGTCCAGATCCATTTCTTCAATAGTCCTAATCAACCGGTTCATACGTACCGGATCCACTTTCCAGGAGGGAAATTCGCCGCAGACCGCATCTCCTACAAACAGAACCTTCTCGCCGGGGACATAAACCAGCGTTGAATCGTCCGTATGAGGCGATTCCGCCTGGAAGATACGTACCGGACAGCCACCCGGATCCAGAATCATCTCTCCTTCGAACTCCATATCCGGAGGCGTCACGACCACCGGTCTGCCGCCAGCATATTCCAGGCGGGTGCTGTCCCCGACTGCCCAGAACCATTCCAGGCCTTCTGTCCGGATACGCGAGATCGTTTCCCGCAGATACGCACCTGTAATCCGGTTGGAAACAGAGAGCCCCGTGATCGCATGCATCCCGAAGGTATGGTCCCAGTGCCAGTGGGTTAGGACCGTGACAGCCGGAAGGGGAAGTCCCGCTTTCTCCAGCGCTTCATAGAATTCCTTCACATGGGCTTCCGAATGCCCGGCATCAACTGCCAGACTCCATTTATCCCCTCGTACATATCCCAGAATCGGGCGGTCCCGTTCCTCCTCATACATCGAATACCAGACTCTGTCAGACACTTGTATGAGTTCCATGGTTTTCCTCCTTTTGCATTGCCTCCATTCTGTCCTTCATTTCACTTTGTATTTCTGCCGCAGCATTTCTTATATTTCTTTCCGGAACCACATGGGCAAGGATCATTAGGCATGATCTTCTTCGCTTCCCGTCGAAATGGGACAATTTTCTCTTCCGGCTCGTCATACCAAAAGTCCATTCTGTGTGAAGGCGTATACATTTCCTTTTTCATAGACTGGATAAACGAAACACTCGACTCCAGATCTGTCTTATCTCCTGGATGACCCCGCATCAGCATGTCATAGATCCGCAGCGCATCGTCGTACATTTCCATACCGGCATACAGCGATCCCAAGGTATGAAGCATTTCTTCGTTATCACCACACTCCTTCGCCAGCCGTTCCAGTTTCCGTGCACTTTCTTCTGTCCCTTCCTCTATCCAGTCATTCACCTGCCTCTGGATGTCAGCTTGCATCTGGTACAGATGTGTAAACTGATTGATCTTTTTCTTCTTGATTACATTGCTTCCAAATGCAGGAGGTCCTTCCTTGCCGGTCAGCTTCTGGTATTCCTCTCTGGAATGACCTTTAAGCCCCGGCAAAGCCGTCAGATGAACCGCATCATAAACCGGCTTCCACAGGATCACGTTTTCGGTTATTGTATCCGCCGGGAACATTTCCAGAATGTCTCCGCAAATCTCATCCACGGTTTCCCCGTTCATCACATCCCGCAACAATCCCTGAAGCAGCGATTCGATTTGATCCTCATCTTCCATCTGCTGCGAGAAATACTCCCACATATGTCTCCAACACGGATAGAATTCTCCATACCCTTCTTTCCACTTTTTCAGCTCGATACCGGTAAGCTGTTTTGTCGGCAGATCCCTTGCGTATTTTTCTATCATGGTACTGACACGTTCCAGATCCAATTCCGCCATAGATGCATAGGAAATACCCGCAGCCAGGTTTGTGCCTGTCTGAATAAATCCCATCATCCGGAGATGCCAGTACACATACCGCCGGAATTCCGTAAGCGAGCCGTCAAAGGCAGCTGATTTTATACAGATTTCGTACCAGCTGTCGATATCGATCATGCCATAATACGTCAGGATCCAGCCAAGTTCTTCGTCCAGTTTACGGATTTGCCGATACCTCTTCTTATAGGAATAACCCCGTAATTCAGTCAGGATTGTCTTTCCTTCTTTTGTAAAAGAAAGAATCGCCTTATTCTCTCTTCTGGTCGAACGAACCTCGCAGGTCAAAAGACCGGTTCCGAGACCTTTACTGACCGTACTGTCAAGCATCTCCGGCTCCGGATCGATCCAGCCTTCCGGCCGCGTCTGAAGGGTCCACAGTGTTTCCATTTCTTCTTCTGTAAACACCAGCAGAAGATATTCCGGATGTTCTGTTACTGTTTCGAAGTATACTTGAGCAGGTGTTTTTCCGCTTTCGTCCTCTGCCTGCAGGAAACGGCAATAATCCATCAGATGTAGTTTGCCGAACTTTCCGAGCTGTGTCTTCATCGAGACATCCCGATTCTTCATGAAAATGCCATAATTGACTGTTTTCTCCTTTTCCACATCTACAAATGGAAGAGTCAGCTGTTCATATTCCGGATTTCCTCTGCTCTTTTTTTTCGTGGGTACTTCTTCATACTGTTGCTTCTCTTCGCAGAAAATATTCCAGGCTGACTGCTCTTTGTCAATAGCCTCTGGTTTTGATGGCAGCTGAAACAAAGGTGTCTCCGTTGCTTCCTTCGGGAAGGTCACATTCGGATTCTTTTGTATGTCTCTGAGCAGCTTACCAATCTGATTTGCCAGTTCCTTTATCTGTTCCGGATATGCTTTACGGGTCCGTTCCGCAGCGTTCTTATTCTTTCTCCTTCTCACGGGAAAAACTCTCTCCCGAAGCTTCTGATTTGTATAATCCAGATCAAAGGAATTTCTGTAATCCTCCAGATTGATCTCTTCCCCTTCTTCCTCTGCCCAGACCTGCCCATACACACCACCGGAATCTTCCGAAAAATTGTCCCCCTTGTATTTAATCACCTGCGCGAAACGGTCCTTATACTGGGGATCTTCTTTTTCAAAAACGACCTTATGTTCCCAATCATCACCAAAATCGTAGGTATACCGGATCCAGTTGTATTCCTGCAGAAAATCATCAACCAGCACATCTTTTTCCACATCATATCCCCAGCTCAGATCTTCCTCAGATTGTACAATCCGCAGCCTCTCGTTAGGAAAAGAAAAATCATGCAGATGGGAATCATACCATCCAAAAGCGATCTGGAGAATTTCATGCAGATCCAAAAAAAGAATCTTCTCCGGGATTATGAGCCGTCTCCACACCGGAGGATGCGTATTTTCCATCGTAACTTTTATAATATATCCGGCCACGTCCATTCCCTCCTCTACTCGATCCAGTCGTCGGTTATCTCCATATCCGGCTGCCATTCCATGACTTGTTTCCGCATCCCTTCCACGTCCAGCACGCCAAAGGCGAAGCCCTTCCGCACCAGCTCCTGGGGCACGTACATATCATACTTTTCGAAAACCGGATTCTCATTGGGGTACAGAAGCTCCATCGGGTCGATCCCTTTTTCCGCCTCTTCGGTAATGATCTCGAAGAACTCTTTCTCCGTCACCTTCATGGTAAACTGCATATAGTAAGGCCGGGAGGGATTCAGGCCCTTCAGCCCGAGCCTCCTTGCACAGCGGATCTTCAGGAACCGCTCCAAAGCCAGAAACGCGTAGCTCCCCAGCCAGGGAAACAAGGCCCACATATTCCCGCCAAGATGAATGAGCGGGTGTTCCTTCATCCCGGATTTCCGGAAGGTTTCACGGGCCTCCCGGAGGCGGTACACCGCATGGGACATGAGATACGGATAGCTTTTCTCTTCCTCCAGCACCTGATACATTCTCTCCAGGATCCGGGTATGGATATCTCCGGCCACATCCCCGAAATAAGCAGGGATGTTCCCCTTCACCAGCGTACAGAACACCTCTCGCTTTTTGTGATCCACGTCATCCACGATCCAGACGCGCCCCGCGATGGCAATCTTGTCCCCCACGGGCGGCGGCTTGACGATCGTCCCCAGCTCTTCCGAACCGGCGCGGACGGAATACTCGATATTCTCCTGAAACACGGCATAAAATTTATAATTGCTGGTGACCCGTTCCCCGGTGATCCCCACGATCAGCCCGCCGTTTTCCGTCCGGTTGATATGATCAATAGACAGCAGATACCGGAGCAGCACACGGAAATCCTCCTGACTGATCCGGTGAAAGCAGGACAACGGAAGCACCCGGGAAGCCAGCTCGCCGGGCGTCATCTCGCCGCAGGATGCAAGGGTACTCATCGTCTGGTGATACAGAAGGCTGTAGGGCAGCCGGTCTGTCCGCGGTGGCTCCACAAAGCGTTCCTCGATATACAGCTGGATCAGGGCAATTCCCTGCACCAGATACCAGGGGATCAGATCCGGCATCATGGCTCTGGGTTCCGGATGATTCTCCCGCATCACGAACCACATCTCCGAAGGATCTCCCCGCCGTCCTGTCCGTCCCATGCGCTGCAGAAAGCCCGATACCGTAAAGGGCGCGTCGATCTGGAAGGCTCTTTCCAGCCGTCCGATATCGATCCCCAGCTCCAGCGTCGCCGTGGCACAGACCGACATCAGCGAATCGTCGTCCTTCATCTCCTCCTCCGCGCTCTCCCGGTAAGAGACCGAAAGATTGCCATGATGGATCAGAAACCGCTCCGGCTCATGGTTGTATTCACAGTACTGCCGGAGCTGCTGGCAGACCGCCTCGCATTCCTCCCGGGAATTGGTGAAAACCAGACACTTCTTTCCGCGGGTATGTTCAAAAATATATCCGATCCCGGGATCGGCCGCCTTGGGCGCCGTGTCTGTAGGCTCTTCCATCACCGGTGTTTCTTCGACTGTGAGACTGTCCGCATCCTCCTCCCAATGCTCCGGCACATCGCAGGCCTGGGGATCGATATTGAAAAAGTGCTCCATGGACAGCCGCCAGATTTCTTTTCCTCCCTCAAATTTCGGGATCACGGTCCTGCGCCCGCTTCCGGCGGCCAGGAACTTCCCGGCCTCCTCCGGATTCCCGATGGTGGCCGAAAGACCGATCCTCCGGGGATCACACCCTGCCAGACGGCAGAGACGCTCTATCAGACAGAAGGTCTGACCGCCCCGGTCCCCCCGCAGCAGCGAATGGATCTCATCAATCACTACAAAACGCAGATCGCCGAACAGCGAGGGAATCTCCATATGCTTGTTGATCATCAGGGATTCCAGCGATTCCGGCGTAATCTGCAGGATCCCGGAAGGCTTCCGGAGCAGCTTCCTCTTCTGGGTCTGGGGCACATCCCCGTGCCACCGGGTGACCGGAATCCCCTCCTCGTCACAAAGCTCCTGGAGTCTCCCGAACTGGTCATTGATCAAAGCCTTCAGCGGTGCAATATACAGCACGCCCACCGTCCGGGAGGGCTCTTCGTCCAACAGCGTCAGGATGGGAAAGAAAGCCGCCTCCGTCTTGCCGGAGGCTGTGGAGGCCGTCAGAAGCACATTCTCCTCCGTGCCGAAAATGGCCTCCCCGGCCGCATTCTGCACACCGCGCAGGGTCTGCCAGCCGGACCGGAATATATAATCCTGAATAAAAGGCGCATAGCGCTCAAAAACATTCATTCCGTTCTCCCAGACAGGTTTTTCCCTGTCATACAGATAACTTCTTTTACTTTCCGTGGACAAACGGCCAAATGAAGCCTGCTGCACGGCATCTGTATATCTCAGATCGTAAACTCCGCGAACCGGCTGTCTGTCTCATCCGAAACCGCCTCCGACTTTGCATAGGAAAATTCATCCGAATCCAGCAGCTCCTCCACCTGCAGGGATGGATTCTGGTACAGAAGATCCAGCAGCTCGATAAAGTCCCGGATCACCTCCCTTGGGGTGATATTCTGATCCGCGCCGATCCGGCCGTATTCGATCCTGATGAACAGCACCAGATCCTCCGTTCCGATCTTCCGCTCATATCCATAAAGCCCGGCATGCATGGCGGCGAGCTTTTCACAGAGGACCAGCATCTCCTCCGCGGTCAGCGGCTCCAGACGGATCACCGGCGCCAGCAGATCCCGGGCACCGGGTCTGGAAAAACGCCCTTCCGCCAGTCTGGACCGGAGGGCTTCATAGCTGTAAATGCCTCTTCGTTTATCCTCCAGGGCCTGGGGCGTCGCCCCCATGATAATGCCCAGATAACCGGCCTTGCCCTGCAGCGTGTCATTGTACATGGTCAGCATCTTCTCGTAATTGTACTGCCGGGTGATGGAATTGGGGATCTTGTAAATATTCACCAGCTCATCGATCATGATCATCATCCCCGCATACCCTGCCAGGCGGAAGAACACCGCAAACAGCTTCAGATAATCATACCAGTCATCATCCGAGATGATGATATTGACGCCCAGCTCCTCCTTCGCCTCCCGCTTCAGGCTGTATTCTCCCCGAAACCACCGGACCACCTTGGCTTTGGTCTGGTCATCGCCCTCCACATAGGCATGATAATACAGCGTCAGGAGCCGGGCAAACTCAAAGCCGTGGACCAGCTCGCTGACCGAAGCGGTGACGGCGACAATCTTCTGATCCACCGCCCTGGTAAGGGCCGGATCCCCCGGCAGAAGCCCGGTCTCCTGCGAAGCTTCGCTCTGCACCGTGCTGATCCAGCGGTCCAGCACCAGCGTCAGGGCCCCGCCCTCCGGTTTTGTTTTGGTGGAAAGATTCCCGATCAGCTCCCGGTAGGTAGCCAGCCCCTGGCCTCTCGTGCCCTGCAGACGTCTCTCCGGAGACAGATCACAGTCAGCCACGATAAACCCTCTGTCCATCACATAATTCCGGATCGTCTGCAGCAGAAAGCTCTTCCCCGATCCGTACCGCCCGACGATAAACCGGAAAGAGGCTCCCCCTTCCGCAACGATGTCCACATCATGCAGAAGCGCCTCGATCTCATTCTTCCGCCCTACTGCTATGTAGGGCAGCCCGATCCGGGGGACCACACCGCCCTTCAGCGAATTCAGCACGGTCTGGGAAATCCGCTTCGGTATTTTTCTGTTCTCTTCAGGCATTTACTGTATCTCCTCTATTCTATAACATTTCCCTCAGATCCTCCCGGTAATCCTCCACCAGATATAACCGGTCATCCCTGCATTCCAGCACAGTGTCTCCAAACTCATCAAAGAGCGCTTCATTGATGGCATCCGCGACCAGAGACGGCATCATGAGATGATCCTTCATGATCTCTTCCGGCGATTCTCCGCAAAGAAGCATCCGCAGAATCTTCCCCTGCAGTTCATCCAGCCCCGCCGGCAGCGCTGTTTCTTCCCGCTGCAGGGCTGCCGTCTCATTTCCGGCCGTCACCGTTCCTGCATTCAGGACCGTTTTTTCATCCGGCACAGCTGTCTTCTCTATCCTCGGTGTGCCTGTATCTTCCATCTCTTCTTCCGTCAGAAGACTGTCACGGGTCACTTCCGCATCCCTCCGGATCTGCTCCAGTCCGGAAAGATCGATGGTGATCTTCGGCTTTGCCGCTTCGATCTCCGCCTGCGTCTCCTTCTCCAGGACAGCCTCAATATAAGGCAGTGCCCAGGCTTCGTCCGCCTTTTCCCGCAGATAATGGCCGGTCTTCAGATATCTTCTGATCTTCAGATCTGCAGCGTGCATCAGTTCCCGGAATTTTCCATTGTCAAAAAACAGCTTCTCATACCTGTGTTCGGTCCATACCCCGTCCCTGCAGTGATAGCTTCTGCATTCATCCAGCACATAATCACAGCTGGCGAAAGCATTCCCCTCCCAGTATATCGCGTTGGCGAGGGGACGCCACGGAAAAGCCTGCGGCTTCCCGAAACACTCCCGGAAAAGATCCTTTCCCTCTCTGTGAAAGTCATCGGCAGCCCGACGCCACACATCGGCAATCAGACGTTTTCCTTTTTCCTCTTTAGCCGCGGGAGATGAAGCAAGATGTGCCCCCGAAAACATGCAGAGCGCCTCATATACCTCCTCATCCGTATGCCCGTCTGCATTTCGCAGGACCAAGAGGCTCTGGTCTTTCTTCCGCATGGCCGGGTCCGCATATCGGAGAGCCAGTTCATGAGGCACGTTTTTCACAACCGCCAGTTCAAGCATCCATCGCCGCAGATTCTTCCGGATTTCCCGGTCTTCCGGCGTGTCGCCAAAATATCCTTTTTCGAACTCCTCCATCTTCCGGAGGCTCTCCTCGGCGGAGGCCGTCCCGATCCCGTTGATCAGCTCATACAGATACAGATATACAAAGGAGGAAGAAGTTCTTTCCATCCGGCCCTTACGCAGCCGGGTCCGCCAGGAGAAGTAGCCTCTCAGCTGCTTCACATCCATATCGTGATAGGTCGGGAAATAGTGATGAAATTCTCCCTTCCATTCATAATCATCCTCATAATCCTGCATGAACCGGCCCTGAAGGATCATATTCTTACATTTCTGATGAAAGGAGCCGCTTCCGTATTCATACAGCTTCCTCATCTTCCGGATCTTGTCCGGAACCGTGTCCCTGGCGCGGACATAGCCGGGCCAGTATGCGGGCAGAGCCGTGTCCTGACAGACCGTCTCCTTCTGCGCAGGTGCTTTTTCCTCCAGCACAATGGTATAACCCCTCTGCTCGCCCGACGAAACGGCACGGTCAAACAGCCGGAAAACAACCGCAGGATCCGTGACGCCCGAGAACCGGATACCGATCCACTTCTGTCCATGCATCCGGTACGGAGCAGAAAGATACGAAAAGGGCAGCTCCAGCAAGGTCTGCCGCCCGCATTTCAGATCACACAGCTCAAGCCTATTCCCCGTGGCAGGATCCGTTTTCCGCATCAGAAGGGCGGCCCATTTTCCGGTATTCGGATCTGCAAGAACCGAAAAACCCGGGAAATCAGCCCATTTGAACTCTTCCCTGATATGATATCTGGATGCTGCATAGGCTGTCAGTTCAGAAAGCTCCACCCGATCACCTCACCAAAGTCATTTGCGGAACACAAGCCAGTTGTGGGAAAACGGCCATGGGATCCCGATGATATTGACCGGCTTTGCGTCTTCTCCCCGATACCAGGAATAATTCCATCCGCTTCCCATATCACAGTACAAAGCGTCCTGAACCCCCAGATTTTCCAGGGACCGGATAAATTCGTCATAATGCACCTGCGTGCGAGAATCAATGATGCACGCTTTTCCTTCCATGACCGCAAGCACACGATAGCATCGGAACTCATCGCTTCTGTGCATGCCTCTTTCCCCGTCACAGAGAACAATGAACTGCTGGAATCCCATTCCTCCCCGGGCAGCGGCTTCTTTAACGGCCTCCTCCGCTTCTTCGGTATTCCAGATGCGGGCTTCTCCGTCCACGTAGGTGAAGGCTCCCAGATTGTCCTGCGGCTTGCCTCTTTCAAGCTCTCCGTCCGATGCATGCCAGCCTACGATATTGTCATGACGGAATCCCAGCTCGTACGTGGACTGGAATGCGGCCGCCATACACATCTGGATGGTCTGATCCTCCCTGGAGGGCCTTTTGCCGGCCACATAGTCCAGGTCGCCGTAATCCGCATAATAAATATACAGATCGTCCGTTTCCAGCAAAATCACATCCTTCCCTGAATCCGCCAGCTGCTGCTCCATATCTGCCGCAGAGGAAAAGACCGCGTCGGGAGTCAGGGAATTATGATACTGGGTGCTCAGAATAAACAGACTGAAGCCGATCATGACAAAAACAGAAACCGAATTCAGAAAAAGAAGGATCCGCGCTATGATCATCACCGGATACTTTCCGGATCGGGTATCAACATGAACATGAAAAATCAGCCCGCATAATGAGATGAGCGCATTGACCGTCACCGCGTAGAACGGCCAGTTGTATCCGTCAAAGATCCGGATCGTGCAGATATTGAAAATGGAAAGCATGGTCGTAAAAAGGTACCATATCGCCCTGTGTCTGTTTCTGTTCATTCTCCTCACCCCGCTATATATTCACGCTGGTCAATCATCAGAATCAGTTCCGCACAGGCAATCAGGACAAAGATGAACAGCTCATCAAGATGCAGTGTCCAGATATAAAAGACATAGTCCCGTTCAAACGACAGCACCGGTGCGATCAGCAGCTGGATCACCAGAAGACCCAGCAGAAAAAGAATCGAGATCTGATTAAGGGAAACCCGGATGGCTTCCTGCTTCCTTGCCGCATGGATGATAAAATGACTGACACAGATAAAGGACTGGATAAACAGGATCATCCGTTCCACCGCCAGAAAGACAAAGCCCTGCAGGCCCATGGTGATATAGACCTCCGAATCCTGGCTGGCCAGCTCTCCCAGCGCATATTGGGACTGGGCGCAAAGCATGCAGAACAGCAGCCCGACGGTGGCAGCCTGCATCAGAAAAAGCTTATGTGTTTTCAGCGAAAAGAACAGGGTCCCGACCAGCAAAAGGCGCATCAGCAGGTCAAACAGACCGGCAGGATCAATACCCCCGGATCGTCTGCCAAAATAATAAATCACCGGCAGGATCAGGATGCTCACGCCCGCTCCGATCAGAGCCGTCTGTTCGGATACGAAGAATCGTTTATATCGGTTGCTCCAGGAAGCTTTTTTCCTTTTCATTAACACACCCCGTTTTTTCTTTCCCATGTTTTTTGCGGCTTCTCACAATCCCTTGCATTCTGCCGGTCCGCCACAGCATAATTATAATCCCGCCGGTCCTCATTCTCAAGATAAACCTGTCTCATGATCCTTCCTTCGGCAAAGCACAGAACCCGTCCGCCGGTCCTGTGAACGAAAAGAGTCACGGAAATCGTTCCGTGACTCGTATCACTTTATACCGGCAAACATTCCAGCTTTTCCTGTCTGCATTCCGGATTTGCAACATAATGCACTGCATTCTGGATGATCCTGCGGATGTCCGGATTGAAATAGGCCCGGTTTGTCTCATGGCCGGGCTGGAAATAGAACACCTTTCCGTACCCCCGGTTCCACACACATCCGGAACGGAATACCTCTCCGCCTCCGAAGCCGCCGATGAAGACCAGTTCATCCGGTTTGGGAATATCGAAGTACTCCCCGTACATCTCTTCCTCCTCCAGCCAGATACAGACCGGCACACCCTTCGCGATGGGATGGGTCGGATTGCAGCACCAGAGATGCTCATTATCCCCTTCCCGCCAGCGCAGGGTGCAGCTGGTTCCCAACAGCTCCCGCATCGGTTTGCACATATGAGCGGAATGAAGGAAGATCACTCCCATGCCCCGCTGTACATGATCCCGTACCCGGTGCGCGACCTCATCGCTGATCTCTTCCTGTGCCAGATGGGACCACCACAGAAGGACATCCGTATCCGCCAGAACCTCTTCTGTCAGGCCGTGTTCCGGCATTTCCAGCGTCGCGATATGACGCACCTCCACGTCCTCACACTCACTCACCAGAGCCTTCAGCGTATCGTGGATGGCTCCGCCCTCATGGGCGGCTGCGATCTCATCGGCCCTATCGCTCATAAGCCGGATTCCTTCTTCCCCCCAGCTTTCCTGGAAAGGAAATGTTCTCTTATTCAACTGCTCCTGCACATATTCGTTAAAAATCGTCACACGGATCATTGCTGTCCCTCCATAATGCTGATATAAACTTTCCGCATATTGTAACGCAAAAGCTTTCCGAACACAAGAAAAAAAACAGCTCCTTCAACACTTTCTCACAGCTCTGCGAATTTCCGGCAGCCCTGCCTGCGGAGCCACAGGTACAGTCCCACGCAGAACAGTCCGTCCAGTGCAATGAGAATCCCCAGATAGGCCGCCGGCCCGATCTTATAGCCCTGCCACAGGTACAGTCCCGCTATCGCGGCACAGTAAATCCAGCTGCCGAAAATAATGATCAGGACAGCCATGCCCTGCTTGATGGGCGTGATCTCGTTGGTCCATTTCACGTTGGCGAACTTCAGCCCGAGGAACAGGCCGAACAGTGACAGCAGCAGCAGATTCACCAGGCAGAAAACCACCGCAAGGATCCTGACCGGAACTCCATCCGGAATCATCCCGAAAACACAGACCAACGCAAACAACAGCGGTATTCCCGTCAACAGCAGCTGCATCATAAGCTTGGATTTCAGCACCTGCCAGGGACGAACCGGAAGGGACTGTGCAAGCCAGATGCTTTTTCCTTCCAGGGAAACGGAGGGAACAACCATGTCATTCATGGAGACAACCATACACAGCGCCACACAGATCAGGATCGTCGTGACGCCGGCCCCGAAGCTGAACACGGATTCCAGCGCTTCCACCAGTTCCCGGCCTTTTATCAGCATGAAAATTCCAAGCGCCGGCAGAAGAATGATCCCGAGTCCGCAGTTCAGCATATAATTCGGATTGGAAAGGAAATGCGTAATCTCTCTTCCCAGCAGCGCTCTCCCCGGTGTTTTCTGCTGTGCCGTTTTCTCGTGATACACGGTCTTTTTCACTGCGCCTGTCGCCGTAGAGATGGACAGGAAGGTCTTCTGCAGAAGCATCCATACCGCCGCAGTCAGCGCCAGGATCACCACCGTAAAGAGCAGGATGGCGACAAGGTCTCCGGTTCCGATCCGTCCGAAAAGATAGATCCCGTAGGCGGCTCCCTTGATGTTTTCGCCATAGACGGCCGCGTTGGCGATCACGTCGCTCAGCAGCCCCTGTGCCTTGAAATACAAGAAATAATACGCTGCGAAGAAAGCCAGGGAAAGGAGTACCGTGATCAGGCTCTTGTTCTTCAGCCGGAGACTCACCTTGGCCACACACCACCCAAGAAGGCAGGACAGCAGAGTGACAAACAGCGGGATCAGAATGAGCAGTACGATTCCGCCCAGAATGACCGTCGGGGTCACCGGCACGGTGATCCAGTACACGATCACGGACGGAAGAAGCACGACGATGGAGTACATCAGACTGAGCAGATACACATTGATCAGCCTGGAGACCATGATATCCTTCACCGGAATCGGCATGGACAGCAGAAAATCATTGTCTTTTGCCAGATAGAGGGTCGAAAAGGTATTGAATACGCTTCCGAACACGCCCAGAAAGATTCCCAGAAGCCCCATCACAGCGAAATAGAGCCAGTCGATCCCCGCTTCAACCAGCGGTGCGCACAAATTAAATGCCAGAAAAGCAAAGGTTCCTCCCAGAACCCCGGCCATGATGATGATGAAGCCGCCGAACATCACGATAATACCGGCTTTGGAACGGCTTGTATTCTTCTTTGAGTTGTAGAAATAAGCCCGGAAGACCTCCATCAATTGCTTTTTTACCAATAGTTTCAGCATATTTATTCCTCCGAACTGTCCTCTTCCAGCTCCAGAAAGACCTCTTCCAGGGAATCATCTCCCTTGACCTCTTCCATGGTACCGGAACGGATCAGCTGTCCCTGTTTGATGATCGCCACTTTGTCACAGAGCTTCTCCGCCACTTCCAGCACATGGGTGGAGAAAAAGATCGCCCCGCCCTGGTCACAGACTTCCCGCATCATTTCCTTCAGAAGATGCGCCGCTTTCGGATCAAGACCCACAAAGGGCTCATCCATCAGGATCAGCTTCGGCCTGTGGATCCAGGCGGAAATGATCGCCAGTTTTTGCTTCATTCCATGTGAGTACGCCGCGATCGGCTGAGCCAGATCAGCCGTCAGTTCAAAGCGTTCCGCATAATCATGGATGCGGTCCTTGCGCTCCTGCGGGCTGACCCCGAAGATATCGGCGATAAAGTTCAGAAATTTAATGCCGCTCATGTATTCATACAGATCCGGATTATCGGGGATATACGCCATTTCTCTTTTGCATTCCAGAGGCTCCGTCCGGATCGACCTTCCGTTGATCCGGATCTCCCCCTCATCAAACTGCTGGATTCCGGCCACGGAACGCAGGGTCGTCGTTTTTCCGGCTCCGTTATGCCCGATAAAGCCATAGATTTCTCCCGGTGCAATATGAAGCGTCAGGTCATCCACAGCCTTCTTTGCACCGAATGATTTTGTCAGATGTTCGATCTTCAGCATCTTTCTCCTCCCTCACGGTAAACACGGAACCGCCTGTTTCGGTCTCCGGGCTTTTGCACTTCCATTTTACATGCATCGTATCTCTTTGATATTTTTCTGTCAACTGTTTAAGCATCAATCTGTTCCCATTTCTTGCTGTTTTTCATCCCGTTTTCCTTTTAATCCGTTTTTAATCTTTCTTTCCTTTTTCTTTCATCCATCCATTGTATAGTGATCCCAGAGTTGAAAAACAAACGGAGCAAAACTCCGGAAGCAAAATCAAATGGAGGAAATCAAAATGAAAAAACTGTACAAAAGCAGCAGCCAGAAAATGATCGCCGGTGTCTGCGGAGGAATCGCAGAATACCTCAACCTGGATCCGACCCTTGTCCGTCTGATCTTTGTGGCCATCTCCATGCTTGGCGGATCCGGCCTGCTGGCCTATATCGTTGCCGCCATTATCATGCCGGAGGAAGACTGAGGTCTTTGAAAAAAGACTTGTCATTCCAGGTCTCCGCCAGTTTTCTGTATAATTCTGTCTTGCTTTTTACGTTGCGCACGGCAGGATGACTCCCCTCAGGAGAGACCCCTTCGGGAACCAGTTTTCGGCTCTCTTCCGCCATGTCCCGGGCCAGGTCCAGCAGCTGGTCCGAGACATTCTGATCGCCGTCCATGCCCACCGAAAGGATCTGCGGCACAAATCCGAGAGAAGAGGCCGTATACCAGCTTCCGTCAAACCGGTTTGCATCCGTCCGCGGATCCGTGATCCTGGAATGAATCTTGTTGGTGAGATAAGCGATCACAAGCTCTCTGCCCGGATCGATCATGACCAGAGTACCGGTCCATCCCTGATGGCCGATGGTGCCGGAGGATGCCTGGGTCCCGAAATAACAGGCCCGCCTGCCGTCGCCCTGACGCCACCAGCCTAGACCCCAGCCGCTATCGTTTTCTCCCTTTGGAGCCGCAAACTGCTCCATCACACTCTTCGCAAAAAAGCGATGCCGCCCATATCCGCCGCAGAGCATCACAGCGGCAAGACGGGCCAGATCCGATGCATTTGCAAACAGGCCGGCATGGCCGGAGATTCCGCCCATGCAATACCAGGCCTTTTCATCATGTACCTCTCCCTGCAGCGTACCGGTCCGGTAACCGGGAAAATCAAAAAGACCGTCCCGGGTGTTTCCGGCCAGCTCCGTGGCGGCACAGTCCTCCTTCGAAAAGCTGTTTTCCAGCGGATTATAGGTGATGCGGGCAAGCCCCAGCGGTTCCCAGAAAGTCTCTTTCAGCCAGGTATTCAAATCCTTCCCGGTGATCCTTTCCACCACCAGACCGAGAATCATATAATCCAGATCCGAGTACAGCGTCTTTGTGCCGGGCCTGTAGATCAGAGGCGTCCTGCAGATCGCCTGCAAGGTCGCTTCTCTTGTTTTTCGGTCTGCTCCGTTTCCCACAAACCCGGGATTCTCCGTCCAGACATCTCCCTTCTTTGCATCTTTTTTATACAAACAGGGGGCGTAATACC
>CAMOUV010000036.1 GCA_946626695.1 uncultured Blautia sp.
GATCCTTTCCAGAAGGTATTTCATCATGGTATCCGTACTGTTTTCGCTGACCGGAAGATAATCTGCGGGATCGTACTCTCCCTCATGGGCTTTCCGTACTCTTTTCATGTTGATCTGCAGGGCTCCGGCAAAGCTGGTCACTTCCCCGGTCACGTCAATATAGTCCAGTGCGTCGAAATCTTCGATCCCGTTGGAGTTCGGATCCCAGATCTTACCGTCGATCACACCGGTCTTATCCTGGAGGATAATATTCTCATAAGGCTTTCCGTTTTTCGTCACTGCAGCTGTTTTCTGCTTGCAGAGATAAATACCGCTGATCCGTCCGCCTTCCTGAAATTCATTGATATATTTCATACATAAACCTCTCTTTTTTCAGCATATTGTAAGAATAGCATATTTCGTCATGGATTAACAGAGCGGATTTTTCATTTTCCCTTTTCATTATCACTAAAATCATGTAAAATAGAAAGAAATCAATAAAACAACCCTGCAGACTCTGTCTGTATTGGACTGGAGCAAAATGAACCAAAAAGCATATAAGGCACTTGAATACGATAAAATCATTGAAAGACTGACGGAAAAAGCTTCTTCTCCCATGGGAAAAGAGCTTTGCAGAAATCTGGAGCCTCTTACGGATCTGGAACGCATCCGCCTGATGCAGACCCAGACTTCGGATGCACTGACACGACTGTTCCAGAAGGGCAGCCTCTCCTTTGGCAATGCCAAGGATATCCGGGCGTCCCTGAAACGTCTGGAAGTCGGAAGCACCATCGGGATCGTGGAGCTTCTGGCGGTCTGCGGTCTCTTGGAAAACGCAGGACGGGTCAAAGCCTATGGCCGGCATGACCGGAGTGATACCCCGCAGGATTCGCTGGATGCGTTTTTTAATGCATTGGAGCCTGTCTCACTTTTAAGCGGGGAGATCCGCCGCTGCATTCTCTCTGAGGATGAGATCAGCGACGACGCCAGTTCTGCTCTCCGGCAGATCCGCCGCGGCATGAAAGCGGTCAACGACCGCATTCACACCCAGCTGACCGCGCTGATCAGCGGCAGCACCCGCACATACCTGCAGGATTCGGTTGTCACCATGCGTGACGGCCGGTACTGTATCCCTGTCAAATCCGAGTATAAAAATCAGGTTCCCGGGATGATCCACGATCAGTCTTCCACCGGCTCGACCCTTTTTATCGAACCGATGGTCATCGTCCGTATGAACAACGAGATCCGAGAGCTTGAGCTGAAGGAACAGAAAGAGATCGAACGGATCCTGGCTGAACTCAGCGTAAAAACCGCAGAGCATCTGGAGGAGCTTCGTACGGATCTGGAGCTTCTGACGGAACTGGACTTTATTTTTGCCCGGGCTTCCCTTGCCATGGATATGAATGCGTCCATGCCGTTGTTTAACGAAAAGGGATTTGTACGGCTCCGCAAGGCGCGGCATCCCCTGATTCCGAAAAAAACAGTCGTTCCCATCGATATCTGGCTTGGTGATACCTTTGATCTGCTGATCGTCACCGGTCCTAACACCGGCGGCAAAACCGTATCGCTGAAGACTGTCGGTCTTCTCACCATGATGGGGCAGGCCGGGCTTCATATCCCGGCCGCAGACCGAAGCGAACTGTCCGTGTTTGAAGAGGTCTATGCCGATATCGGCGACGAGCAGAGCATTGAACAGTCATTGAGTACATTTTCGTCCCATATGACCAATATCGTCTCTTTTCTGGAGAAAGCGGACGATCGTTCCCTGGTATTGTTCGACGAGCTCGGAGCCGGAACCGATCCGACGGAAGGCGCCGCACTGGCTATCGCGATCCTTTCCTACCTTCATGAGCAGGGGATCCGTACCATCGCTACTACGCATTATAGTGAACTGAAGGTGTACGCTCTGTCCACTCCGGGCGTTGAAAACGCAAGCTGTGAATTCAACGTGGAAACCCTGCGGCCCACCTACCGGCTTCTGATCGGAGTTCCTGGGAAAAGCAATGCCTTTGCAATTTCCGGAAAGCTCGGACTTCCGGAACATATCATTGAGCGTGCGCGGGAACAGATCTCCGAACAGGATGAATCCTTCGAGGATGTTCTGACCTCTCTGGAGCAGAACCGGGTCGCCATGGAAAACGAAAAAGAAGAAATCGACCGGCTTCGGACAGAGCTGGAAGCGAAAAATCAGCAGCTCTCCGCCCATCAGGAGAAGCTGGAGAAGCAACGTGACCGCATCCTCCGGGAAGCCAATGAACAGGCGCATAAGCTCCTGCAGGATACCAAAGAATATGCCGACCAGACAATGAAGCTTTTCCACAAGTTCCAGAAGGATCACGTGGATACGGCTGCCGTTGAACGCGAACGGCAGCAGCTTCGTGAGCGGATGAACGCCGCGCAGAGCGGCATGTCTGCCCAGATCAAGCCTAAAAAGCCTGCCCGGGCTCTGAAGCCGGAGGATCTTAAGCCGGGTGAGGCCGTCCGCGTTCTCAGCATGAACCTGAAAGGGACGGTAAGTACCAAACCGGATTCGAAGGGCTTTCTCTTTGTCCAGATGGGAATCATCCGTTCCAAGGTACATATCTCTGATCTGGAACTGGTTGAGGAAGAAGAGATCACGGCTCCCGGACTTAAGAAGACCGGCGCCGGAAGGATCAAAATGTCAAAGTCCTCTTCTGTTTCTCCCGAAATCAACCTTCTTGGCAAGACGGTTGATGAGGCGATCGCAGAGCTGGATAAATATTTGGACGATGCCTATCTCGCGCATCTGAAGAGCGTGCGGATCGTTCACGGCAAGGGAACCGGAGCTCTCCGAAAGGGCGTTCATACCTATCTTAAACGACAGAAACACGTCTCCTCCTTCCGGCTTGGCGAATTTGGGGAAGGAGACTCCGGCGTAACGATTGCAGAGTTTAAAGCATAAGTTAAAAGGAAAAAGGAAGAAGGAATACAGAAATGATGGCTGCAAAGCAGAGAATACTGATTGTAGATGACGACAACGATATTGCAGAGCTGATTTCATTGTATCTTACAAAAGAATGTTTTGAGATCGCCATTGCAAACGATGGCGAAGAAGCGATTTCAAAGTTTCAGTCCTTTTCACCGGATCTTGTGATCCTTGATCTGATGCTTCCCGGCAAAGACGGATACCAGATCTGCCGCGAGATCCGGAGTCTTTCCGATGTTCCCATCATCATGCTTTCCGCCAAGACCGAGACCTTTGACAAGGTACTCGGGCTGGAGCTCGGTGCGGATGATTACGTGATCAAGCCTTTTGACGCAAAGGAGCTGGTCGCCCGTGTTCATGCACAGCTTCGAAGGTCCAGGATCACGCAGAAGGCTGTAACGATCGGTGAGAAGGTCGTCCGCTATCCTGATCTGGAGATCAACCTGACCAACTACACCGTCACCTATATGGGGAACCGGATCGACATGCCCCCGAAGGAGCTTGAGCTTCTGTACTTTCTGGCAGCCAGTCCCAATCAGGTGTTTACCCGGGAGCAGCTTCTGGATCAGATCTGGGGCTATGAATACATCGGAGACACAAGGACTGTGGATGTCCATATCAAACGACTCAGAGAAAAAATAAAAGACCGCCCTCTCTGGCGTATATCCACCGTCTGGGGAATCGGTTACAAGTTTGAGGCTAAAACCAAATGAAGAATACTGTATTCGGACGGATCCTGTTCTGGTATCTTGTCATCAGCGCCATTTTGGGCACGGTTCTTTTGTTTTTCGGTGCTTATTTCTTCGAAGGATATCTGACGCATATTCTGGGTCACCAGTATTATGCAGAATCCATGCGTATCGCCGAAGACGACTATTTCAGTCAGCAGCCCACCTTTCAGCAGGCTGAGATGGTCGAACGGGCTCTCGAATTTGTGATGGGTTACCAGCAATGCAGGGTCTGGATCACCGATCCTGACGGCAGATTGCTTTTTCCGGAGGACCATCAGGTTTCTGAATCATATTCGCCGGAAGATATCCTCCATCTCTATAATGAAATGATTTCGGTGGAAGACGAATACATAATCGGAGAATTCTCGGATGTTCTGAAGGGCACATGGCTTTCGGTCATCGCACCGGTCCGCGAGGACAACATCATTACCGAATATGTCGTCTTTCACTATCCGATGGCAAGAATCTACCGTTACCGCCGGGTTTTCCAGCGAGTCTTACTGGTCATCCTGTTTCTTATCGTCCTGTTTGGACTCATCCCTCTGTTTATCTATCAGACAAAAATCAAAAACCCTATTTTTGAAATCAAAAAAGGCGTGGAAAAATACGCGGAAGGAAATCTGGACTACCAGATTCCCCTGTCAGGGGACTCCGACCTGGGATATGTAGCATGCTCCTTGAATTACATGGCTGATCATCTCCGGGAAAACAACAGATACCATCTTCGTTTTCTTGCTGATCTGTCCCACGATTTTCGTTCACCGCTGACTTCCATCAAAGGATACGCCAACGCCATGCTGGAGGGAGTGATTCCCCCGGACCAGTATCCCAAGTACCTGGATCTCATCTCCTACGAATCGGATCGTCTTGTGAAGCTCACACATAATCTGACCACGCTGAATGATCTGAATGCAAACCGTCACAATCTGAGGATTGAAACCTTTGACATCAATGAAGCGGTTTTGCAAACGCTCCGTTTTTTTGAGGGAACAGCCCGACAGGCCAAGGTACAGCTTCAAAGTCTTTTTGAAAATGAAAGGTTGATGGTAAAAGGCGACAACGACAAGATTCAGCAGGTTCTTTACAATCTGACGGAAAACGCCATCAAATTCAGTGCTCCCGGTTCGGAAGTCCTGATCCAGACCTATCAGAAGAATGGCAAGGCTTTCATTTCCGTAAAGGATCATGGAAAAGGAATTCCAAAGGAGGATCTGTCCCGGATCTGGGATCGATTCTTCAAGGGAGATCTCTCCAGGGGAAAGGATCCCAAAGGGACCGGTCTCGGACTTACCATCGTAAAAGAAATCATTACCGCACACGAGGAAAAGATCGATGTCATAAGCACAGAAGGAGTGGGAACAGAATTTCTGTTCACACTCCCCATAAGCGAATGATCCTTATTCTATCTGTCCTGCCAGGAATATTCCCGAAGCTGTCCGGTCTCCTCCATTCCTTCAAAGCCATGCTGCCGCAAGGCTTCGTACAGAATAATGGCAGCTGAATTGCTCAGATTGAGGGAACGGGTATCTGTGACCATCGGGATTCGTATACAGCTCTCCGGATGGTCGTGCAGGATCTTTTCGGGAATACCGGCACTTTCCTTTCCAAACATGATAAAACAGTCTTCTTCAAAGCGCACCTCTGTGTAAGCACGGGGTGCCTTTGTTGTTGCGTAATAAATCCGTGCATCCGGATTTTTATCCATAAAATCCTCAACGTTCAGATACCGGAACACTTCGATCTCTTTCCAGTAATCCATGCCTGAACGGCGGATTGCTTTCTCGCTCAGGTGAAAGCCCAGCGGCTCAATGAGATGAAGCGAAGCGCCTGTGGCTGCACAGGTTCTTCCGATATTCCCTGTATTGGATGGGATCTCCGGTTCCAGAAGAACAATATTCACATGCATGGGTTTTCCCCTTTCCGGAATTCGACGGGCGGCCGGTCCAGATATCGCACAAGCTCCTGGCTGTAGAGAAGCCGGTCATTGCTTTTCAGCGCATATCCGATGACCGCGGCAGGAATTCCTCTTTTTCGGAACAACGAAAGCAGAAGTTCAGCGTGATCGGTTCCGATGAGACACGCCCCGTGAGAGTCTTCCTTATACGGGTCTCTCCCCAGAACCTCCGCAATCTCGATGGTCTGTTGACAGACCGGAACCGAACGCAGATCAATCCGCAAACCGACTCCCGAAGCTTCCGCCATCTTCCACAACGCCGTGAGGAAACCGCCGCGCCTCATGGGCAGAAACGAATGTACAAAGGAAAGATCGGTCTCTGGGTGCTCCCTCTGCAGCTCTTCTGCGGTCCGATAACAGGCAAGGGAACTTTTCAGCTTTTCCGTGTCTTTCAGAAAACGATCAGAAAAAAAGGCAGCAAGCTGCCTTTTTTGTGTTTCCAACATCCGGAGTGTGTCTGTCAGACCTACCGGCCCGACAGATACAACAGCGTCTCCCGGCAGGAGAACACCGGATACTTCTTTTTTCAGTTCTTCCGTAATCTCTTCCGGCAGCTTCATATTACAACAGATAGGCCAGTGCCGTAGGTACTACCATGGCCAGAACCAGAATGATTACGATCACCGCTGTGATCACTTTCTGATTTTTGGGATTGAAAAAGTTCATGATGACAAAACCTCCGTTTTATCCGATTAACGGATATTTTTCAGTAAGTTCTTTTACGATGGACCGCGCTTCATCCGTACTCTCTTTTTTCTTCAGAGTGATAGCAATGGCTTCCGCAATCCTGTCCATATCCTTCTCATTCATGCCGCGGGAAGTAACGGCAGGGGTTCCCAGCCGGATACCGCTGGTCACAAAGGGAGATCTCGGCTCGTTCGGGATCGTATTCTTGTTGCAGGTGATATTCACCTCATCCAGCAGCGTTTCCGCTTCCTTGCCGGTAATATCCAGATTCAGCAGATCCACCAGCATAAGATGATTGTCCGTTCCTCCCGAAACGATCCGGATATCTCTGTCCAGAAGGCCTTTGCACAGCGCCTGGGCATTTGCCACGATATTCTTTCCATATTCCTGGAATTCCGGCTGGAGCGCTTCCTGGAAGCAGACAGCTTTGGCAGCAATCACATGCATCAGCGGTCCTCCCTGGATTCCCGGGAAGATGGCTTTGTTGAAATTAAATTTCCTGGCGTTTTCCTCGCTGCTGAGGATCAGGCCGCCGCGCGGTCCGCGAAGCGTCTTGTGGGTCGTGGTGGTGGTCACATGGGCGTAGGGAATCGGGCTCGGATGCTGCCCGGTTGCCACCAGACCGGCAATATGCGCCATATCGACCATCAGATAAGCACCTGCCTCGTCCGCGATCTCACGGAACCTTTTGAAGTCGATGGTACGGGCATAGGCACTTGCCCCTGCTACGATCAGCTTCGGATGGTTTTCAAGCGCAAGTCTCCGCACCTCGTCATAATCGATAAAGCCGTTGTCATCCACGCCGTACGGGATCACATGATAATACTTGCCGGACATGTTGGCCGGACTTCCGTGGGTAAGATGACCGCCATGATTCAGGTTCATTCCCATCACGGTATCTCCCGGCTCAAGCATGGCAAAAAAGACTGCCATATTGGCCTGTGCACCGGAATGAGGCTGTACATTGGCATATTCGCAGTTAAAAAGTTTCTTTGCTCTTTCGATGGCCAAGGCTTCCACGCCGTCCACACAGCCGCAGCCGCCGTAATATCTTTTTCCGGGATAACCCTCCGCATATTTGTTGGTCAAGGTGCTGCCCATGGCTGACATAACCGCTTTGCTGACCCAGTTTTCGGAAGCGATCAGCTCAATGTGCGAATTCTGTCTGGCCGTTTCAGCCTGGATCAGATCTGCGATCTCCTGGTCCACTTTTGCGATATCTTCAATTGTGTACATACCTTTCCTCCTTGCGTATGCCGGTCAAACTCTGTCTTGGTATTTCAACAAGTCGTCACGATTATACAAAATTTTCGGCACGGTGTCAAACTGATATTCGTCCGTCAGGGTATAAACGCACTGTCTCCGCATCCTCCCGGGATTAAGAAAATACGAAAGCAAAATTTTTTAAATATATGCTTGACAATCACCGGAAAATAATGTAATATATCTTTTGTCGTCAGGAATGACGTGTGCGATAGTGGCGTAGTTGGTAACGCGCGACCTTGCCAAGGTCGAGACCGCGGGTTCGAGCCCCGTCTATCGCTCTTAAGAGCTTCTGCTTCAGGCAGAAGCTTTTTTGTTGTCAAAACCATTTTTTGTCCCGGAATGCGATGCACTCCGGGACATTTTTGCCGTGTCTTAATGATGGAAGAGACGGATTCCGGTGAAGGCCATGACCATGCCGTATTTATCGCAGCATTCGATCACGGCATCATCACGGACGGAGCCGCCCGGCTCTGCCACATACTTCACGCCGCTCTTGTGCGCGCGTTCAATATTATCGCTGAAGGGGAAGAAGGCATCGGATCCCAGTGTCACATCCGTCATCTGATCCAGCCATGCTCTCTTCTCTTCCCGTGTGAATACAGAGGGTTTTTCCGAGAAGGTTTTCTCCCAGGCTCCGTCTGCCAGGACATCCATGTATTCCTCACCGATGTAAACGTCGATGGCATTGTCCCTCTCCGCTCTGGTGATGCTGTCCAGGAAGGGAAGGGAAAGTACCTTGGGGCTCTGGCGCAGGAACCAGTTGTCTGCCTTCTGTCCCGCCAGACGGGTACAGTGTACTCTGGACTGCTGGCCGGCTCCGACGCCGATGGCCTGCCCGTCCTTCACATAACAGACAGAATTGGACTGGGTATATTTCAGGACGATCAGGGAAATCTTCATGTCCCGCTTTGCTTCTTCGGTGAGTTCCTTGTTCTCGGTCACGATGTTGGAGATCAGTTCGTCATTGATGGGAAGCTCCTGGCGGCCCTGTTCAAACGTGATGCCGAAAACTTCCTTATGCTCCATCGGGGCCGGCACAAAATCCGGATCGATCTCGATGATATTGTAATTGCCTTTCTTCTTCTGGCGAAGGATCTCCAGAGCTTCCTCGGTGTATCCAGGAGCGATCACGCCGTCCGATACCTCACGCTTGATCAGGAGGGCTGTGTCTTTATCACATACATCCGACAGAGAGATGAAATCACCGAAGGAGGACATACGGTCCGCTCCTCTGGCGCGGGCGTAGGCACAGGCCAGCGGAGAGAAATGCTGCCAGTCCATATCGTCCACCCAGTAGATCTTTGCCAGCGTTTCCGTAAGCGGCAGGCCAATGGCAGCCCCTGCGGGTGAAACATGTTTAAAGGATGTCGCTGCCGGACAACCGGTGGCCTGCTTCAGGTCTCTCACCAGCTGCCATCCGTTAAAGGCATCCAGGAAATTGATGTAACCGGGTCTTCCGCAAAGGATCTTTACGGGAAGCTCCGAGCCGTCCGCCATGTAGATGCGGGAAGGCTTCTGATTCGGGTTGCAGCCATATTTCAGTTCAAATTCCTTCATGGTTTCCTCCTTTTCTGTCTGCACGGCTCACTGTACAGAATCGCCGTGTTTATTTACGATCCGGGTCTCGCAGGTACCGTCTTCGATGTTGATGAAACGTACAAAGAGAGAAACTTTGTTGTCTTCATTCAGATTTTTCCACACACTGTCGGTAAAAGCATCGATTTCATCCGGGATCTCCACAAGCTCCGGTTCCCCGGTAAAGCTGGGAAGCGGGTTGCCGTCGCCCTGATAGGTATGGATGAAATGTCCTTCTCCCGGAATCGGTTCATCATAGGCATAGGTGAAACGCACGCAGCTCTCTTCCCTGCCCTCATTGCTCTTCAGGATGGAAAGCGCATAGGTGTATGTTCCGTCTGCAATCTCCATGACGCCGGAGATCCTGGGGGTGAAATTGGGCCCGTCCGGTTCGAATTTGCGGCTGCGCAGGGACTTTTCGAAGGTGAGGCCTTTTTCCAGTCCTTCGTAGATGGTGTCGGTCTGATCCCCGTTGGTCACGATGGTGGTATCCTTAAACACACGGACCGGCGCATAGATGATCAGGCTCGGATCCGTAAGGAGGCTTTCGTCATAGGCCTGGGTCCGGATGCCTTCTCCGTCCGGCACAAAGATACGGTTGCGGCTGTTTACGCTCCGCCCCATGATAAAATAGGCTGTGACCGCTTTTTTCCCGTCTTTGGAACGGCCGATCACGATCCCTCTTCCGGGATAGGCGTTTTCTGCAAGTTTCTTCTCCAACGATGCTGCCATTTTTGTCTCCTCCATTCAGAAAAGGAATTGCCCGGAGCATTTCCGGTCCGGGCAAAAGGTATATAATTATTCGTCCACGCTGTAGTTGGGGGCTTCTTTTGTGATATGAATATCATGGGGATGGGATTCTTTCAGGGAAGCGGCAGAGATTTTGATAAACTGTCCTGTCGTCTTCAGCATCTCGATGTTCTCAGCGCCACAGTATCCCATACCGGAACGAAGACCGCCCATCAGCTGGAAGACGGTATCCTCGACCTGTCCTTTGTAGGCCACACGGCCTTCCACCCCTTCGGGAACCAGTTTTTTGGCATCTGCCTGGAAGTACCGGTCTTTGCTGCCGTTTTCCATGGCCGCGATCGAACCCATTCCTCTGTATACCTTGTATTTTCTGCCCTGATACAGCTCGAAGGTACCCGGGCTCTCATCGCAGCCCGCAAAAATGCTGCCCATCATACATACATTGGCACCGGCTGCAATCGCCTTGGTGATATCACCGGAATACTTGATTCCGCCATCCGCGATGATCGGGATTCCATGGGGATTGGCTGCCTCATAGCAGTTCATGACAGCGGTGATCTGAGGTACACCGATACCTGCCACGACACGGGTGGTACAGATGGATCCGGGACCGATGCCGACCTTGACCGCATCCGCACCTGCATCGATCAGAGCCAGGGTGGCGTCTCCGGTCGCCACGTTTCCTGCGATGACCGGCAGCTCGGGGAACGCTCCTTTGATCTCACGGACAGTCCGAAGGATATTTTCGGAATGGCCATGAGCGGAATCAACAACGACCACATCGACGGCCGCTTTGACAAGCGCCTCGACCCGGGCAAGTACATTTGCCGTGATGCCGACGGCACCGCCGCAGAGCAGACGTCCCTGGGCATCCTTTGCAGCCAGAGGATATTTGATCTGCTTTTCGATATCCTTGATGGTGATAAGACCTTTTAAATTGAAATCGTCATCTACGATGGGGAGTTTTTCTTTACGGGACTGGGCAAGGACCTTTTTGGCATCCTCCAGGGTGATCCCCTCCTTGGCCGTGATCAGGCCTTCGGATGTCATGCATTCCTTGATTTTTCTGGAATAATCGGTTTCAAACTTAAGATCGCGGTTTGTGATGATGCCGACAAGTTTTCTGCCTTCTGTGATCGGTACGCCGGAAATACGATATTTGGCCATCAGGTCATTCGCATCCCGCAGCGTATGTTCCGGAGATAAAAAGAAAGGATCTGTGATAACACCATTCTCGGAGCGTTTTACCTTGTCAACCTCTTCGGCCTGCTCCTCGATGGTCATGTTTTTGTGAATAATACCAATGCCGCCCTGTCTGGCCATGGCAATTGCCATCCGATGTTCGGTTACCGTGTCCATACCGGCACTCATCATGGGAATGTTCAGTCTGATCGTCTTGGTAAGCCATGTAGAAACATCAACCTGATTCGGAATCACTTTGGAATATTGCGGCACAAGCAATACATCATCAAAGGTAATTCCCTCACCGATAATTGTACCCATTACCTCTTCCTCCGTTCTTGTTAATTGTTCCCTAGTGTACCAAAAATGTCAAGTCGTGTCAATCCAAAAAAACCTTGCCGGGAGCGGAATTCTTCATCAAATTTACCAGATTCTCATCCGGTTCCAGGATGATCCGGCAGGATTCATTGTCCTTACGGGAAATGACCGCAAAACGTTTATGCTCATCGTTTCCGGAGGAATAATCAAAAACCTTCAGTTTCTCGTTTCCGTTGTAATAATCCATGCGGTGAGATTTCAGCGGAGCACAGATATCCGACTCCTTCAGGCTGAAGCTCATGACCCGTTTTCTCCTGGTCTGGGACATGATCATGTCGATATCGAATTCCCCGTTAATGAAGAGATATTCATATTCGAGGCTGGTGCGGGGAATAATGAAATAATCCGCCACCCCCAGGCCCACAGCGCCGATCAGGGCCAGAGGATGGATCAGAAGCCCTGCCAGTACAAACAGCACGGTGAGGGTGATCAGCCCGTATTTCACCAGTTTATCCTTCGGTGTGGTATCTTTTTTTACCAGAAGTTCCGTGTACAGTTCACTCATGTTCTTCTCTCCTGTTCTTGTAAACTCTGCCGCGGCACAATGTATCCTGTCCGTGGTATAAATCGTGCTCCTATTATAACATACAAAAAGGCGGACGTCTATGACGCCCGCCTTTTTCTCTTCCGGAAACCGGAATTATATTACATCATTCCCATGCCGGGATTGCCTGCCGGCATAGCCGGTGTGTCTTCTTTGATGTTTGCAACGACCGATTCGGTTGTCAGCAGAGTAGCCGCTACGCTCGTAGCGTTCTGCAGTGCGCTTCTGGTAACCTTGGCCGGATCCAGGATGCCGCCCTTTACCATGTCCACATACTCTTCCTTCAGGGCATCAAAGCCGATTCCCGGCTCGGACTCTTTCACCTTGTTGATGATGACAGAGCCTTCCAGACCTGCGTTTGCCGCGATGTGATACAGCGGAGATTCCAGAGCCTTAAGGATGATGTTTGCGCCGGTACGGATATCGCCTTCCAGCGTATCGGCAAGCTCGGCAACCTTCTTGGCTGCGTGAATGTAGGCAGAACCGCCGCCTGCGATGATACCTTCCTCAACGGCTGCTCTGGTAGCTGCCAGTGCATCTTCCAGACGAAGCTTGGCTTCCTTCATTTCGGTCTCGGTAGCGGCACCGACACGGATCACTGCTACGCCGCCGGCAAGCTTGGCCAGTCTCTCCTGCAGCTTCTCTCTGTCAAAGTCAGACTTGGTCTCTTCGATCTGCATACGGATCTGGGCGACACGATTGGCAATGTCTTCCTTGGCGCCGAGACCATCTACGATCACGGTGTTCTCTTTCGCGACCTTCACGGATTTCGCACGGCCCAGCTGTGCCATGGTAGCTTCCTTCAGATCAAGGCCCAGTTCATCGGAGATCACCTGGCCGCCAGTCAGGATTGCTATATCCTGCAGCATTTCTTTTCTTCTGTCGCCATAGCCCGGAGCTTTAACCGCCACGACCTGGAAGGTTCCTCTCAGCTTGTTGACGATCAGTGTGGTCAGAGCTTCGCCTTCCACATCCTCAGCGATGATCAGAAGCTTTGCGCCGGCCTGTACGACCTGCTCCAGAAGCGGAAGAACTTCCTGGATATTGCTGATCTTCTTGTCTGTGATCAGGATATAGGGATCGTCCAGAACCGCTTCCATTTTCTCCATATCGGTAGCCATATAAGCGGAGATATAGCCACGGTCAAACTGCATGCCTTCCACCAGATCCAGCTCGGTATGCATGGTCTTGGACTCTTCCACGGTGATGACGCCGTCGTTGGAAACCTTTTCCATAGCGTCTGCAACCAGTGCGCCTACGGTCTCGTCCCCTGCAGAGATGGAAGCCACGTTTGCGATCTGCTCTTTGCCGCTGATCTTCTGGCTCATGGCCTGAATCGCTTCCACAGCTGCATCGGTGGCCTTTTTCATACCCTTGCGGAGCATGATCGGGTTGGCGCCTGCTGCCAGGTTCTTCATTCCTTCGTGTACCATAGCCTGTGCAAGAACGGTGGCCGTGGTGGTGCCGTCGCCGGCTACGTCGTTGGTCTTGGAAGCAACTTCCTTGATCAGCTGTGCGCCCATATTCTCAAAACCGTCTTCCAGCTCGATCTCTTTTGCGATGGTAACACCATCGTTGGTGATCAGCGGGGAGCCGTAGGATTTTTCGAGGACAACGTTTCTTCCTTTCGGTCCAAGGGTGATCCGTACGGTATCTGCAAGCTGGTTAACGCCCTTTTCAAGTGCTGCTCTGGCTTCTGCGCCGAATTTAATCTCTTTTGCCATGATGATTTATCCTCCGTAGTATTTATTTAACAATTGCAAGAATGTCATTCTGTCTGACGATGATATACTCTTCGCCGTCAAGCTTGACTTCGGTACCTGCATATTTGGAATAAATGACCTTATCGCCGACAGAAACTTCCATCTTGACTTCTTTTCCGTCAACCATACCGCCGGGGCCTACTTCGATGACTTCCGCCTGCTGCGGTTTTTCTTTTGCCTGTCCGGGAAGAACGATTCCGGATTTGGTTGTTTCTTCTGCTTCAATCTGTTTCAATACGACACGATCACCTAATGGTACTAACTTCATAATGATACTTCCTCCTTATCGGTAAGCCCTTTATCTTTGCTAGCACTCTTTGTTTCTGAGTGCTAATCACTGTTGCTATATTATGATTTTTTATATCGTAATGCAAATCTGATTTTTGCCATATATTTTCATTCTTTCTTCTTTTTACTCTTTTATTCTCCGTTTTTCTCCTTTTTTCATAATTTGTAAAAAAAGAGAGGCATTACTGCCTCTCGATTTTTCTCTGTGCCTTGATGGCATCCAGTTCATCAAAAATCACTTCGTTAAGGACCTTGATGTAGGTTCCCTTCATTCCCGAAGATCTGGATTCGATCACGCCCGCACTTTCAAATTTCCGCAGAGCGTTCACTATAACCGAACGTGTGATCCCGACCCGGTCTGCGATCTTGCTGGCCACCAGAATGCCTTCCGGGCCATCCAGTTCTTCAAAAATATGAATGATCGCTTCCAGCTCGGAGAAGGACAAGGTATTGAATGCCGATTTCACCACCTGCTGCTTACGGTCCTCTTCCGCATTTTCTTCATGCACGGCCCGCATCATCTCAAGCCCTACCACCGTGGTCCCGTACTCGCTTACGATGATATCCTCGATATCATAGGGTTTGTTGATCCGGTACATAAAAACCGTCCCGAGCCTTTCGCCGGCGATGTCGATGGGATTGATGATCCCCTGATAATCCGGACTGATGTGCTCAAATCCGAGGGTCTGCAGATTCACATTTTCTTTAGTGGAAAGGACCCCGAGAAATCGTTCGTTCAATAACGGATCCACATGACTTCCCACCTTGTCTTCGATCAGCTCGGTGATCTCATCCACGCCGGGGCAGATGCTGACTCCCAGGACTTTTCCCTTCCGGCTCAGAACAAGAATATTGGAACTCAAGGTCTCCATCAATACCTGACAGATATCATTAAAAACAACTTTGCTCGAATTGCTGTTATGTAAAAGTTTGTTGATCTTTCTGGTCTTATCCAGCAGCTGAACGCTCATTGCTTCCTCCTTTCCGTACCTGTTCGAAGTAAATTCATCGAACTTATTTTACCTGATACAGAAAGAATTTTCAAGTGATTTTTTGTACTTTTCTGAAAATATCAATTTTGTAAAGATATTTAAAAACTATTTTGTTTCGGTCATCTTTTCCGTGTGGCCGCACTCCCGGTCGCTGCAGGCAAGACGGGTTCCCTTTTCCACCATATACGCGCCGCAGACCGGACATCTTTTTTCCGCAGGTCTGTCCCAGGACATGAAATCGCAGTCCGGATGATGAATACACCCGTAGTATCTGCGCCCTTTCCGGGTCTGCTTCAGCACGATATCCCCGCCGCACTTCGGACAGGTGACGCCGATCTTTTCGTAATACGGCATGGTGTTCTTGCACTCCGGAAATCCGGGGCAGGCAAGGAACTTGCCATGAGGACCATACTTGATCACCATATGACGGCCGCATTGCTCACAGATCACATCCGTCGCCTCATCCTCGATATGAACCTTCTCCAGCTCCTTCTCCGCCTGATCCACATCGTGCTTCAGATCCGGATAGAAATTACGCACCACGGTCTTCCACTGGACGGTGCCTTCCTCGATGCAGTCCAGAAGACCTTCCATGTTCGCGGTAAAGTTGACATCCACGATGGTCGGGAATGCCTGCTTCATGATCCCGTTGACCGCCTCGCCCAGCTCCGTGACATAGAGATTTTTCTGCTCTTTGGAAACATAACGGCGGTTGATGATGGTGGTGATCGTTGGCGCGTAGGTACTGGGACGTCCGATTCCCAGCTCCTCCATGGTCTTTACCAACGAAGCCTCCGTGTAATGGGCCGGCGGCTGGGTAAAATGCTGCTCCGGCACCAGTTCCTTCAAGGTGAGAGGCATGCCGGCTTCGAGGCTCTGGCTCAGCACATTGCTCTTCTTCTGATCCTCTTCATCGGTATAGACCGACAGAAAGCCGTCGAACTTCACTTTGGAGGCCGAGACGGTGAAAATATAATCTCCCGCTTCGATATGAACGGCCGTCGTCTCATACAGTGCGTTGGCCATACGGCTGGCGGTGAACCGTTTCCAGATCAGCTGATACAGACGGAACTGATCCCTGCTGAGCGATTCCTTCACCATGACCGGGGTACGGCTGATATCGGTAGGACGGATCGCCTCATGGGCATCCTGAATCCTTTTCCCGCTTTTTTCGGTCTTTTCCGCATGGGAAACATACTTCTCGCCGTACTGCTCTTTGATATACCCTCTGGCCGCCGTATCCGCTTCCTCCGAGATACGGGTGGAATCGGTACGGAGATACGAGATCAGACCGATCGTTCCGGCTCCTTTGATATCCACGCCTTCATACAACTGCTGTGCGATCCGCATGGTCTTCTGGGTGGAGAAATTAAGGACCTTGCCGGCCTCCTGCTGCAGCGTGCTGGTCGTAAACGGAAGCGGCGCATTTTTGGTACGCTCTCCTCTTTTTACTTCCTGCACCACAAACGGCTTCCCTTCGAGCTCTTGAAGAAGTTCATCCATTTCCTTCTGGTTATGGATCGTGATCTTCTTGTCCTTCCCGTAGAATTTGGCTTCGAGGCTCTTTCTTTCCCCCGGTACCTGGACCTTCGCATCCAGTGTCCAGTATTCCTCCGGAATAAAGGCCCGGATCTCCTCCTCCCGGTCACAGATGATCCGGAGCGCCACCGACTGTACACGGCCGGCGGAAAGTCCCCGTTTGACCTTTGCCCAGAGAAGCGGGCTGATGGAATATCCCACCATCCGGTCCAGCATACGGCGTGTCTGCTGGGCGTCCACCAGATTCATGTCCAGATCCCGGGCTTCTTTAATGGAAGCTTTTACCGCGGATTTTGTGATTTCGTTAAAGGTGATCCGGTGCATCTTCTGTGTCTCGGTATGCAGAGCCTGCATCAGATGCCACGAGATCGCCTCGCCCTCCCGGTCCGGGTCGGTTGCCAGATAGATTTTGTCTGCTTTTTTTGCAGACTTGCGAAGCTCCGCCAGGAGCTCTCCCTTTCCGCGGATCGTGATATATTTCGGTTCGTAATCGTGTTCCACATCGATCCCGAACTGACTCTTGGGAAAATCCCGCACATGACCGTTGGAAGCTTCCACATCGTAGCTGGTCCCCAGAAATTTTTTGATCGTTTTTACTTTAGCCGGCGACTCGACGATCACCAGATTCTTTGCCATAGCACTCTCCTGTCCTATATTCTGATGTAGTATTGTCTGGCTGTTTCCCTGGCCAGCCCCATCAGACAAAGCTCCACCAGATAGTTGGCTGTTTTCCCTGCCGGAAGGCCGGATCTGCGGATCAGACTGTCAAGGCTGACAGGGCGTGAACCGAGGTAACTATACAACAAATTCAAATCTTCTGCAAGTACCAACTCTTTTTTTTGTT
>CAMOUV010000037.1 GCA_946626695.1 uncultured Blautia sp.
AAAAACTGCCGGCAGATGCCGGCAGTTTTTACACACAGGATTTATTTGCGGCGGGGTTTCTTTGCCGCCTTGGTGATATCCAGTACCAGGTGTCTGGGCAGACCGTTCACCATGATCGGCTGGTAATCACCCTGGATCAGAGGACGGATATAATCAATGAAATCCTCTGTCACATAGGATGCATCCTTGTTCATCCAGCTTCTCGGAACCAGCTTCTCTTCGTTTGCGATGCGGTGAACATCATAGATGCCGGTGGCGGACATATACGGATCATCGGACACACGGTCGATAACCACCATCTTGCCGGTGTCTCCCTCATCGGCAGCCTTGACTGCCGCACCGCCTACCATGAAGGCTTCGTCGATATCCACGCGGGATGCCATGTGGGAAGCACTTCTCTGCAGCGTGGAAAGCTCCACGGCACGGGTCTTGCATCCGCACTCTCCGGCCAGGAAATTGGCCAGATAGGTGGCGGTTCCGGTCAGCTGCTTGTGACCGAAGGCATCCACATAGTCACCCATGCTCCCCAGCTCGCCCACATAACGGCCGTCTGCCAGCTTGATTCCCTCGGAAACAGCGATCACGACGGAGGATTTCTTCTTCAGAAGCTCTTTTACCTTGACCAGGAATTTATCCAGATCGAAGGGAACCTCCGGAAGATAGATCAGGTCCGGACCTTCGCAGTCTTCCTGCTTTGCCAGAGCGGTGGCTCCGGTAAGCCAGCCTGCGTTCCGTCCCATGATCTCCATGATCGTGATCATGTTCTTCTTGTAGGTAAGGCCTTCCGCGTCGCGGATGACTTCCTTGGTGGATGCGCCGATGTATTTGGCGGCGCTTCCGAAGCCCGGAGTATGGTCGGTCAGAGCCAGGTCGTTGTCGATGGTCTTGGGAACGCCAAGGAATTTCTGGGTCTGTCCGGTCAGGATGGCGTAGTCGGAAAGCTTCTTGATGGTATCCATGGAATCATTTCCGCCGATGTAGATAAAGGCTTCGATCTCCAGCTTGTTCAGGATCTCGAAAATGCGCTCGTACGTTTCCTTGTCCTCATGGATTTCAGGCATTTTAAAACGGCAGGAGCCGAGGAATGCGGAGGGCGTTCTCTTCAGAAGCTCGATATCCAGTTCGGAATGGATCTGTGTGGACAGGTCGATATACCGCTCATCCAGAAGGCCCTGAACGCCGTGCAGCATGCCGTACACCTTGTCAAATCCACGCTCGATGGCATTCTTGTAAACGCCTGCAAGACTGGAATTGATAACGGATGTGGGGCCGCCCGACTGGCCGACGATGATGTTGCGCATTTTCTTTGCCATGATTTTTTCCTCCTGTTAAGGCTTGATAGTGCATTTTTCTGCGTTTTTCCGCAGAACCCTAAGGCTTATAGTAGCAAGGTTATAAAAAGAAGTCAAGCTGAACTTCTTCTGTTCAGAATGTCATTTTCTCTGCGAAATAGGCTTCCAGCTGATCGATCGGGACTCTTTCCTGCTCCATGGTGTCACGGTCGCGGACCGTCACGGCGTTGTCCGTCTCGGAATCAAAGTCGTAGGTCACGCAGAAGGGGGTACCGATCTCGTCCTGGCGGCGATAGCGTTTTCCGATATTTCCGCGGTCATCGTACTCGCAGTTGTATTTTCTGCTGAGCTGTGTATAGATCTTCTCAGCGCCTTCGGCGAGCTTTTTGGAAAGGGGAAGCACACCGATCTTGACCGGAGCCAGGGCCGGATGGAAATGAAGCACCGTACGCACGTCATTCTTTTCCGCATCCAGGACCTCTTCGTCATAGGCGCTGCACAGGAAGGCCAGCACCATACGGTCCGCTCCCAGGGAGGGCTCGATCACGTAGGGGATGTATTTTTCTTTTTTCTCATCGTCAAAGTAGCTCAGGTCCTGGCCGGAGGTATTCTGATGCTGGGTCAGGTCATAATCCGTACGGTCCGCAATGCCCCAGAGCTCGCCCCAGCCGAAGGGGAACAGGAATTCCACGTCCGTCGTCGCCTTGCTGTAGAAGGCCAGTTCGGCCGGATCATGGTCACGATACCGTACTTCTTCCGCCTTCAGTCCCAGAGAAGACAGCCAGTCCAGGCAGAACTGTTTCCAGTAGGCGAACCAGTCCAGGTCGGTTCCGGGTTCGCAGAAGAATTCCAGTTCCATCTGCTCAAATTCGCGGGTCCGGAAGGTAAAGTTGCCCGGGGTGATCTCGTTCCGGAAGGATTTGCCGATCTGGGCGATGCCGAAGGGGATCTTTTTCCGGGAGGTTCTCTGTACATTCTTGAAGTTGACGAAAATACCCTGGGCGGTTTCCGGGCGGAGATACACGGTATTTTTCGCATCCTCCGTGACACCCTGGAAGGTCTTGAACATCAGGTTGAACTGGCGGATATCGGTGAAATTATGCTTTCCGCAGGTAGGACAGGGAATCTGGTGTTCCTTGATGAAATTCATCATCTGCTCCTGGGACCAGGCATCCACGCTGCCCTCCAGCCCGATGCCTTTTTCCGCGCAGAAGTCTTCGATCACCTTATCGGCGCGGAAGCGTTCGTGGCATTCACGGCAGTCCATCAGCGGATCGGAGAAGCCTCCCAGATGGCCGGAAGCGACCCAGGTCTGGGGATTCATGAGGATCGCGCAGTCCACACCTACGTTATAGGGGGATTCCTGCACAAATTTCTGCCACCAGGCTTTTTTTACATTGTTCTTGAGCTCCACGCCGAGGTTGCCGTAGTCCCATGTGTTGGCAAGGCCGCCGTAGATCTCGCTGCCGGGGTAGATAAAGCCTCGTGCTTTGGCAAGGTTCACGATTTTCTCCATTGTTTTTTCCATGTCTTCTCTTCTCCGTTCTTATAGGGTTTTCATAACTGTGTTTTGTATCATACCATCCGGACGTCCTGTTGTAAAGCGGACATTCCCGATCTGCTGTTTTACGCCCCACACGCTCCGGACGCTTCACGGTCATATCATCAGGGCAAGGATCTCCAGCGATCTGAACCGCCGGTCGGTATTCCGCCGGGTGTATTCAGTGACGACCGATTCCAGCTCCCGCAGAAGCTCTTCCCGGAGCGTGAAGGTGAACAGCTTCGTCAGGGGAGCCGCCGCAATATACCGTAATGTATACAAGGTCCGGGAGGAAATCTTTTTCGCATCCGGAACACGGTGCATGCATGCCTGGTCCAGGACCCCGTGCTCTGCAAAGGAAAACCAGACGTCTTCGTCTCCCGGCACCTCTTTTCCGCAGGACGGACAGGCATACAGCTGCGGCATAAGGCCCTGGATGGTCAGCAGCCGCAGCTCATAGATGCAGCGGACCAGACGGTTGTCGATGGCCGGATTCAGCAGCGCCTTCACCGTCAGATAGAGAAGGTTCATCGTATCGGTCTCATCGATGCCCTCCCGGCCAAAGTAATCGGCCAGCTCCAGGAAATAATATCCATAATAGACGCCCGGCTGTTCCGCCGCCAGCTCTGTAAAATGATGAGTGATCTCCACATGGTTCAGGTTGTAGCTGCTTCTGCCCTCGTACAGGGTGAAGGTGCCGAACACAAAAGGATTGGACGCTGCCATAAAAGGACTGTTCAGCCTTCTTGCTCCTTTGGCGAAGGCAGCGATCTTTCCCCTTTCCCGGGTCAGCAAAACGACTCTTCTGTCATATTCTCCCACCGGCATGGAGGAAAGGACTACGCCCTGTACCGTGATCAGATCGCTCATTCTCAGATTTCCTTTTTGTCATATCCGAAGTTCCGGATCAGGTAGTCGCTGTCCCGCCAGTCCTTTTTCACCTTGACCCAGAGCTTCAGGTTCACTTTGGCTTCCAGCATCTGTTCCAGTTCATACCGCGCATTGGTCCCGATCTTTTTCAGCATGGAACCGCTCTTCCCGATGATGATCCCTTTGTGGGAGTCTCTCTCACAGATGATGGTCGCATCGATATCGTACAGTCTTGCCTTTCCGGGCCGGCTTTTCATCCGGTCGATGGCCACGGCGATCCCGTGGGGGATCTCCTCGTCCAGGGCATGCAGCGACTTTTCGCGGATGATCTCCGCGGCGATCTGCCGCATCGGCTGGTCGGTCACGGTTTCCGGATCATAGAACATGGGCCCGTAAGGGAGATATTTGAACAGGCTGGGAATGATGTCCTCCGTGTTGGTGCCCCGCAGGGCCGAGCAGGGAATGATCTCCGCAAAATCCACGATCTTCCGGTAGCGGTCGATGGCGGGCAGAATCTCCTCCCGCTCCACGGTATCGATCTTGTTGATGATCAGGATCACAGGAAGTCCCAGCTTCTGAAGCTCTTCCGCGATCTTCTGCTCGCCAGCACCGATGAAGGTGGTGGGCTCCACCAGCCAAAGGATCACATCCACTTCCTTCAGTGTCCGGTATGCCACCTCCACCATGTATTCTCCCAGCTTGTTTTTGGCTTTATGGATCCCCGGCGTATCCAGAAAAACGATCTGTCCCCGTTCATCGGTGTAAACGGTCTGGATCTTGTTCCGGGTGGTCTGCGGCTTTTTGGAGGTGATGGCGATCTTCTGTCCGATCAGATGGTTCATCAGGGTGGATTTTCCCACATTGGGACGGCCGATGATCGCGACAAAGCCGGATTTCAGCTGTTCTTCCGTCATTCTTCTTCGCCTCCCGAGATCAGCGGCATGATCTGCTTCAGTTCCTCCAGGTCACCGGTCACCTTGGTCTCGCTTCCCACCACACAGTACATCCCGTCTGCCAGGATCGCTTCGATCAGGGGAGCCAAGGCGCGGATATCTTCCTGGGTGGCATTCAGGATCTCGTCCCGGGTCTTCTGGATCATCTCATCCGTCACACCGTCAAAATAGGCTGCCCTGGAGATGCTTCCCTGCATCTGGGGCGTCCGCGGGATATCCTTGCCGCTGATGGTGCCGATGATGTAGCGGGTCATCTGTTCCTCATCCGCGGTAAAATTCTTCACATAGTCCGGGATGCCGCGGTACACGTCCAGGGTCCTTTTCAGATGGGGATCCCGGTAAGATACAAAATACGAATTTCCGTTCCGTTTAAAGCCGCTCATGCAGCCATAGGCGCCGCCCTTGACCCGGAGATTCATCCACAGGTAGTCATAGCTCAGGATCACCTTCAGGATATCCAGGGCGCCGGTATACCGGTATCCTTCCTTTGCGAAGCTTCCGGTCTGGGCGACATACTGCACCTGCCCCGAGGTGGTGAAGCCTTCATTCTTCTTCTCGGGGACATAGTCGCAGACCCCGGCCCTTCCGTCGTCTTCGCGGAGGATCGCTTTCATCTCCCGGCAATATTCCATCACCTCGTCCAGGACCTCCGGTTCTCCGGTGAAGCTGACGGAAAAGCTGTTCCGGGAAAGGACCCTGGCAAGCATGCTCTGCAGTGCTTTGATCAGGCTGTCTGCCTCCTTTTCGAAACCGGCAGCGAGCTTCTCCACATACTGATAAAATCCGACTCCGGTCAGCTCATCCTGGAACCAGGCGCATTTTGAGGCATAGGTGCCGGCCCGCAGTACGGCGGTCCCGTGTCCCGCGCTTACAAGTCCCGCCTGGGTATGGGATTTGACCTGATTCACGATCTCAAAAAGTCTCTTGCGGTCGGTCAGGTCCGAATCCTGAAGGATCTCGCGGATCAGGGAGAACATATGCGCCATCTGGCTGTAGAGTGCCTTGGCCCGCACCGAAAACATGGCCCGGAAGCCGCCCTCCGGATCGGCGCTTTCAAACACCTCCACGCCGCAGGTGATCCCGCCGGTGCCGGCATTGATCTCATTGTTCAGCTGTGCGTAATTGTGACTGCCCGTGTTGACCATGGCCAGCACCGATTTCAGCATGCTGATGGTATGAATGCTGTCCGCATCCAGATCCCCCACATCGAACATCAGGTCGAAATAGGCGATCCCGTTGGTCTGCACATTATGGAAGAGGAACAGGTTTCCGTCCAGATCCAGCTCCTGGTTGGTAAGGCGCGGGCTTTCCTTCCGGATATCGCTTCTCTTCAGCACCGGGATACAGGAAAGGGCCTCGGGATCCTCTTCCGCCTCCTGATAGGCCTCCAGATCTTCGGTGCGTTTTACCATGGCTTCCAGCTCTTCCGGCGTACATCCGGCGCGGAAGGCTTCCAGTTTTTCCGCCAGCGCCTGATCTTTGCGGGCCGTCAGGCCTTTTTCCGGTTTCAGGACAAGAACGCTCCCATGGGGATTGTCCAGAAAATAAGTGCGGATCAGCTCTTCGAAATAACCGGTCCCGGAAAGGCGGCGGAGCTCCTCAAAAACAGCAAGCTGCTTGACCTCCGCAAACGGATCTCCGTCATCATAGAGCCAGGTCCCCAGGATATCCAGGCTGTAGAACAGTCCCTTCGGATAGGACGCGTAATCGGCTTCCCGGTAACGGAATTCCATGGAGTTCAGACCTGCCTCGATGGCCAGGGGATCCACTCCTTTTTCGGCGATCTCTTCCAGGGTGCTGCGGATCACGGAGACAAACTCATCCTTCTGTCCGGGATTGGCCCCTTTCGCGATCACCGAAAAATAGGGCTGAAGGATGCCGCTCTCGTAGGAGCCATACACATCCTTGCCGATGCCGGCGTCCAGAAGCGCCTGCTTAAGAGGCGCACCCTGGGAGCTCAGCAAGGCGTAATCCAGCACGTCCATGGCCATGGAGACCTTTGTATCCGTGGTCTCCCCCATGACCAGATTCCAGGACAGGTAGGTATTGTCTTTTTCGCTCTCGTTTTCGGAAACGGGATAGATCTTTTCCGCTTCCTTCATCCGGTCAAAGGGCTTCTGCAGCGGAACCGCGGAATCCACGGAAAGCGCATCGAAAGCAGAAAGATAATGCCGGTCGATAAAATCCAGCTTCTCTCCCATATCCATCTTCCCGTACAGGAAGATGAAGCTGTTGGAGGGATGATAGTAGGTACGGTGAAAATCAAGGAATGCCTCGTAGGTGAGCTCCGGGATCACATCCGGGTCTCCTCCGGACTCACAGCCGTAGGTCGTATCCGGGAAAAGGGAATTCATGATCTCCCGCTCCAGCACATCGTCGGGAGAGGAAAATGCGCCTTTCATCTCATTGTAGACAACGCCGCTGACGGTCAGGGGGCCTTCCGGCGCTTCGAGGTGATAGTTCCACCCCTCCTGACGGAAGATTTCCTCGTTTTTATAGATATTCGGATAGAAAACCGCATCCAGATAGACATGCATCAGATTCTGGAAATCCTGATCGTTGCAGCTGGCCACCGGATAACAGGTCTTGTCCGGGTAGGTCATGGCGTTCAGGAACGTATTCAGGGAGCCCTTCACCAGCTCCACGAAAGGATCCTTGAGGGGAAATTCCCGGGATCCGCAAAGGACGCTGTGCTCCGTGATATGCGCGACGCCCGTGGAATCCTTCGGCGTTGTCCGGAAAGCGATGTTGAAAACCTTGTTGTCGTCCTCGTTCTCGATCAGCATGACTCTGGCGCCGGTTTTTCTGTGCCGCAGCAGGGTTCCCTGCGAATGAATGTCCGGGAGCTCCTCCTGCCGCAGGATCTCATAGGTTTCGGGTATGTTGTTCTTCATATTTTCTCCTTGTCATCCTTCTGTCTTACTTCCGTCCGCCTTCCGTGGGTTCCGGAAAGGGCTCATCCTCAGGAAACTGCAGCGCATACATGGCTCTCGCCGCCCTGGTAAGACAGGACAGCTCCTCCTGCATCTGTGCGTCACAGGGAAACTGAATAAAGGTTTCAAAAATATCCGCGCGAAGCTTCGCCAGAATGTTTTCCTTCTTCATGGGAACGATACCCAGGAAAGCTGTCCCGTAGGTTTTGTCCTCCAGGCAGAGCTGCATGTAGCTCTGAACCAGATGACAGCATTCCCGGTAGAGGGCTTCCTGCTGAAGCTCGTCTCCCCGGGCAAAGCGTTCAAACTCCAGCTTGTCCAGCCGGCTCCGGATGTCTTTTTTGATACGGCTCCCGCCGAACAGTTTTTTGACGCTGCCTTTTCCCAGCTCCATATCCATCAGGAGGGCCATAAAGCCATCCGCCCTCTCCACATCCGCCGACTTCGACTTTTCACGATAGCGGATCTCCCATAGCTCCTGCCGCAGCGGGTTCATCTGCGGGTCCTCATTCTCTGCCACGGACCTGTCCAGAAGCTTTTTTCTTTTCATCGGATCGATTTCTCTATAATATGCAGAGATGGTAGGTGTATCCATCTTTTCCTCCTTCTGCCTGACCTGTGCCGGCTGGGTTCTCTGGGTTATAATACGAAAAGGGACCGTAAAAATACAGTCCCTTTATCTTACCATATTCTCAAAAGAAATGGTAGTATTTTGTTTTATTCATCAGTCCTGGGAACGCATTACCCGGTCAAACTCATCCGTGATCTCCTTGGAGGGCGCCTTGGTGCAGAGGCTTACCACCACAATCACCACAATGCCCAGCAGGAAGCCGACGGCCAGTGAATACAGGCCGGTGACTGCCGCGAGGGTCTGTCCGCCTGCCAGCGGGATATAATCCCACAGAATCACGGTGCCGCCGCCGGCAACGATGCCTGCGATGGCTCCCGGCAGGTTCGTCCGCTTCCAGAAGAGGGACATCAGGACGATAGGTCCGAAGGAAGAACCAAGGCCCGCCCAGGCGTTGGATACCAGTCCCATGATGCTGCTGTCCGGATCCCAGGCGATCAGGAATGCCAGAACCGCGATCACCAGAACCGTGATCCTTCCGATCCGGAGCACCTTTTTGGAATCTGCGTCTTTATTGACGAACTGATGATACAGATCCTCCGATACCGCCGATGCCGTGACCAGCAGCTGGGAATCCGCCGTGGACATGATGGCTGCAAGGATTCCGCACAGGAAAATACCGCCGATGAAAGGCAGCGCCAGATTCTCGGTAAACAGCTTCTGGATCATCTCGATAAACACGCTCTCCGAAGAGGCTGCTCCTTCGGTCTCGCCCAGGATCACCGGCAGAAGGAAGGCTCTTCCGATCACACCGATAAAGCAGGCAGCGCCGAGGGAAAGAATATCCCATACGATAGCCACATTCTTGGCTTTTTTCAGCTCTTTGTCGCTCTTGACAGCCATAAACCGGACCAGGATATGCGGCATGCCGCAGTATCCGAATCCCCAGGCCAGCTGGGAGAAGATCTCCACAAAGGTGTAGGAACGGGTGCCGTCATTGAAGGGATTCAGAAAGCCCGCCGCTCCGCCGACCGCTCCGCTCTCGTTCAGAAGATCCGAAAGATTTCCGGAAAGCATGGTATACGCAACGATCGGAACCACCAGAAGACCCACCAGCATCAGCGTGCCCTGAATAAAGTCCGTCACGCTGACCGCCATGAAGCCGCCCATGAAGGTATACAGCAGGATTACAGCCGCTCCGATGAAGAGTGCCAGATGATAATCAAGGCCGAACACCGTGTTGAAAAGCTTTCCGCCGGCAGCCAGGGCCGAAGCGGTATACACCAGGAAAAAGATCACGATCATGATCGAGGATACCAGCAGAAGGATCCTCTTTTTATCCCGGAAACGGTTCTCAAAATAGGCCGGCAGTGTCAGCGAATTGTTGGCCGCGATGGTATAGCGGCGAAGCCTTCTGGATATAAAGATCCAGTTCAGCACGGTGCCGATAAAAAGACCTACGGCGATCCAGATCTGTCCGGTACCGAAGGAATAGATGGCACCCGGGAGCCCCATCAGCAGCCATCCGCTCATGTCCGAGGCCTGGGCCGAAAGCGCGGCGACCCATGCGTTCAGTCCACGACCGCCGAGGAAATAGTCCTCCGCGTTGGATGTGGACTTCATATAAGCTGCACCAACGGCGATCATCATTAACAGATACAGTCCAAACGCAACCAGAATGATAATGTTTGTTGAGCTCAAATCCTTCCCTCCCTGAAAGTTCTTATGGTATTTCTTTACCACTTTGCCACTTTCATACTTTAACACATTAACATTCTGATTGCAACTCTTTTTTACCGGTAGGGCACATCCGGCATCTTCAGATACCGTTTTTTGACATACCAGAGCATTTTTTCTTCACCGTGATCCGCAAGGATCCGGAGAAGGCCCTCCAGATCCCGTTTCGTCCGGGGATCGATAAACCAGAGCTTCTCCTTCCCCTTCAGGAAATACTCCAGAGGCTGCTGATCGGTGTAGGCATCCCCCAGATAATTCCGGCTGGCGCTGATCCGGTCCATGACCATCTCGGCCACATACCGCCGGGGCATGCGGGCTCCCATGATCACATGTTCCTTATCCAGGGAATAATCCACCCAGTATTCAAAATGATGGCGGTTCCGGCCCTTATGATGGAGCCACGACGTGGAGACGCCGATATCCTCCCGTTCCGCATTGTTGGGGCTCCGGTCTCCCTGATAATATCTGCATCCCACCAGAAACTCGGCGGGAGAATACTTGGAAAGATCGTGCAGAAGTCCCTGGCGGTACAGTCCCACCCGGAAGCAGTAGTACATGACCATGTTCTTATGTCTCGTGATGGTACGGAAATGCTGCCACGCCTTGTTACTCATGAAGCGCCTCCACCGGAGCCGTTCCTGTCCCGGCAGGCTCCGCTTTTTTCTCTTTCACGGATACGGTCTTTCTCTTTCCGGCCGGACGGGCTGTCCTGCAGCCCTGCAGGATCATGATGCTCCGGGGCCCGGCTGCCACTTCTTTGGAAAGCTCCTCAGGCTGTTCCGAAAAGCAGCTGTCCCAGTCCGGTGCCGTATCCGCGATCTTCTTCCAGACGATCCCCTCGGGAAGGCTCGGGAGCGCGAAACTGCGTTCCTCCCAATGGAAGTTGTACGCGATGTACAGAAAATCCTCCGGACAGAATTCCCTTTTCGCATCGGATTTTGAACGATCCCGTCCGTATCCTCCGTAATAGAAGGCCCCGAACATCCGGCTGGTATTGTCCTTGCTCACATACCAGGCCCGTTCTCCGTGATAGGAAACATCCGGGAACCCTTTTCCCAGATAATCGGTCCCCCGAAGCTCCTCCCTCATATGGAGAATGGGGTGATCCTTCCGGAAGGCGATGGCCTTCTTCACAAAGGCATACAGCTTCTGCTGTCTGCGGAAGCTCTTCCAGTCCACCCAGCCTATGACATTGTCCTGACACCAGGCGTTGTTGTTGCCCTCCTGGCTGTTGCCGAATTCGTCGCCGGCATACAGAAGCGGCGTCCCCTGGCTGAGAAGCACCATCAGGACCGCATTCCGAAGCTGTTTTTCCCGGGTCTTTTTCACCAGGACCTTCCGGGAGGGTCCCTCCACTCCGCAGTTCCAGGAATAATTAAAGCTGCTGCCGTCCTGGTTGTCCTGTCCGTTGGCTTCGTTGTGTTTATAGTTATAGGTGACCATGTCGTTCAGCGTAAATCCGTCCTGACAGGCCATATAGTTGATCACCGCATAGGTGCTTTCGTTACGGCGGGTGCGCCACATGGCTCTTTCCACCATGCCTTCATCGCTCTTCAGGAACCGGCGCATGTCCTCCATGAATCCGGCGTTGATCTCCGCCGCCGTGCGGACTCTCTCCTGCTCTCCAGTGAGATATCCCGCCGGCACCTCCGGCAGAAGAAGCATGGTATCCGAAAGGATCCCGTCCTTCAGAAGCACCTCCAGCGGCAGTCCGTCTCCCTTGACATGGAACCCGTCGATATGATAATTGAGCTTCCAGAACTGCAGTGCCTTCAGGGCACGGGCCGGATTGACCTCCGCCGGAAAATAGAACTCCAGGATCAGCTTCATGCCGGAGGCATGCAGCTTTCTCACGAGATCCTTCATCTCCTTTTCCGGATCATCCGTGGCGCAGTACGCCCGCTTCGGGGCGTAATAAAACCCGGAGATATAGCCCCAGAAATTCACTTTCGCGGAATCCTTCCGCTGGGTGATGAGGCCGTGGTTCTGCACGTCCGGAGTCACCTCGGTAAATTCATACACCGGCATCAGCTCGATGGTATTGACTCCGAGCTCCTGAAAATACGGGATCATCTCCATGATGCCCGCTATGGTGCCCTTTTTGCGTGCCGGTGAGCCGGGTGCTTTTGTATATCCCCGCACATGGAGCTTGTACAGGATCATGTCTTCGAAGGAGAACTCCGGACAGGTATCCTCTCCCCAGTCATATTCCGCGCCGGTGGTATACCTGCAGCGGATCTCGTTGGGATCCTCCGCCAGCGGCTCTCCGAACTTTTCCCTCCCCACGATGGTGTGGGCCGATGTGTCCTGTACGATCTCTCCGTTGATCCTGTAATTGTATTCCAGCTTCGACAGCTCGATGCCGCTCACCCGGATGGAACGGACCCGCCCGGAACGGGTTTTTTCGTCCAGCGGAATTTCTGCCGCGGGCTTGCTGCTGTTCCGATGATACAGGACAAGAAAAACCTCCGCCCTCTCCGGTGCTTCGACCGTAAAATTATAACTGTCTCCGATTTTGTGTATTCCCGGAAGAAACTGCCATCCTGCTGTCGTACGTATATTCTTCAAGCTTTCCATGAAGGCCCTCCTTTATCGTTTTTCTGTCTCACACCTGCAGATCCAGCTCCACAGGGCAGTGATCGGATCCGTAGATTTCCGTATGGATCGATGCTCCTTCGAGGCGGTCCTTCAGGATTTCCGACACAACAAAATAATCGATCCTCCACCCTGCATTCCGGTCTCTCGCCTGGAACCGGTAGGACCACCAGGAGTAGATGTCCGTCTGATCCGGGTTAAAATACCGGAAGGTATCGATAAAACCATTTTCAAGAAGGCGGGAAAAGCAGGCTCTTTCTTCATCGGTAAAACCGGCGTTTTTGTGGTTGGACTGGGGATTCTTCAGATCGATCTCCTTGTGCGCCACATTCAGATCCCCGCAGAATACCACCGGCTTTTCCTTCTCCAGTTCCTTCAGATATCCGAGGAAATCCCTTTCCCAGGTCATTCTGTACTCCAGTCTCTTCAGGCCGTCCTGGGAATTGGGCGTATAGACCGTCACCAGGAAGAAGTCACTGTATTCCAGGGTGATGACCCGTCCTTCCTGGTCATGTTCGTCGATTCCGATCCCGTATTGTACGCGAAGAGGTTCCTTTTTCGTAAAGACGGCGGTTCCTGAATAGCCCTTCCGCTTCGCATAATTCCAGTACTGATGATATCCGGGCAGATCCAGCTTCGCCTGCCCCTCCTGGCACTTTGTTTCCTGCAGACAAAAAACATCCGCATCCAGACTCCGGAAGGCCTCTTCAAACCCCTTCCCGAGACAGGCACGAATTCCATTTACATTCCATGAGATCAGTTTCATTGTATTCTCCCCTCGTCGATATTCTTCCACGCTAAGTATAGCACAGAAACCGACAGGAATGGTATCTTTATTTGCCAAATGCTGCAGAAAATGCTATACTCACTCCAACCGTTTACCGCACACACAGAAAGGATACTGCTATGTCTGAAGAATACAATGATTTTCCGGGATGCAGCCCGGAGGGCTGTGCCTCCTGTTCCGGCTGCGGCTCTGCCGGAAACGCGATCCCCCGCACGATCACGCTGACCCTCGAGGACGATACGGTGGTCGAATGTGCCGTTCTCACGATCTTTCCGGCAGATGAGCGGGAATATATCGCGCTCATGCCTCTGGACGAGGAAGGAGAAAGTCCCAAAGGGGAGGTCTATCTCTACCGCTATGAGACGGGCGAAGAAGGAGAACCGATGCTTTCCAACATCGATGAAGATTCCGAATACGACCGCGCGGCGGATGTTTTCGGTTCCCTGGTGGACAATGCCCGCCTGGTAGCCGAAGCCGGACCGGAGGAGGAAGAACCGTAACCGGTCTCTCCGGCAGAAAAGCACGACAGACAGAAAGAGGATGCAGCCGGACCGGGCCGCATCCTCTGCTTCCGTTTTTATTTTGTTCCCGTGGAACCGAAGCCGCCCCGGCTTTCATTTCCGAGACAGGCCGCCTCCTCGAACTCGATGGCGGGCTGATGCCGCAGAATGCGGAACTGGGCGATACGGTCATTCACATGGACCTCCGTGTCCCGCAGGGCATACACCGGCATTCGAAGAATATCCTCGTCACCGCAGTAGGATTCGTCGATGATGCCGATGGAATTGGTCTGGATCAGGCCGAAATTTTTAAAGGTGGAGCTTCTGGGTGCGATGATCATCTCGTAGCCTGCCGGCAGCTGCACCGAGATCCCCAGGCTGATCAGCCGGAATTCTCCCGCCTTCATGGTCACGTCCTCGGCGGCGCGCAGATCGATCCAGTCGCTTTTCCCGTCGATATACCGGAGCCGCTCCAGCTGATCGTTATGATATCGGATGCGGATCGTTTCTTTCATGGTTTCTCCTTTCCGGTCAACAAAAGCCCCGAAGCAACCGTTTTCCGTTGTTTCGGGGCATTTTTTCAGTCTTTGTACAGGACGACCTTCCCGGTCTTCAGGGTTTCGGGCACCCGGATCACCCTTTGATTGGAGGAGCCCTTCCAGTGCAGGAGCAGTTCCTTGTACTTCAGCACGAACTCTCCGTCCACCACCACGTCCAGGTACTGGGTGATCTCCATATCGGAGATCTCCTCCCAGAGATACCCCGTATAGAGCCAGATGGTCTTGTCCGGATATCGTTTCCGGATCGTCCGGGCAAGCGCAGTCACCTCCGGCACGTTGGACGGGTACAGCGGATCTCCTCCCGAAAAGGTGATTCCGCTGATGTAATCCTTTTCCAGCTCGGCAAAGATCTCCTCTTTTTCCTGTTCCGTAAAGGGCAGGCCGCCCTCCGGATCCCAGGTGATCGGGTTCTGGCATTCCCTGCAGTGGTGTGCACAGCCTGCCACCCACAACACCACACGGAGTCCCTCGCCGTTTCGCATGTCGTCCTTGGTAATGTTGTGATAATTCATATTTTTATTCTTCTTCTGTATCCTTCGGAACATCCTTGATACTGAAGCTCAGGCGGCCCATCTTGTCCTTGCCCAGGCAGATCACGGTAACCTTGTCTCCCAGAGCAAGGACATCCTCCACCCGGTCAATACGGCGCGGGCTGATCTTGGAGATGTGAACCATGCCTTCCTTGCCCGGCGCGAACTCGATGAAAGCACCAAAGTCCTTGATGCTGACCACGGTACCGTCGAAGATCTGGCCTTCCTCGAACTCTGTGGTGATCACCTCGATCATGTGCTTTGCTTCTTCCATCATTCTGGGATCCAGTCCGCAGATGGAAACGCTTCCGTTGTCATCGATATCGATCTTGACGCCGGTCCGCTCGATGATGGTGTTGATGGTCTTTCCTCTCTGGCCGACCACATCACCGATCTTCTGCGGATCGATCTGAAGCTGGATGATCTTGGGCGCATACTTGCCGACCTCAGGTCTGGGCTCGGCGATGCATTTCTCCATAACTTCCGTGAGGATATATTCTCTTGCTTCCTTGGTGCGGCGGATGGCTTCCTCCACGATGGGACGGGTCAGGCCGTGGATCTTGATATCCATCTGGATGGCTGTGATGCCGTCGTGGGTGCCGGCTACCTTGAAGTCCATGTCACCGAAGAAATCCTCCAGGCCCTGGATGTCCGTCAGCACGATATAATCGTCATCGGTCTCTCCCGTAACCAGACCGCAGGAAATGCCTGCCACCGGCTTCCGGATCGGCACGCCTGCCGCCATGAGGGACATGGTGGAGGCACAGATGCTTGCCTGGGAGGTGGATCCGTTGGACTCAAAGGTCTCGGAAACGGTACGGATCGCATAGGGGAATTCTTCCGCGGTGGGAAGCACCGGGATCAATGCACGCTCTGCAAGAGCTCCGTGACCGATCTCACGTCTTCCCGGTCCTCTGGAGGGCTTGGTCTCGCCTACGGAGAAGGACGGGAAATTGTAATGGTGCATGTATCTCTTGGAGGTTTCAAACTCATCCAGGCCGTCCAGTCTCTGGGCGTCTGCCAGAGGAGCCAGCGTGGTGATGGTGCAGATCTGGGTCTGTCCGCGGGTGAACATGGCGGAACCATGAACACGCGGGATCATGTCCACCTCTGCTGCCAGAGGACGGATCTGTGTGATCTCACGGCCGTCGGGACGCTTGTGATCCTTGAGGATCATCTTCCGGACGGTCTTTTTCTGGTACTGGTAAACCGCTTCTCCGAGAACCGCCAGCCACTCCTCGTTGTCGGCGAAGGCTTCTTTCAGCTTCTCGGTCACCTGACGGATGTTCTCGTCACGGATCTGTTTTTCATCCGCAAAGACGGCCACTTCCATCTCTTCCGGAGGAACGATCTCTTTGATCGCCGCAAAGAGTTCTTCGGGAACCGCACAGGACTCATAGGTGTGCTTCTCTTTTCCGCATTCTTCCACGATCTTGTCGATAAAGCGGATGATATCCTGGTTGATCTCATGAGCCACATAGATGGCTTCGATCATCTTGTCTTCCGGAATCTCATTGGCTCCGGCTTCAATCATGATGACCTTCTCCCGGGTGGAAGCCACGGTCAGGGCCAGATCGGAAAGCTCTTTCTGCGCCAGGGACGGGTTGATGACGAATTCACCGTCGATCAGGCCTACCTGGGTCGTGGCGCAGGGGCCGTCAAAGGGAATATCGGAAATGCTGGCCGCGATGGCGGAGCCGAGCATGGCCGGGATCTCCGGGTTGCATTCCGGATCCACGGAAAGCACGGTGTTGACCAGCGTCACGTCATTGCGGTAATCCTTCGGGAACAGCGGACGCATGGGACGGTCGATCACGC
>CAMOUV010000038.1 GCA_946626695.1 uncultured Blautia sp.
GACGAAGGCTTTTCGGAGAGCCTGCTGCGGCTGATCGATCAGAAAGGAATGAGCGATTCGGAGTGCTATAAGAAAGCCAACGTGGACAGAAAGCTGTTCAGCAAGATCCGTTCCAATCCGGCGTACAGGCCCAGCAAACCTACCGTGCTTGCCTTTGCGGTCTCGCTGCAGCTTACCCTGCCGGAGACGAAGGATCTCCTGAAGAAAGCCGGATTTGCCCTTTCCCACAGCAATAAACAGGACATTGTCCTGGAATACTTTATCCGGAAAAGAATGTTCAATATCCATGAGATCAATGAAGTATTGTTCGAGCTGGATCTGCCTCTGCTGGGAACCGGCTGCAGCTGAGTGTGCTTTGTTCTTTCGGGCAGCAGTCCATGTACGAATGCGCTCTTCAATCGGACAGAACATGAAAATACATCTATACGGCCGCCTGGCATTTGTCGCATGCCAGGCGACCTTTTTTGTTCCTTTGTTTTGTATGATGATACTGTAAGAAATCGGCAGGACATGTAAAACGGAAGCAGAGAGACTCCTTTTCACTCTGGTCGGTGCTGTACGCCTGCCAATGTTATTATCGTATCATCTGCAAGGAGGAATTTTGATGAGAAAAAATATGACAGAGATGGTTTTTATTTTGGATAAGAGCGGTTCCATGGCCGGACTGGAAAGCGACACGATCGGCGGCTTCAACAGTATGATTGAGAGACAGAAAAAAGAGAAGGGGGACGCGCTGGTTTCGACGGTACTGTTTTCCAACGAAAGCAAAGTGATCTATGATCGGGAAGCACTGAAACGGATCCGGAAGATGACATCCCATGACTACTATGTGGGCGGATGCACAGCGCTGATCGATGCCATCGGCGGTGCGATTCATCATATCGGAAATGTTCACAAATATGCCAGACCGGAAGACCGTCCCGAGCATACGGTTTTTGTCATTATGACGGACGGGATGGAAAACGCCAGCCGCCGGTACTCAAGCGATGAGGTCAAAGCGATGGTGCGGCGTCAGAAAGAAAAATATGGCTGGGAGTTTCTGTTCCTCGGAGCCAATATCGATGCCGTGGAAACGGCAGCCCATTTTGGGATTGAGGAAGAACGGGCGGTGACATTCCATAATGATTCCCTGGGACAGAGACTGAATTATGAAAGTGTCAGCGAAGTGATGTGTCAGGTTCGCGCGAACGCGCCCGTCAGCCGAACCTGGAAAAAGAAGATCGAAGAAGATTACCGCTCCCGTAGATGAGCCGCGGGTGAGTCACGGAACCGTGACTCACTGCGCGATATCGCTCTTAATGCGAATGGATGCCGTGTTCGGTTACGCGTCCCTCTTCGATCACCAGGATCTGATCCGCATTCCGGATGGTGGAAAGGCGGTGGGCTATGGCAATGATCGCGGCGGAAGAGGCCGCATACCAGAAGCAGCTGGCGGAAGTCATGGCGGCGGGATTGTAATCAGGAGAAAAGCGGGCTTGCTTTTTATCCTGCAGAGTGGTATCATCTATTTCTGTAAAGCGATGACGAGAAGAGTAGACCGTGCGGCGTCTCAAAGAGAGAGATGAAAAGGTGAGAGCATCTCAGACAAGGACGGTTGAAGACCATCTCCGAGCGGCACCAATCCTGCCCGCCGGCCGCGTTAAAAGCCAGAAAAGAGAGCCGGAATGAATCTGAAAGCTTCCTTCCGGAAAGATGGGTGGAACCGCGGATACGTATGTATGCGTCCCTTCTGAGACCAGCAATGGTTTTCAGAAGGGATTTTTTGATTTCTGGAAACCGAAGAAAAAATAATCCGACAGGAGGAAAAACAAATGATCATCACATTAAAGGATGGAAGTACAAAGGAATATGCCGAAGCCATGTCGGCCTATGACATTGCCAGAGACATCAGCGACGGACTGGCCCGGGCGGCCTGCGTCGCGGAGGTGGATGGGAAGGTCGTGGACCTTCGGACGGTCATCGACAAGGACAGCACCCTGAACATCCTGACCTTCGATTCCGACGAAGGAAAGAAGGCGTACCGCCATACCTGTTCCCATGTGCTGGCGGAAGCCGTAAAGAAGCTGTACCCGGAAGCGAAGCTGACCATCGGACCGGCCATCGCGGACGGCTTTTACTATGATTTCGACATGCCTTCCCTGGACCGGACGGCACTGGACGAGATCGAAAAAGAGATGAAAAAGATCATCAAAAAGGGAGATCGGCTGGAATACTTCACACTCTCCAGAGAGGATGCCGTCAGACTGATGACCGAAAGAGACGAGCCCTACAAGGTGGAGCTGATCAATGATCTTCCGGAGGGCGAAGAGATCTCCTTCTATAAGCAGGGAGAGTTTGTGGATCTCTGCGCGGGACCGCATCTGATGAGCACCCGGCCCATCAAGGCCTTCAAGCTGACGTCCTCCTCCGGTGCCTACTGGCGCGGGGATGAGCATAACAAGATGCTGACCCGGATCTACGGCACAGCCTTCAACAAGAAGGAAGATCTGGAAGAATATCTGGCCTATCTGGCCGACATCAAAAACCGTGACCACAACAAGCTGGGCCGGGAGATGGATCTGTTCACCACCGTGGACGTCATCGGCCAGGGCCTGCCGCTCTTTATGCCGAAAGGCACCAAGATGATCCAGAAGCTGCAGCGCTGGATCGAGGATCTGGAGGATTACGAGTGGGGCTATGTCCGTACCAGAACTCCGCTTATGGCCAAGTCCACCCTGTATAAGATTTCCGATCACTGGTATCATTACAAGGACGGCATGTTTGTTTTCGGCTATGAGAACAAAGAGGATCTGAACAATGCCGCGGATGCGGGCCGGGAGATCCACGGCGTGGAAGATCAGGCCCTGCTTGAACAGGATGCGGACAGCAATGTGTACGCTCTTCGTCCCATGACCTGCCCCTTCCAGTATTATGTGTACAAGGCAAGGCAGAAGAGCTACCGGGATCTGCCCTATCGTATGGGCGAGACCTCCACGCTGTTCCGCAACGAGGATTCCGGCGAGATGCATGGCCTGACCCGTGTGCGTCAGTTTACCATCTCCGAGGGTCATCTGGTATGTACGCCGGAGCAGATCGACGAGGAGTTCAAAAACTGCGTGAAGCTGGCCAGGTACTGCCTGTCCACCCTGGGCCTGGAGGAGGACGTGACCTACCGTTTCTCCAAATGGGATCCCAACAACTCGGAGAAATATCTGGGAACCGCGGAAGACTGGGACAGAGTGCAGGATGCCATGCGGACGATCCTGGACGAGATCGGGCTGGAGTACACGGAGGCAGAAGGGGAAGCCGCTTTCTACGGGCCTAAGCTGGACATCCAGGCTAAGAACGTCTATGGCAAGGAAGATACCATGATCACCGTACAGCTGGATATGTTCCTGGCTGAGCGTTATGACATGTATTATATCGACAAGGACGGAAACAAGAAGCGTCCCTACATCATCCACAGAACCTCCATGGGCTGCTATGAGCGGACGCTGGCCTGGCTGATCGAGAAGTATGCGGGCAAGTTCCCGACCTGGCTCTGCGCGGAGCAGGTCCGTATCCTGCCCATTTCCGAAAAGTACATCGATTATGCCCAGAGCGTATTCAAAGAGCTTCGCAAAAACGGCGTGGATGTCCAGGTGGATACCCGTTCCGAAAAGATCGGCTACAAGATCCGCGAGGCCAGAATGGACAAGATCCCCTATATGCTGATCGTCGGCGCCAATGAAGAAGCCGAAGGCAAGGTTTCGGTCCGCAGCCGTTTTGCAGGGGATGAAGGAACCAGACCGCTGCAGGAATTCATCGATATGATCTGCGAAGAGATCCGCACCAAGGCCATCCGCAAGGAAGAGCCGCAGGAAGAAAAATAATCCGTGTTCCGGCAGACAAAGGAGGCATTGCCGATGGAAGTATGGGAAGCCCTGGACGGACTGAAACAAAAGGCAAAACAAAACGAGGAGCTTCGAAGACGTCTTCTGGCGACAAGGGAGGATCCGACGCCGGTCTCCACCTTCTGCAGGATCTGTACGGAGGAGGGCTTTCCTCTGTATGAGATGGATCTGATCTCCTGCGGGGAGGATTATTACGCCGCCATGCGCCGGAGCACCAACGGCGGCGGGGAGAATTCTCCCATGCTGGCGGGGGAAGATGATTATTACGAGCTTTTCCTGACAGAACTGGGATAAAACAACATTTTGACAATTTTTTCCAACATGCCGTTCTCTTCATGGGCGGGTTTCAAGAGTACAATACTCATATACTTTTGAAATACCGGACAAGGAGGATGGCATGTTTATTTATTTCCATGAAAAAACGAGAACATTTCATCTGCAGAATGAGAAGATCAGCTACATCATGTGTGTGCTGGAGAGCGGAGAACTTGCCCAGCTGTACTTCGGAAAACGGATTCACGACAGAGAGGATTTCGGTTATCTTCTGGAAGGCGCGATCCGGTCTCACAGTGCATATCCGCAGGATGGAAACTGTGGAATCTCTCCCGAACATATCAAACAGGAATACCCGGCCTTCGGAAACGGAGATTTCCGGCAGGGAGCCATTGAAATCCTTCAGAAAAACGGAAGCAGGAGCTGCCGGTTCCGTTATGTGTCCCATCGGATCACCGCCGGAAAACCGAAGCTTTCCGGACTTCCCGCCGTTTATACCGAGGAGGACGGCGAGGCGCAGACCCTGATTGTCACCCTGGAGGACACGGTGTGCGGAGCGGAACTGGAGCTGTTGTATACCCTGTTCGCCGATGAGGGGATCATCACGAGATCCGCCCGGATCACGAACCGTGGAAGCGAAGCGTTCCATGTGACCCGGGCCATGAGCCTGTGTCTGGATCTGCCGGACAACGAGTACGACTGGATCCAGTTCTCCGGCTCCTGGGCAAGAGAGCGGTTCCCGGTGACCCGGAAACTGGATATCGGGATCACTCAGATCGAGAGCCTGCGGGGGCATTCCTCCCATCAGCAGAATCCTTTTGTGATCCTGAAACGCCCGAATACGGATGAGGTTTCCGGAGAAGCCATGGGAATCTCCTTTGTGTACAGCGGAAACTTCCGGATCAGCGCCCAGGTGGATCCGTACCGTGTGACCCGGATTCTGACCGGGATCAATCCGACCTGGTTTTCCTGGAAGCTGGAAGAGGGCGAGTCCTTCCAGACCCCCGAGGCGGTTCTCGTGTATACGGATCAGGGTCTGAACCGCCTGAGCCAGATCTATCACCGGCTGTACCGCGAACGGCTGACAAGAGGCGTATGGAAAAACAAGGAGCGCCCGATCCTGATCAACAACTGGGAAGCCACGTATTTTGACTTTAATGAAGAAAAGCTCCTGAAGATCGCCTCCAAAGCGAAGGAATGCGGCGTGGAGCTTTTCGTGCTGGACGATGGCTGGTTCGGGGCCCGCAGAAATGACGACGCCGGCCTGGGCGACTGGGTGGCTGCGAAGGAGCTGCTCCCCGAAGGAATCAGCGGCCTTTCCGGGAAGGTGGAAGCCCTGGGAATGAAATTCGGTCTGTGGATCGAGCCGGAAATGGTCAATCCGGATTCGGATCTGTACCGGGAGCATCCGGACTGGTGTCTGCATGTGCCGGAGCGGACTCCTTCCTTAAGCCGGCAGCAGCTGGTGCTGGATTTTTCCAGACCGGAGGTGGTGGATCACATCCACGGCATGATTGCAAAAATTCTGCGTGAATCGAAGATTTCCTATATAAAGTGGGACATGAACCGGAGCATCACGGACTGCTACAGTGTCGCCAAAGAGCCGGAGCGGCAGGGAGAGGTGTACCACCGGTATATCCTGGGGGTCTATGATCTGTATGAAAGGCTGATCACTGAATTCCCGGATATTCTGTTTGAATCCTGCGCGGGCGGCGGCGGACGCTTTGATGCCGGAATGCTCTATTATGCGCCCCAGGCCTGGACCAGCGACGATACGGATGCCATGGAAAGGGTCAGGATCCAGTACGGAACCTCCTACGGGTATCCGGTGGTCAGCATGGGCAGCCATGTGTCAGCCGTTCCGAACCATCAGCTGGGAAGGATCACTCCTCTCAAGACCCGGGCGGAGGTGGCTTATTTCGGAACCTTCGGTTACGAGCTGGACCTGAACCGCCTTTCGGAGGAAGAGCAGGAACAGGTCAGAGAATATACGGAATTTATGAAGAAGCACCGTCGTCTGATCCAGCTTGGAACCTTCTACCGGCTGCAGTCTCCCTTCGAACATAATGAATCTGCGTGGATGGTTGTGAATGAGGACAGAACAGAGGCTCTCGTTGGCTTTTACCGTACTCTCAGTCAGGCCAACATCCACTTTTCGAGGATCCGGCTTCAGGGCCTTGATCCGGAGAAAACCTATCAGATCAACGAGGAAGGGTGCTGCTACGGCGATGAGCTGATGCATGCCGGGCTTGTCGTCAGCGACGGCACCTCCGGAAAGACCGGTGAGGGCATCCTGCCGCCTTCTGACTTTTTCTCCCGGCTCTTCCTGCTCAGAGCCGCAGAGAAGGATAAGCCGGAATAACGAATGTCGAGTCAGGAAAACAGTAAGAATGTCGGGCTGACAGAATCCGGAAGCTTCAGGGCGATGGAGAATCTGCAGGAGATTCAGCGTCTGCCGAGTATAAGCCCGATCAATCTGAATTATTTCGGGGCGGAGCAGTGTGAGAGCGGATACAGTTTCGGTCCCTTTGTGAGGATGAGCTATGTGATCCACATTGTCCGGAAGGGAAAGGGAAAGCTCTGGAAAAACGGGAACGAATTTGAGATAGAAGCCGGACAGGCATTCCTGATCTATCCCGGGGAGGAGACGACATATCAGGCGGATTTTCTGGAACCGTGGGCGTACATGTGGGTCGGTTTTCACGGCCTAATGGCGGAAGAGGTGGTCCGGCGGGCCGGCTTTTCCATGACATCGCCGGTGATCCGCTGCGGAAATATGGATCAGGTGCAGCAGGTCATGGATCAACTGCTGTCCTGCTGTGAACTGACCTATGTCAATGACCTGATGCGCACCGGATATCTGTATCAGCTTCTGGCCCTTCTCGTGGAGAACAGCCAGACTGAGATGAGCGCTGAAGGAAGGGAGGAAGACCTGGAAAAGCTCTATGTGGAAAGAGCGGTCAACCTGCTGATCAATTCGGATGATCCCCAGATCAAAGTGAACGAGGTGGCCCGGATGATCGGGATCAGCCGCGGATACCTCACCCGGATCTTCAAAAAGACAATGAATGTTTCACCCCAGGATTTCCAGACCCGTTTCCGTATGGAAAAGGCGGGAGATCTGCTGCGCTCTTCCGAGAGTCCCGTGTCTGTTGTGGCGGAGAAGCTGGGATATACCGATGTGCTTTCCTTCTCCAAGAGCTTTCGGAGACATTACGGGATGAGCCCGACAGCCTTCCGCGAACAGAAGGTGATCGTCATCGAGGAGGGGGTCAAGGGAGGCTATACCAGTAAACATCCGCTGTGAGGACCGGCTGAAGCCGGCGAATCCGATCAGAAGCGGGAATTATTTGAATTATATAATTTATACAAAAAATAAAAGCTGTTGGTTGTGAGCGACCGACAGCTTTGTTTATGAGGGCACATTTGGACATATGCAGAATACATCAATCCATACAATAAAAACGGAAGAATCGGTATAATCATTAGTGACTTTACCAATTCCATCTATATAAGGAGGAACAGTATGAAGAAACGTGTTTTGATGGGTGTTTTGGCAGCAGGAATGATGATGGCACTCCCGATGACCGCACAGGCTTATGATATCGATGAGCTGCAGGTCAACATCTGGGACAACAATCAGCTGGCTGGACTTCAGCAGATCGCAGACGAGTGGTCTGAGGAGTCAGGAGTTAAGGTTACGATCAATGTCGTAGACTGGGACAACTACTGGACACTGCTTGAGGCAGGTGCTTCCGGCGGACAGATGCCGGATGTATTCTGGATGCACTCCAACACCGCACAGATGTACATGGAAAATGACCTTATCTACCCGCTGGATGACTTCATCGCAGAGGACGATGCGATCGATCTGGCCAACTATTATGACGGAATCGTAGAGCTTTACAAATCAGACGGAGTGCAGTATGCGCTGCCGAAGGACCATGACACCATCGCTCTTTTGTACAACAAGGCCATCTTTGACAAGTATGGCGTAGAGTATCCGACAGATGACTGGAGCTGGGACGATGTTCTCGCTGCAGCGACCGCCATCACCGAAGCCGGCAAGGACGACGGAGTGTATGGTTATGCTCTGAATACCTCCAACAACCAGGATGGCTGGTACAACATCGTTTATGACTACGGCGGACAGATCATCACGGAAGATCACAAGGGAACGACCATCGGCTCCGATGAAGGAAAAGCCGGTATGGAAATGGTAAGAAAGATCCTTGAAGTAGCCGCACCGCAGACAACAGTAGCCGAGACCGGTACCGATTCTCTGTTCCAGTCCGGTCTGGTAGGCATGATCACACAGGGTTCCTGGATGATCAACAGCTTCTACAAGGCAGAAAACTCTGCTGATTATGCATGGGCTCTGATCCCCTACGGCGATGCGAACGGCAACGGCGCATGTGACGAAGGAGAACGCTGGAGCTGCTATAACGGTCTTGGCTGGGCTGCTTCCCATCAGGTGGCAGATCCTGCAGCTGCTTACAGCCTGATCTCTTACTTCTGCGCGGAAAAAGGCCAGAAGGAACAGGCTGAACTGGGCGTTACCATGGCTGGTATGAAGGGTGTTTCCGAAGAATTTGCAAATGCGTTCCCGGGAATGGACGTTTCCGCATTCACCAAGGCTGAGACAGATGCACAGCTTTACTTCAGACCGTACACCAGAAATACGACCGTATGGGAAGATGCTCTTCAGCAGGCAGGTGCATTCCTTGATCCGTGGCAGAATCCGTCCGATCCGGATCTGATGGCAAGTGCATGTGACGCTGCTCAGATGATCATCGAGGATGCGATCGCAAACGAATAATACTGTACACGTACAGGGGGAGGAGGAGTTCACATGTTAAAAAACATGTCTCCTAAAGAAAAAACAGAGGCAAAATGGGGCTTGCTCTTTGTTGCACCGACGATGATCGGACTGATCGTTCTGAACTTCTATCCCATTTTCAACACGATCTATCAGTCCTTCTGTAAAACGGGGGATTTTGGAAAGGGAAACACCTTTGTAGGTCTTGCCAATTACTCCAAGGTGCTGGCTGCACCGGAGACATGGCAGTCTCTTTGGAACACCATTAAGTACGCGCTGATCGAGGTACCGTTCGGTATCGTCATAGCGCTGATACTGGCTGTGCTTCTGAACAAGAAGGTGGCAGGGCGATCTGTATACCGTACTATTTTCTTCCTGCCGATGGTCTGTGCTCCTGCAGCTGTGGCTATGGTATGGAAGTGGCTTTACAACACACAGTTCGGTCTGCTGAACAATGTCTTCCATACCAAAGTAGCCTGGATCTCGGATCCGAATATCGCCTGGATTTCCATCGGTGTGATCGGCGTATGGTCTATCATCGGTTACAACATGGTGCTTTTCATCGGCGGTCTCCAGGAGATCCCGGGGGACTACTATGAAGCGGCTTCCATCGACGGTGCCAACGGTTTCCGCCAGTTCTTCTCGATCACGGTTCCGTTACTTTCACCGACTACCTTCTTTATCGTACAGACCCGTATCATCGGTGCGCTGACGGTCTTCGATCTGATGTTCATGGTCATGGACAAGACGAACGTGGCGCTGAAGAAAGTACAGTCCATCGTTTATCTTTTCTACCAGTATGCGTTTACCAATGGCAATAAGGGCTACGGCGCTACGCTCGTTGTAGTGCTTCTTGTGTTCATTATGATCGTGACGTTCATACTGCAGCAGGTAGAGAAGCGGGTCGTATATCATAACTGAGAGGAGGGAAATGGTTTTGAAAAGTGCGGAAGCAAAAGCCAGGAGAAATAAGATCCTGACGCAGATCGTTCTGATCATTATGGCCTTTATCATGCTGGTTCCCTTTGCATGGATGATCCTGACCGCTCTGAAGACGAATCAGGAGTCCATCTCAGTGAATCCGTTCTACATCTTCCCGGCCAACGGGTGGCATTGGGAGAATTTCGCAACGGTGTGGAAGAGCTACAACTTCATTATTCTGTATAAGAATACGCTGCTGATGATCTTCTTCCGTGTTGTCTGCGCGTGTCTGACGGCTACGATGGCAGGATATGCTTTCGGCCGTCTGAAATTCCCGGGCAAAAAGATCCTGTTCACGATGGTCCTGATCCAGATGATGGTTCCGGCACAGATCTTCATCATTCCGCAGTACCTGATGGTTTCCAAGATGGGGATGCTGAACACGACCTTCGGTCTGGTATGGCCGGGTATCGTAACGGCTTTCGGTACCTATCTGCTGAAGACCGGATACGAAGGACTCCCGATGGATCTGGAGGAAGCGGCAAATATTGACGGTTGTTCCGTGCCGGGACGTTTCCTACATATCATGATGCCTCTGACGAAGAGTTCCATGGTTTCGCTGGGAATCTTCACCGCGGTCTTTGCCTTCAAGGATCTGATGTGGCCCATGATCGTCTGCACCAATGCCAGCACAACGACGTTGTCGGCAGGTCTGGCCAAGATGCAGGGACAGTATGGAAGTGAATATCCGACCATGATGGCAGCCGCCACTCTGGCCGTACTGCCGATGGTCATCATCTATGTGATCTTCCAGAAACAGTTCGTGGAAGGTATTGCAACATCCGGCGGAAAACTGTAAAATCATTTTTAAGCATTGCAACAGGGGCTTTCGTCTTCATGCGAAAGCCCTGTTGTTTTTCAGAGACTGTTTTATGGCCGGAGCACACGGCAGGGGAGAGGAAAGAAACCTATGAAGGGATTGCGGGAACGGCTGGGACCGTGGCTTGAAACGGAGACGGAGAAGATGCGGGGCATGACCGCCCGCCAGAGGTTCAGTTATATCCTTACCTATTACTGGCTCTGGATCCTCGGAATCATTTCGGTGGTATCCATATCGGGATATATGATCTACAGAGCCGCCTTCGCCGTGAAGGATTACTGGTTTTACGGCATGTATGTCAATACCATGGAAAACGGCGGGAACGGATCTCCTCTCTGGAGAGATTTCGTGATGTATGCGGGATATGACACCTCCGTGAAAAAGGTTGAGATGAACGCCTCCGCCTGGTTCGACCCTTCGGTCCGGGGAGGTACCAACAACAGCTATTACCAGGCTTTTGTGGCTCTGGTGGAATCGGGAGATCTGGATGTGGTGGTGATGGGAAGGGAAGGCCTGCAGGGAATCGGCAGCAGCGGGCGTCTCCTGGACCTGAAGGATCCGAAATGCGCTGCCATCGCGGAAAAATATGCGGACCGGATCGTGACCTGCATTCCCTACGATACGGAGTACAGCGAAGATCCCGTCCCGGTGGGCATCGATATTTCGGACAGCCTGCTGGTGACAAAGTATCATCTCTATGAGGACGATTGTGTGCTGGGGATCAGCGCCTATACGCAGAGGCCGGAAAGCGCGGAGGTATTTCTGGATTTTCTGTTCAGTGAACCACAGGAGGCAAAGTAGAATGGGAAAACGGCTGAATGCATTTCTGGATAATGACAGTACCTTCGGGCGGATCATGGGACGGCTTGCGGTCATGATCGGAGCGAACCTGATGTTTGTGGTGTTTTCGCTTCCGGTGATCACCATCGGGCCGGGACTGGCTGCCTTGTTTTACGTAATGCTGAAAACATTACATACCAACGATTATCCCAATCCTTTTAAAACCTTCTGGAAGGGATTTGTGATGAACCTGAAGCAGGGAATCCTGTGCACCGTTCTCTTTGCGTTGATCGCGGTGATCCTGGTCCTGGATATCCGTTTCTGTGATTATCAGGGCGGGATCCTTACCGTTTTCAAGTATGCCTGCTATGCGCTTCTGTTCCTGCTGGTGATCGAAGCGGTCTATCTGCAGCCGGTCATGGCCGCATTCAGCGACACGATCCCCCATCTGCTGCGGAATGCCTTCTTTTTTGCGGCGCGGAAGCCGCTGAAGATGCTTCTGGCCGTCGCATTGTTTGCGGTGCCTGTTGCGGTAACCATTCTTGATACTTATTACCGTCCCCTGTATGCTTTTATCTGGGTGACCATCGGCTTCGGCCTGATCACGATGCTGATATCGGAGCTTCTGTACAAGGATATCGCGGAATTCCTGCCGACGGAAGAAGATACGGAAGAAACCACCCGGGCGGAAACACCGAAACTCTCACAGCGAAAGATCCTGAAAGAGATGAAAAAACTCGAATGACGATCAGGAGGGAATATGGAAAATTATTATGTCGGACAGTCCTTTGAACAACCATTTCAGGATCTGCGGATGGTATTCTGCGGACGGGAGGCCTGTAAACCCCTGCACAGCTGGGGGCCCGTGGTGCGGCCGAATTATATCATCCATTATATCCTGGAAGGCAAAGGAGTTTTCCGGATGGATAATATGACCTGGCATCTGCATGAACGGGAGGGCTTCCTGATCGAACCGGAGGTGCAGACCTTCTATCAGGCTGATTCCGAAGACCCGTGGACCTACTGCTGGATCGGATTTGAGGGGACGCTGGCTCCCATTCTGGTTCATGAGCTGGGACTGGGCTCCGACCGGCCGGTTTTCTGCTGCGATCAGAAGGAAGAGCTGGAGGATGTCTTCCGGACAATCTTCAACCATCAGAAGAATTCGGAGCTGAATGCCCTGATCCTGGAAAGCCAGCTGTACCGTATCTTTGCGATCCTGATGAAAAACATTTACGTGCGGACGGTGGACCGGAAGGACAAGGCCAGCGAATATACACAAAGAGCCATCCATTTTATCCGGAACCAGTATTATATGCCGATCAAGGTTTCGGATATAGCGGATGAGGTCGGGATCAACCGAAGCTATCTGTATACGCTGTTCATGCAGGAAAAGGGGATGGGTCCCAATGAATATCTGACATCCTTCCGGCTCTCCAGAGCGGCGGAGCTTCTGGCCATCACGAACAGCTCCATCGAACAGATCGCATCCTCTTGCGGATACCAGGATGTGGTGGTTTTTTCGAAAGCCTTCAAAAAAAGATATCAGCTGTCCCCTCTGCAGTACCGGAAAAACGAGATCGGCAAGCGGGAACAATGACGAAAATCGTTTTATAATTTCGAAAAACTTGTGCAAAGTATTATATTGTACTTTGCGCAGGTTTTTTGTATAATGTCACATAAAAGAAAATGGAAGCTGATGAACAGAGGCGGGAAGACTGCCCGCGGAAACGAAACGGAGGACATGGTTATGCCAAAGAGAACAGACATCCACAAAGTGTTGATCATCGGATCGGGTCCCATTATCATCGGTCAGGCCTGCGAGTTTGACTATTCGGGCACACAGGCATGCAAAGCCCTGAGAAATCTTGGTTATGAAATCGTACTCGTAAATTCGAATCCGGCAACCATCATGACGGATCCGGAAATTGCTGACGTTACCTATATTGAGCCGCTGAATGCAGAACGCATTGAGCAGATCATCGCAAAAGAAAGACCAGACGCTCTTCTTCCCAATCTCGGAGGACAGTCCGGTCTTAATCTTTGTTCGGAACTGGCAAAGGCCGGCGTTCTGGAGAAATACAATGTGCAGGTGATCGGCGTGCAGGTGGATGCCATCGAGCGCGGGGAGGACCGGATCGAATTCAAGCATACCATGGAGAGCCTGGGGATCGAGATGGCCCGGAGCGAAGTGGCCTACACGGTGGATGAGGCTCTGGCAATCGCGGACAAGCTGGGATATCCCGTGGTCCTTCGGCCGGCCTATACCATGGGCGGCACCGGCGGCGGTCTGGTTTACAATATCGAAGAACTGAAGAAGGTCTGTGCCCGCGGTCTGCAGGCTTCCCTGGTGGGGCAGGTCCTGGTGGAGGAATCGGTCCTCGGCTGGGAAGAGCTGGAGCTGGAGGTCGTCCGGGATGCGGACAACAACATGATCACGGTCTGCTTCATCGAGAACATCGATCCCATGGGTGTGCACACGGGAGATTCCTTCTGTTCGGCTCCCATGCTGACGATCTCGGAAAAGGTACAGAAGCGTCTGCAGGAAAAATCCTACAAAATCGTGGAGGCGATCCAGGTGATCGGCGGCACCAATGTGCAGTGGGCCCATGATCCGGTGAGCGACCGGGATGTCATCATCGAGATCAATCCCCGTACCTCCCGTTCCTCCGCGCTGGCCAGCAAGGCCACCGGTTTCCCCATCGCACTGGTATCCGCCATGCTGGCCACCGGCCTGCGTCTGTCGGATATTCCCTGCGGGAAATACGGAACACTGGACAAATATGTGCCGGACGGCGATTACGTGGTGATCAAATTTGCCCGCTGGGCGTTTGAAAAATTCAAGGGCGTGGAGGACAAGCTGGGTACCCAGATGCGGGCGGTCGGCGAAGTCATGAGCATCGGCAAGAATTTTAAGGAAGCCTTCCAGAAAGCCATCCGGAGCCTGGAGACCGGGCGCTACGGCCTGGGACGTGCCGGCTATTCCGATCTGGACAAGGAAGAGCTGATGCAGCGGCTCATCAATCCCTCCAGCGACCGGTATTTCATCATCTATGAAGCCCTCCGCCATGGCGCCTCCGTACAGGAGATCCATGAGCTGACCCATATCAAGGAATATTTCCTGCAGCAGATGCTGGAGCTGGTACAGGAGGAAGAAACACTGAAAGAGTCCAAAGGCAGCCTGCCGGCGGATGAGCTTCTGATCCGGGCGAAGAAGGACGGCTTTGCAGATAAATATCTGGGACAGATCCTGGAGATCCCGGAGGAGGAGATCCGCAACCGGAGAATCAGCCTGGGTGTGGAGGAAGCCTGGGAAGGGGTGCATGTAAGCGGAACCCCGGACAGCGCCTACTATTATTCCACCTACAACGCACCGGACAAAAATCCGGTATCCTCCGATAAGCCGAAGATCATGATCCTCGGCGGCGGCCCCAACCGGATCGGTCAGGGCATCGAGTTTGACTACTGCTGTGTCCATGCTTCGCTGGCTTTGAAGAAGCTGGGCTTTGAGACCATCATCGTCAACTGTAATCCGGAGACCGTATCCACGGATTACGACACCTCCGACAAGCTGTATTTCGAGCCGCTGACCCTGGAGGATGTACTGAGCATCTATAAAAAGGAACAGCCCGTGGGCGTGATCGCCCAGTTTGGCGGGCAGACTCCGCTGAATCTTGCCTCCGATCTGGAAAAGAACGGTGTGAAGATCCTGGGCACTTCCCCCTCGGTCATCGATCTGGCGGAAGACCGTGACCAGTTCCGGGCCATGATGGACAAGCTGGAGATTCCCATGCCGGAATCCGGAATGGCTTCCACCGTGGAGGAAGCGCTGGCGGCAGCCGAGAAGATCGGCTATCCCGTGATGGTCCGTCCCTCCTACGTGCTGGGCGGCCGCGGAATGGAAGTGGTCTATGATGCGGACAGCATGGTGGGCTATATGAAAGCGGCCGTCGGTGTTACGCCCGACCGTCCGATCCTGATCGACCGTTTCCTGATGCATGCCATCGAGTGCGAAGCGGACGCCATCAGCGACGGAACCCATGCTTTTGTTCCGGCGGTCATGGAGCATATCGAGCTGGCCGGCGTTCATTCCGGCGACTCCGCCTGCATCATTCCTTCCCGTCATCTGAGCAAGGAAAATGTGGCGACCATCAAGGAATACACCCGGAGGATCGCAGAGGAAATGCATGTCAGCGGTCTGATGAACATGCAGTATGCCATCGAGAACGGAAAGGTATTTGTGCTGGAGGCAAATCCGAGAGCCTCCCGTACCGTGCCGCTGGTCTCCAAGGTCTGCAATATCCGCATGGTCCCGCTGGCCATCGACATCGTGACCGGGGAACTCACCGGAAGGCCCTCGCCGGTCCCGGAACTGAAGGAGCAGGTGATCCCCTATTACGGCGTAAAAGAAGCCGTCTTCCCCTTCAACATGTTCCCGGAGGTGGATCCGCTGCTGGGACCGGAGATGCGTTCCACCGGCGAGGTCCTGGGACTTTCCGAGATCTGGGGCGAGGCCTTCTATAAGGCCCAGGAGGCGACCCAGACCCGGCTTCCGCTGGAAGGCACCGTGCTGATCAGCGTGAGCAACAAGGATGAGGTGCTGGATGTGGCAGAAGGCTTTGCCGAGTGCGGCTTCCACATCATGGCCACCAAGGGTACGGCCCGGCTTCTGGCGGATCACGGCATTCAGGTGGAAACCGTGAAAAAGCTGCAGGAAGGCCGCCCGAATATCCTGGATCTGATCACGAACGGCAAGATCGACCTGGTGGTGAATACGCCGGTGGAGAAGGCTGAGAAATGGGACGACAGCTATCTGCGGAAGGCTGCGATCCGGAAGAAGGTCCCCTACATGACCACTATGGCGGCTGCCAAGGCGACGGTCAGCGGGATCCGTTCCATCAAAATGAGAAAGACCGGGCAGGTCCGCTCCCTGCAGGAGCTCCATGCCCTGATTCATGACAAAGAATAAAAAGGCTTTCAGGGGCAGATGCCATTGTTTCTGACAGCATAAGAACAGATTTCCGGAAAGACCCGC